>NZ_JBIUCG010000003.1:0-370402 GCF_044548645.1 Nocardia sp. NPDC051929 | reverse complement strand
GTCGCCGATGCCGCGATCAAGACCCACCGCCGTACCCGCGCCGGTGACGCGCACGAGCGCGGCGTCACCCCGAAGACCGCGCCGATCGGCGTCGGGCTCGGACTGCCTCGCATCGGCGCACCCGCCCCGGAACCCGCGGCCGCGAGCTGCTCGACCGGCTGCGACGCATGACCGCGAGCCCGCAGGACAACGACGACGCCACCCGTGGCGCCGATGGATCTGTCCCCGCGTCCGGCGACGACCAGCGCGGCGCGTCCGCGGCCGACCGGGGGCGCGAGCCGGCGAGCCCCGACGCAGACGAACGAAACGAGGATTCCGTGAGCTCGGTCGAGAGCACCGCCGATTTCGAACAGTTCCGCGACGATCTCGACGCCGTCGAGCGCAAGATCGCCGGTGAGATCGATCCCGGCGTCCGCGCGATGGTCGTGGCAGGCGCGGTGTTCCTGCTGCTGGCCTCGCTGGTGCTGTCGCACGCCGGCGCGGCGCGCGGCTTCGACGTGCTGCTGAACACCGACGTCGCGCGGGCCGAGCACATCGGGCTGCCCTCGCGGATCTTCGTGTGGTTCGTCGTGGTGTTCGGCATCGGCTTCTCGATGCTGGCGCTGATGACCCGCCGCTGGGTGCTGGCTTGGGTCGCGGTCGCGGGCAGTGCCGTGGCGGCCGTGTTCGGCGTGCTGTCCATCTGGCACCGCCAGACGCCCGGGCTCGGCAACTACGTCGGCGCGGGCCCCGGCCTCGGCCTGATCCTCGGCGCGATCGTGACCGTCGTGCTCACCTTCCACTGGATCCGGGTGGTGTGGAGCCGCACCGCGCTGCACTTGGCCGCGGAGGAGCAGCGCCGCAACGCCGCCGCGGCGGCGGAGGAACGCGACCGTCGTCGGCTCATGGGCGATTCCTGACCGGCTCTTTCCATACGACAGCGGCCCGTCCCAGCCGGGAGGGGCCGCTGTTCGTTTCGATCGGGCCGATATCTCAGCGGTTGCTGACGGCGCCCTCGGCGGCCTCGGCCCACTCTCGCCACTGTTTGGCCTGTTCCAGCGCCTTCTCCGCGTCGCGAGCCTTGCCTGCGGCCTGCGCCTTCGCGGCCTGCTCCTCGAACTGCGCCACGCGCTCGCGGAACTGGGCGGCGCGGGCCATCGCCTCGGGGTCGGTGCGCCGCCACTGCGCGTCGACGGCGTCGCGCACACGCTTCTCGATAGCCCGCAGCTTGCCTTCCAGTTCCTGCATGCGCTCGCGCGGAACCTTGCCGATGGCGTCCCACTTGTCCTGGAGCTCGCGCAGCGCGCCGCGGGCCGCTTCCAGGTCGGCGGACGGATCGATGTAGGCGTAGTGGTTCAGCAGTTCCTCTTTGGCGGCCGCGTTGTGCTCGAACTCGGCGTCGCGCTCGGAGACCGCGGCGTTGCGCGCGGCGAAGAAGACGTCCTGGGCGCTCTTGAAGCGCCGCCACAGCGCCTCGTCGGCCTCGCGCGGCGCGCGACCGGCGGCTTTCCACTCGGTGAGCAGATCGCGGAAGATGCCCGCGGTGGCCACCCACTCTGTGGAGCCGGACAGTTCCTCGGCCTGCACGCACAGTTCTTCCTTGCGCGCCTTCGCGGCGGCGCGTTCGCGATCCAGCTCGGCGAAGTGCGCGCCGCGGCGGCGGTTGAACGCCTCACGCGCCTTGGAGTAGCGCTTCCACAGCGCGTCGTCGACCTTGCGGTCCACGCCCCGGATGGACTTCCACTCGTCGAGGATCTCGCGCAACCGATCGCCCGCGGCCTTCCACTGGGTGGACTCGGCGGCGATCTTCTCCGCCTCGGCGGCCAGCGCCTCCTTGCGTTCGGTGTGCTCGTGCCTGGCGCGTTCCTTCTCTTCCTTGGCGTGCGCGGCGGCCTCTTCGGAGTGCTCGGCGATGGCCTGCAGGCGCCGGGCCAAGCCCTCGATGTCGCCGATGACGGCGGCGGTCGGCAGCGACTCGGCCAGCGTGACGGCGGCGGCCTTGGTCTTGCGTGCGTCCGCGCCCGCGGCCAACCTGGCCTCCAGCAGGGCGACCTCGGTGGCCAGATCGTCGAACCGGCGGCCGAAGTGGGCCAAGCCCTCCGCGGCGTCACCGGCCTGCCACGAGCCGATCTGGCGTTCACCCTCGGCGGTCTTCACCCACGCGGTGCCGTCTTCGTCGACCCGGCCCCACCGGCTCGGATCGGAGACGGTGGGCACGACGACGGGATGGGGATGCTGCTGGGCCGGGCCCGGGGCGGGTTTGACCGCGTGCGGTTTGGGCGGTTGAATCGAGCGGCCCGGTTTCGGAGCACCGGAAGAACGGGGCATCTTGCCGGGTCCGGCTTTCGCGGTTCCGTTGCTGTCGGTCATTTTTCCTCGTCCCTGCCGCGCGTCACGGCTGCCTGGTTACGCCCTAGCTCATTCCATTCAACCCGGTCCGAGCCCTTGTGACCATCGATCCATGCCTTCCCACGGAGGAATCCCGCGGATTCCAACCCCTGATGACCTGGGTTGTAGCTCCTCGAACACTATCAATCTCGGCGGTATTTACGGCAGAGACACTCGAAGCCGGCCGGTACCGGCAGGACCCGCAACGACTACGGTTACGACGTGTTCTCCGTCGCCGCCCTCGTTCCGTCGCCGCCCGTGCTGGTCCCCGAGTTGTGCGGTGGTGCGGCGGACACGGCGGGAGCAGGGGATTCGGATCCGCGCGCGGTGCTGCGGTCGGCCGTGCTCGACACCGTGCGCGCCTTCGCGTCCGTGACAGGCCACTGGACGGTGATCGGCGCCGATGCCGGTGACCGCACGTTCGGTCCGGAGACCGTCGGCACGTTCCGCGGCTTCGGCGTCGACGTGCGGGTCGGTCTCTCGAGTGCCGCCGTCGCCGGAGCGCGGCAGGCCGATGCCGGGTTGCCGCTGGCCGTACTGATCGGCGGGTGGCTACGCGGGCAGGTCGCCCCCGACGCGGTCGCCGAGGCGAGTGTCGTCGCCGCGGACGCGCCCGCGGAGCATTGCCGGGAGGCCGGGACGAAGCTGCGTGCCGAGCTGGACAGCGACGGCGAGCCGCGCGGTGTGCTGGTCGTCGCCGACGGCGCGGCGACGCTGTCGGTCAAGGCGCCCGGCTACCTCGATGAACGGGCCCGTCCGGTGCAGGACCGGCTGGACGACGCGCTGAGCGCGGGTGATCGCGCCGCGTTGCGGGCACTCGACTCCGGACTGTGTGCCGAACTGGGCGTGACGGGCCGCCCGGCCTATCAGGTGCTGGCCGGGCTGTTCCGCGCCGATCCGCTGGTCGAGACGCGCTACCGGGACGCCCCGTTCGGAGTCGGCTACCACGTGAGCCTCTGGCGGCCCGCGGGAGACGACGCGCCGTGACGGATTCCGGCATCACTCCGATCGCGGTCGTCGGCCCCACCGCCACCGGCAAATCCGATCTGGCCCTCGACCTGGCCGAACAACTCGGCGGCGAGATCGTGAACATCGACGCCATGCAGCTGTACCGCGGCATGGACATCGGCACCGCGAAGCTGCCCGTCGCGCAGCGCCGGGGCATCCCGCACCACCAGCTCGACGTGCTCGACGTGACCGACACCGCGTCCGTGGCCGCGTATCAGGCGGCGGCGAGCGCGGACGTCGTCGCGATCATGGGGCGCGGCCGGGTGCCCGTCATCGTGGGCGGCTCGATGATGTACGTCCAGGCGCTGTTGGACCAATGGGAGTTCCCGGCCACCGATCCGGCCGTGCGGGCGCGCTGGGAGTCGGTGCTCGCCGAGCGGGGCGTCGCGGCCGTACACGCGGCGCTGCGCGCGGCCGATCCGGTGGCCGCTGCCACCATCCTGCCCACCGACGGGCGCCGTATGGTGCGTGCGCTCGAGGTCGTGGAACTCACCGGACAGCCGTTCGCCGCGTCGGCGCCGACCATCGGGCGGCCGCGCTGGGGCACGATCGTCATCGGCGTCGACCGGGAGACCGCGGCCTTGGACGCGCGCATCGAGCGGCGCACCGCCGCGATGTTCGAAGGCGGGCTGGTCGAGGAGGTACGCGGCCTGATCGAGTGCGGCTTGCGCGAGGGCGTCACGGCCCGGCGGGCCATCGGCTACGCACAAGTCCTGGCCTATTTGGACAACGAATACGACCTGAACCATGCTCAGGAACGCACCCTGATCGGCACGCGGCGCTACGTGCGCAGGCAACGCTCCTGGTTCCGGCGCGATCCCCGGGTGCGGTGGGTGGACGGCGCCGCCCCTGATCCGGCCGCGACGGCGCTGGCCCTGCTCGACGAGAAAGAACGGACTCCGCAGTGACCCGACGTGTGAGCACGCGCAACGCCTCCGTCCAGGTGTGGCAGGCCTACCTCAACAACCGCACCAAGCGTCATCGCGACGGCCGTTTCCTGGTGCAGGGCGTGCGTCCGATCACGCAGGCCATGGCCAACGACTGGCCGCTGGAGACGCTGCTGTACCGGCTCGGCGGCCCCGAGCTGTCCAGCTGGGCGCGCGAAGTGCTGGACACCAGCGGTGTGCCACAGGTCGGCCTGGTGCCCGAGCTGATGGCCGAACTCGGCGAAAAGGCCGCCGGGATACCGGAACTGGTGGCGGTCGCGGAGTCGCGGCAGCCCGAACTGGAGGCCTTCGAGCCGGGTGAGCCAGGGGAGGACGCGCCGGTGGTCGTGGTGTTCGACCGGCCCAACTCGCCGGGCAACCTGGGCACGCTGATCCGCTCGGCCGACGCGTTCGGCGCCAGCGGCGTCATCGTCACCGGACACGGCGCCGACCAGTACGACCCGCAGGCGGTGCGCGCCTCGACCGGTTCGCTGTTCGCCGTGCCGGTGATCCGCGCCGCCGGGCCCGCGCAGGTGCTGGAGTTCCGCAACCGGCAGATCCGCCGCGGCATCCCGACCCGCATCGTGGGCACCGACGAGCACGGCAGCCACGCCGCCTACGACTACGACTTCACCGACGCGACCATCCTCGTCATCGGCAACGAGACCAGCGGTATGAGCGCCGCGTGGGAGGCGGCCTGCGACGACATGGTGCACATCCCGATGGGTGGGACGGCCAGCTCGCTGGGGGCGCCCTCGGCGGCCGCGGTGGCGCTCTACGAAATTTCCCGGCAGCGCCGGACGTTTGCCAAATGACGACGAGACAGGGAGACATCGCACGTGCCGGATATCGAGTTCACCAAGGGTCACGGCACCCAGAACGATTTCGTGGTGCTGCCCGACCCGCAGGCCGGCCTCGCGCTGACGGCCGAGCAGGTCGGCGCGCTGTGTGATCGCAGGCGCGGGCTCGGCGCGGACGGCGTGTTGCGGGTCGCGCGGGCCGGTGCGTTGCAGGCCGCCGGTGTGCTGGCGGAGCTTCCGGAGGACGTGGGCGCCGACGACTGGTTCATGGATTACCGCAACGCCGACGGCTCGATCGCGGAGATGTGCGGCAACGGCGTGCGCGTATTCGCGCATTACCTGCACGCGGCGGGATTGGAAACCCGCGACAGCTTCGTGGTCGGCAGCCGCGCCGGGGCGCGTCCGGTCACCGTGCATGCCGGGAACTCGGTCACCGGGGACGTCACCGTCGGCATGGGCCGGGTGCGCGAACTCGGCCCGTCCACCGCGACCATCGCGGGCTGGGCGCTGCCCGGGATCGGCATCGATGTCGGCAATCCGCATTTGGCCTGCGTCGATCCGGGCATGTCCGTGGACGCGCTCGGCAAGCTCGACCTGACCGTGCCGCCCGGCTTCGATCCGGACCTGTTCCCACACGGGGTGAACGTCGAGATCGTCACGGCGCTGGACGCCGAGAGGTCGGTCGACATGCGGGTCTACGAGCGCGGTGTGGGCGAAACCCGTTCCTGCGGAACGGGAACCGTCGCCGCGGCCGCCGCGGCGCTGGCCGCCGACGGCTTCCGGATCGGCGCCGACTCCGGTCGGGTGACGGTCCGGGTGCCCGGCGGCGAACTGACCGTCGGGCTCGAGCGCGGCTCGGCATGGCTGCGCGGGCCGTCGGTTTTGCTGGCCTCGGGTCGCCTCGCCGGGGCCTGGTGGGACGGTCGGTAGCGGCATCGCCCCGATAACCGGGTGCGTGCTGCGGTGATGTCGTGGCAGCATGGATGGTGTATGAGGAAGTCAGAGACGTATGAATTCACTCCGGCGGAGGCGAACGATCGCGCCGCCGATGCGGCCGACGACGCGGTGTCCGGCGAAGACGCGGTGACCGGCGACGTCGTCGCCGAGCACCGGGCACGGATGCGGCGATCGGGTTGGTCGGCCGATCCGACAACCGGTGAACTGCAGTTGGAGGACCGCAGTTCGCTCCGCCGTGTTGCGGGCCTGTCCACCGAGCTCACCGACATCACCGAGGTCGAGTACCGGCAGCTGCGCCTGGAGCGCGTCGTGCTGGTCGGGGTCTGGACCACGGGGACCGCCACGCAGGCCGAGGCCAGCATGGCCGAACTCGCCGCGCTCGCCGAGACCGCGGGCTCCGAGGTGCTGGAAGCGTTGATCCAGCGCCGCGACCGGCCGGATCCGGCCACCTACATCGGCTCCGGCAAGGCCGACGAGCTGCGCTCCGTGGTGCTGGAGACCGGCGCGGACACCGTCATCTGTGACGGCGAGCTGACCCCCGCTCAGCTGACCGCCCTGGAGAAGGTGGTCAAGGTCAAGGTGGTCGACCGGACCGCGTTGATTTTGGACATCTTCGCTCAGCACGCCACTTCCCGGGAGGGCAAGGCGCAGGTCTCGCTGGCCCAGATGGAGTACATGCTGCCCCGGCTGCGCGGCTGGGGTGAGTCGATGTCCCGGCAGGCCGGTGGCCGCGCCGGTAGCAACGGCGGCGTGGGTCTGCGCGGCCCCGGTGAGACCAAGATCGAGACCGATCGTCGTCGCATCCGTGAGCGGATGGCCAAACTGCGCCGGGAGATCCGCGAGATGAAGACCGCGCGCGACACCATGCGGTCGCGCCGCACGTCCAGTGGCATCCCGTCCGTCGCGATCGTCGGCTACACCAACGCGGGCAAGTCGAGCCTGATGAACAAGCTCACCGGCTCCGGCGTGCTGGTCCAGGACGCCCTGTTCGCCACCCTCGATCCGACCACCCGCCGGGCCGAACTGGACGACGGGCGCGAGGTCGTCTTCACCGACACCGTCGGCTTCGTGCGGCACCTGCCGACCCAGCTGGTCGAGGCCTTCCGCTCCACCTTGGAGGAGGTGACCGGCGCCGACCTGCTGGTGCACGTGGTGGACGGCTCCGACGCGCTGCCCGCCGAGCAGATCAAGGCGGTCCGCGAGGTGATCACGGACGTGATCAAGGAATCCGGTACACCCGCCCCGCCCGAACTGCTGGTGGTGAACAAGACCGACGCGATGGGGCCGACCGAGCTCACCAACCTGCGTGCGCTGCTGCCCGACGCGTCGTTCGTGTCGGCGCGCAGCGGCCGCGGGATCGATGGGCTGCGCGAGCGGCTCGCCGAGCTGCTCGGGGACTTGGACGTGGAGATCAGCGTGCTGCTGCCGTACACGCGCGGTGACCTGCTCGCCCGCATCCACGCCGATGGCCGCATCCTCGGTTCGGATCACGAAGAGGGCGGAACCCGCGTCCACGCGCGCGTCCCGCATGCTCTCGCCGCCGCCTTGTCGGAGTACGCGCACGCGGGCACGGCCGGTACGCAGGATTAGGTCGAGCATCTCACTTCCTGAGATGTGACGCTGTCTTTCCGCGCGCTGGTTCGCGGCGTATCCGTGCTCGTGGACCGCCGCTGAAGTGCGAGTTCGCGACAGGCTTGCCGGGACGGCGAACGAGCTGGTCGATCGACCGGATCGGGCGTGTCGCGATGCGACGCGCACATCCGGTGCGACGCAGTCGATTTCGTTGCGCTATCGTCATCGAATCGACACCAGGAGGGTTCATGTCGGACGCCCGCTCCGATTCCCGCACCCGGCGCTCCGGCGCCGCGAACAGCGCCGATCCGGCGCTCAGCGACGGTGCGCCGCTGTCGGTTTCGCTGACCGACACCGATCTGCGGGTGATCGACACCCTGCTCGCGCCGCTGCGCGCGTGGACCAGCCCGCGCTTCTACGGCTTGGAGAACATCCCGGCCGACGGCCCGGTGCTGCTGGTCGGTAACCACAACCTGCTGGGCGGCATCGACGCCCCCATGCTGCTGCCCGAGGTGCTGCGCCGCCGCGGCCGCTTGATCCGCGGTCTCGCCGAGAACGTGCTGATCAACGTTCCCGGTGTCCGGCACCTGCTGCACCACTACGGCGCGGTGCGCGGCACTCGGTCCAACTGCCTGGCCCTGCTCCGGCGCGGCGAGGCCGTGATGGTGTTCCCTGGCGGTGGCCGGGAGGCGGTCCGCCGCAAGAACGAGAAGTACCTGCTGAAGTGGGAGGGGCGCAGCGGTTTCGCCCGCATGGCGATCGAGGCGGGCGCGCCCATCGTCCCGGTCGCGATGATCGGCGTCGACGACGCCTACGACATCCTGGTCGACGGCGACCATCCGATCCTGCGCCCCCTGCGCTGGACCGTGGAAGCGCTCGGGCTCAGCCGCGACCTCACCCCGCCGCTCATCCGCGGCGTCGGTCCCACCGTCATCCCGCGTCCGGAGCGCTTCTACTTCTCCGCCGGTGCGCCCATCGACCCGGCGCCGTGGCGCAACGCGGGCGACATGCACGCCGCCGCCACGGAATTCCGTGACGTAGTGCGCAAAGCGCTGGAGGAGGAGATGAACTTCCTCTTCGCCGAACGGGCGCGCGACGAAGGGCGCACCTTGGTGGGCCGCTTGCGCGGTTGGCTGACGCGCTGAGGGCTGCGGCGATCCGCGCGACGGTCGACTGTTCATCGTCCGGCTGTTCGGCGTCGGCGTCGGTGCTGCGAGCGCGGCACGTCACGTAGGGCGATTCGTCGCAGAGCTTACGGCTCGACCGTTCCCACGCCCGATCGGCACTTCAGCCGCGGAGTTTCCCGGCCGGACGCACCGCCATCGCGACCTGGAGCTTGCGCGGCGGCGGCGGTCGGCGGGCCGAGTCGTCGGAACAGGTCGAGTGACGGCCGGTTCTCGAGCGCGCCGCGAGCTGGGTTGGACCGGCGGAGGGTCCGGCCGACTGTCATGTCCGAGGCCGGACACCTCGCGCACCACTGGGATGGCTGGGGCTCGCCTGGCCGAACGGCTCGCAGTCACTCCGGTCATCCGCGCCGACACCATCGGGCCGTCGACGGATCCGACCTCGCGCGCCGGGTGGCGACCGCGGCGGTCGTTGTCATCGGCGAGCGGTGTCTGCGCCTGTCGGCATTTCGCCTGAGTCTGCTCAGTCGGTGTCCGTGGTCGCGCAGTCCGTCGTCTTGATCGACAACTGAAGCGCGTGCCGGTCAGTGGCAGGCCGGCCTCGTTCTGCGGCGTCCCGCCCAGGGTGGCGATCAACCGTCCCATGCCTTCGATCGTTTGCCGGGAATCTCGTCCGCTGATCTCGACCCGATCCGCCGCTCCTGGTGAGACCATGGTTCCGGCCCCAGAAGTGAACAGGGATTCTCGCCCCGGGTACGGTATGGGGCAACGACTGGTCGGTGTGGACCGGCCGGTGTGGTCACTAGGAGGTTGGCGTGGAACGCACACTGTTCGAACCCGAGCACGAACTGTTCCGGGAGTCGTTCCGCAAGTTTCTCGATCAGCACGTCGCGCCGAATCACGCGAAGTGGGAGGAGCAGGGCATCGTCGACCGGGCGGTCTGGCTCGAGGCGGGCAAGCAGGGCTTCCTCGGCATGGCCATGCCGGAGCAGTACGGCGGCGGCGGGGTGAAGGACTTCCGCTACAACGCCATCGTCTCGGAGGAGTCGGTGCGCGGCCAGTACTCCGGCCTCGGCTTCTCGCTGCACAACGATGTGATCGCGCCTTATCTGCTCGAGCTGGCCAACGAGGAGCAGAAGCAGCGCTGGTTGCCCGGCTTCTGCGCGGGCGAGATCATCACCGCGATCGCGATGACCGAACCGGGTACCGGTTCGGACCTGCAGGGCATCAAGACTCGCGCGGTGCGGGACGGCGACGACTGGATCCTCAACGGCGCCAAGACCTTCATCACCAACGGCATCAACTCCGACATCGTGATCGTGGTGGCGCAGACCGACCCCGAGAAGGGGGCCATGGGCTTCAGCCTGTTCGTGGTCGAGCGCGGCATGCCCGGCTTCGAGCGCGGCCGCAACCTGGACAAGCTCGGCCTCAAGGCCCAGGACACCGCCGAGCTGAGCTTCACCGACGTGCGCGTGCCCGGCAAGAACCTGCTCGGCACCGAGGGGATGGGCTTCATCCACCTCATGCAGAACCTGCCGCAGGAACGTCTGTCGATCGCCGTCATGGCGGCGGCCGCGATGGAGTCCTGCCTGGACATGACCGTGCAATACGTCCGCGACCGCAAGGCGTTCGGCAAGCCGATCGGCGCGCTGCAGAACACGCGCTTCGTGCTCGCCGAACTGGCCACCAAGACCACCGCGGTGCGGCTGATGGTCGACAAGTTCATCGAGCTGCTCAACGAGGGCAAGCTGACCGCGGAGGACGCGGCGATGGCCAAGTGGTGGAGCACCGAGGAGCAGCTCGACCTGATCAACCGCTGCCTGCAACTGCACGGCGGATACGGCTACATGAAGGAATACCCGATCGCCAAGGCCTACATGGACGCCCGCATCCAGACCATCTACGGCGGCACCACCGAGATCATGAAAGAGATCATCGGACGCAGCCTGAAGCTGTCCTGACGGCGCGAATTCCGGCTCGGGCCGACGGCTGCCGCCGGCCCGGGTGCGGCACAATCGCCTTCCGAGGTGATGGCGAACTCGCCGGTCGCCGGTCGCCGGAGTGGAGGAGATGCGATGCCGAGTCTGGCCAACCAGGTGGTGCGCGGGTACCTGAAGGCGACGCGGGCCAATCGCGTGTTCATCGATGCCGAGTCCGCGCGCAAGCGGGTTCTCGATCGGAGCGTGCGCCCGCGCAACTACGGTCCGCCGCGCCGGCTGCGCGCGGATGTGACGATCACGGTGGAGCGTCGCGGCGGCTGGCCGGTCTACACCCTCACTCCGCGCGGGCGCACGCCACGAGGGAACGTTGTGTACGCACACGGCGGCGGCTGGGTGCACGAGATCGCGCCGCAGCACTGGGCGCTGTGCGCGGCGGTCACCGCGGAAGCCGGTGCGGCGGTGACGGTCCCGATCTACCCGCTGATTCCGTTCGGGACGGCAGGTCAGGTCGTCGCGGGCTTCGTGGAGCTGGCGCTCGCCAACCGGGAGACCTACGGAAATGTATGCGTGGCAGGGGATTCCGCCGGAGGGCAGATCGCACTGTCGGCCGCGGTGGCCCTGCGGGACGAGCACGACGTGCGGCTGCCCGGCACCGTGCTCATCGCCCCCGCGCTCGATCTGTCGCTGACCAATCCGGAAATCGAGGTCGTGCAGCCACGGGACCCGTGGCTGGGCGTCGCGGGATCGCGGGTGTTCATCGAACACTGGCGCGGCGATCTCGAGCTCGCCGACCCGCGCGTCAGCCCACTGGCCGCCGACCCGCGCGGACTCGGCCCGCTGACGGTCTTCTGCGGCACCGATGACATTTTGTGGCCGGACACCCTCCTGCTGGTCGAGGCGGCGCGCGGCGCCGGGGTCGTGGTGGACTACCACGAGGCTCCCGGCCTGCCTCATGTCTATCCGCTGACCCCGACCCCGGAAGGGCGTGCCGCGCGTCGGGTCGTCATCGAGAGTCTGCGTAGCGCGCTCGCCAGTTGAACGACGGTGCGGTGCCGAATCGCGTTATCGCCGCCCGGTTCGCGTGCGAGCTCGGCTGACGCGGACAAGGGCAGGGCCTCGCCGCCGACGGGGCTGTCCAGGGCTGCGAGCGGCGGATTCGTCGTGGGCACCGTGGCGGTGTCGTAGGTCCATGACCTGCCCACGTCGAACCACGGGATCGCACCGGAGAAGACGGACACGGCGGCCGAGTAGCGGCGCGCAACGATCGATGGGCGTGGGTCCCCTGCCGGGAGTCGAACGGAATCGACCGCGACGTGCTCGATCGGACGTGTGGTGCGGACCTCGATTCCGATCATCACCAGTCGTGGCACGGCGTCGAACCCGTAGCGCCCGGCTACGTACCGGCTGCGGGCAGCGTGACCACGAAACGGGCACCGGGCGCGCCGTCGGTGACGTGAATGGTGCCGCCGTGGCGTTCCACGACGTCGCGGACGATGGCCAGGCCGAGGCCCGCGCCGCCCTCGTCGCGGCTGCGCGCGTCGTCCAGGCGGACGAATCGCTGGAAGATCCGGTCGCGGTCGGCGGGCGGCACACCCGGTCCGTCGTCGGTGACCGACAGCACCACCCGCTCGTCGGCGGCGTGGTCCACGGCGACGTCAACGGTGTTCGCGGCATGCCGCTGCGCGTTGTCGACCAGGTTGCCCAGGACGCGGGCGAGCTGGGTACGGCTTCCGGTGACCGCGACGGGCTCCTTCGGTGTCGCGATCCGCACGGCCACCCGGTCCCGGACGCGGTGCTCCAACTCCTCCCGGACCAGCACGGTCAGGTCCACCCGATCCGAGCGCGGTTGCTCACCCGCGTCGAGCCGGGCCAGGAGCAAGAGGTCGGCCGCGAGATGTTCCAGCCGGATGGTGTCGCCGATCAGTCCGTCCACTTCCAGCAGTTCGGGGTGTGCCTGGGCCACCTCGAGCTGGGTGCGCAGGCTCGCGATTGGGCTGCGCAACTCGTGTGCGGCGTCGGCGATGAACCGCCGCTGGCGCTCCGTGGACTCCTCCAGCGCGGCGAGCGTGGCGTTGGTGGTGCTCGCCAGTCTGCCGATCTCGTCGCGAGATCCCGGCTCCGGCACGCGGCGGGAGAGATCGCCGTCCATGATCTCGGCGAGCTGCCTGCGAATCGCCTCCACCGGGCGCAGGGCGCGCCGGGTGACCAGCCAGGTCACCAGGGCGACCACGGCGAGCAGCGGGGGCAGGCCGATCAGCATCGCTTGCCGTGCGTCCGCCACCGCGCTGTCGGCGGTCGCCAGCGAGGAGCCCGCGTAGACGGTGGCGGGCTGTCCGCCCCGGATGGTCACCGCGAGGGCGGCGACCCGGAACGGATGCGGCCCGTCCTCGTCGTCCACCGTCAGCCGCACGTCGCCGAATTCGGCGTCGGCCGCCGTGGGGTCCGTGGGTTGCGAAAGGCTTTCGCGGTCCGGCTTCTCGTCCTCGTTCTCTTCGTCGTCCTCCTCGTCATCGTCATCGTCATCGGAAGTCTCGGCGTACGGGCCGAACTCGGCCATGGGCGGTTTGCCCGCGAGGTCGTCGTCGGCCGCGAGCACGCGGCGGTCGAGCGAAACGACCTGCACCGGTTCGCTTTCGGCATCGGGAAGCCGCAGCCGGGCGAGATCCGTGCCCGTCGCGAGCTGCGTCGCCACGTCCTGCGCGGTGGACTCCGCCCGCATTTCGGCGCTGTGCACCAGGTTGTGCCGCAGCACGGCCAGCACCACGAGCCCGGCCGCGGTCAGCGCCACCGCGACCACGACCGTCGCCGCGACCGTGGTGCGCACGCGGACCGAGCGCCACCAGGCCCGCGCGGCTCGCTCAGGCACGATCGGCCGTCAGCCGGTAGCCCGCGCCGCGAACGGTGGTGATCGATCGGCGCCCGAACGGCGCGTCGATCTTGCGGCGCAACGTGCTGATGTAGACCTCGACGATGTTCGGGTCGCCGTCATAGGCGAAATCCCAGACATGGTCCAGGATATCGGCTTTCGAGACCACCTCCCCGGCGCGGACGGCCAGGTGCTCGAGCACGGCGAACTCCTTGGCGGTCAGCGTCACGTCCTGCGTGCCGCGACGGCAGGTCCGGGTGCCCGGGTCCACGGTCAGATCACCGACGCGCAGCACACGGGCGCCGCCGCGGGTCCGGCGGCGCAACAGCGCACGGATGCGGGCCAGCAGCACCAGGTAGGAGAACGGCTTGCTGAGGTAGTCGTCCGCGCCGGTGTCCAGGCCCTCGGCCTCGTCGTATTCGCCGTCTTTCGCGGTGAGCATGAGCACGGGCGTCTCGTGGCCACCGGCGCGCAGCGCGGCGCAGACGCGGTAGCCGTTCATGCCGGGCAGCATGATGTCGAGGATGATCAAGTCGTAGTCGGTTGTCGTCGCCAGATGCAGGCCCTCGGCGCCGTCGTGCACCACATCCACGGCGAATCCCTCGGCAGACAACCCTTTTGCCAGCGTGCGAGCCAGACGTTTCTCGTCTTCGACGATCAGCAGACGCATCCCCCAAGAGTGGCAGACGGATCCTGAAACCGTCTTCAGGTGACTTCAGCTCGCCTTCAGCTCGGTTCGCCACAGTGAACGCATTCGAGATCATCACTCGCGCAGGAGGTTTCCCATGACAACCGTATTCCGCCGTGCTTACGCCGGCCTTCGCTGGCTGCTCGTCGGCACGGCCGTCGCGGCCGCCGTCGTCGGTCTGAGCGCGGTCCTGTCCGCGGTGGCCACCGGCGGTCCGGACGATCACACCGTCGCGTTCCGCTCGGTCGCGGCGGACCGGTCGCTGGCGGCCGATACCGGTATCGGCAGGCAGCAGGCCATCGACAAGGCCCTGGCGGCCGTGCCGGGCGGACGGGTCACGTCCATTCAGCTCGACACGGACCAGGGGGTCGCGGTGTGGGAGGTGGAGCTCACCACTCCCGCGGGCGTGGAGCACGACGTGACGATAGATGCCGACAGCGGCCAGGTCCGCGCCGTGGTCGACCCCGACTGACCGCGTCGGCGGACGCAGGTGTGACGGGTCGGTGCGGGGGTAAGCACGAGGTGTTTGCTGCCGGGCGGCAGGGATCCGGAGGGGGATTCCGGCCGTGGCTTCGCCGGTATCCGTGGTCCGTGGCCGACGTAACGCGTGACGCCCCGGAGACGCGTTCGCCGAGCATCGAAGATTTGCCCCGCGGGAGGTTTGCCCGGGAGTAGCCTCAAGTTGTCCACTCGAGGAATCGAGGTCCGGATGCACGAGATGGCCATCACGCGCGGCGTCATCGACGCCGTCTGTGAGCACGCGGCGGGCCGGCGGGTCCATTCCGTCACCGTCGAGGTCGGCGCGCTGTGCGCTGTGGTGCCCGATGCCATGCGGTTCTGTTTCGAAGTCGCGGCCGAGGCGACGGTCGCCGAGGGCGCGGACCTGGTCCTGGTGGAGATCCCGGGGGTGGCGGCATGCCGTACCTGTGGCGCCGAGTTCCGGCTGCCGGACCCGATCCTGCTGTGTCCCTGCGGCAGCGCCGATGTCGAGATCCGCTCCGGGCGCGAGCTGCGTATCCGATCCATGGAGGTGAGTGAGGCATGTGCGCAACCTGCGGGTGCGGCGACGACGCCGCCGCGCTGATTCGCGTCCCGCACGATCACCAGCGCGCCGACGGGCACGATCACGCCCATGCGGACCATGAGCACACGCACGAGGACCACCATCCACACGAGCACGGCCCCGGCGCCGACCACGTCCACGTGCCCGCCACCGAGACGGTCACCTTGGAGCTGAAGGTCCTCGCCAAGAACGACGAACTGGCGCAGCGCAACCGGGACTGGCTGGCCGAGCGCGGCATCCTCGCGCTCAATATGACGAGTTCGCCGGGCGCGGGTAAGACCACGCTGCTGGAGCGCACCATCCGTGAGTCCGGCCAGGCCCCGATCGCGGTGATCGAAGGGGATCAGGCGACATTGCTCGATGCCGACCGGATCAAGGCGACGGGGTGCCGTGTGGTGCAGGTCAACACCGGCGCGGGATGTCACCTCGACGCGGAGATGATGTATCGCGCGCTGGAGACGCTCGACCCGGCGCCGGGCACCCTGCTGTTCGTCGAGAACGTCGGCAACCTGGTCTGCCCGGCGCTGTTCGATCTGGGGGAGCGGGAGAAGGTGGTCGTCATCTCGGTGACCGAGGGGACCGACAAACCGCTGAAGTATCCGCACATGTTCCAGGCGGCGGGGCTGGTCCTGGTGAACAAGACCGACCTGCTGCCGTATGTCGATTTCGATTTGGACCGATGCCGGGAATACATCCATTCGATACACCCCGGCGTCGAGGTCCTGCCGCTGTCCGTGAGCAGCGGAACAGGCCTGTCTACCTGGTACGACTGGCTGGCCGAGCAGCGTCGCGCGGCCGGTCCGGCGGCTCTTGAGGAAGCCGCCGGGCGCGCTTAAAGTGAAGTGATCAGGATCACATCTGCGGGTGACCCCTTCTTCGAGAAAGGCGAGATTCGGCCCCCGTGGTCCGCTGCGGAAGGTGGCGAGAAATGCCCACTCAGGAAGCAGTACGAGCCGAAGAGACGCTGATCCACGTTCTGTGGATCAACGCGGGACTCAGTTGTGACGGTGATTCGGTCGCCCTGACGGCGGCCACGCAGCCGAGCGTCGAAGAGATCGCACTCGGCGCGCTTCCCGGTCTGCCGAAGATCGCCGTGCATTGGCCGCTGATCGACTACGAGTGCGGCCCCAACGGCGGTGCGGACGACTTCCTGGAGTGGTTCTTCAAAGCCGACCGCGGGGAACTCGAACCGTTCGTGCTGGTGGTCGAGGGCTCGATTCCGAACGAGCAGATCAAAGAGGAGGGCTACTGGTGCGGGTTCGGCAACAATCCCGCCACCGGCCAGCCCATGACGACCAGTGAATGGCTCGACCGTCTCGCGCCGAAGGCCACGGCCATCGTGGCGGCGGGCACCTGCGCGACCTACGGTGGCATCCACGCCATGGCGGGCAACCCCACCGGCGCGATGGGCGTGCCGGACTATCTCGGCTGGGACTGGAAGAGCAAAGCGGGTATTCCGATCGTCTGTGTGCCGGGCTGCCCGATCCAGCCGGACAACTTGTCGGAGACGCTGACCTATCTGCTCTACATGGCGACCGGCCAGGCGCCCATGATTCCGCTCGACGACGCGTTGCGGCCCAAGTGGCTGTTCGGGGCGACGGTGCACGAGGGTTGCGACCGTGCGGGTTACTACGAGCAGGGTGAGTTCGCCACCGAGTACGGCTCGCCGAAATGCATTGTGAAGCTCGGCTGCTGGGGGCCCGTGGTCAAGTGCAACGTGCCCAAGCGTGGCTGGATGAACGGCTTGGGCGGCTGCCCGAACGTCGGCGGCATCTGCATCGGCTGCACCATGCCGGGATTCCCGGACAAGTTCATGCCGTTCATGGACGAACCACCGGGCGGAAAGCTCTCGTCCAGCGCATCGGGGCTCTACGGATCGGTGATCCGCAGCCTCCGTCACATCACCGGACGCACGGTCGACAAGGAGCCGCACTGGCGGCACCGCGGCCGGAAGCTGGAAACCGGCGCGACCCGCACCTGGTAGGAGGTTCTCTGATGACCCAGATCATTCCGGAGCCGTCGCCCAAAACGATCGAGCCGGACCGCCTCGTCGAGATGGCGTGGGACCCGATCACTCGCATCGTCGGCAGCCTCGGCATCTACACCAAAATCGACTTCGAGAATCGGGAAGTGGTCGAGTGTCACAGCACCTCGTCCATCTTCCGCGGCTACTCGATCTTCATGAAGGGCAAGGACCCGCGCGACGCGCACTTCATCACCAGCCGCATCTGCGGCATCTGCGGCGACAACCACGCCACCTGTTCGTGCTACTGCCAGAACATGGCCTACGGCGTGCGCCCGCCGCACCTCGGCGAATGGATCGTCAACCTGGGCGAGGCCGCCGAGTACATGTTCGACCACAACATCTTCCAGGAGAACCTGGTCGGCGTCGACTACTGCGAGAAGATGGTCTCCGAGACCAATCCGGGCGTGCTGGCCAGGGCCGAGAACACCGAGGCGCCGCACGCGGGCGACCACGGGTATCGCACCATCGCCGACATCATGCGGGCGCTCAACCCGTTCACCGGTGAGTTCTACCGGGAGGCGTTGCAGGTCAGCCGGATCACGCGCGAGATGTTCTGCCTGATGGAAGGCAGGCACGTCCATCCGTCCACGCTGTATCCCGGTGGACCCGGCACGGTCGCGACGATCCAGTTGATGACCGACTACATGTCCCGGCTGATGCGCTACGTGGAGTTCATGAAGAAGGTCGTGCCGATGCACGACGATCTGTTCGACTTCTTCTACGAGGCGCTGCCGGGCTACGAGAAGGTCGGCCTGCGGCGCACGCTGTTGGGTTGCTGGGGCTCGTTCCAGGACCCGGAGTTCTGCAATTTCGAGTACAAGGACATGGCGGACTGGGGCCGCAAGATGTACGTGACCCCCGGCGTCGTGGTCGACGGCAAACTGCTGACCACCTCCCTGGTCGACATCAACTTGGGACTGCGGATCCTGCTGGGCAGTTCGTACTACGAGGACTGGACCGATCAGGAGATGTTCGTCAAGACCGATCCGCTGGGCAACCCCGTGGACCGCCGCCATCCCTGGAACCAGCACACCAACCCCCGGCCGCAGAAACGCGACCTGGACGAGAAGTACAGCTGGGTCATGTCGCCGCGGTGGTTCGACGGCACCGATCACCTCCCCCTGGACACCGGCGGCGGCCCGCTGGCCCGGCTGTGGTCGACGGCGCTGGCCAACCTCATCGACATCGGCTACGTGAAGGCCACCGGGCACAGCGTGCAGATCAATCTGCCCAAGACCGCGCTCAAGGGGCCGGTCACGCTGGAGTGGAAGGTGCCGGTGCACGGCAGCAACACCCTCGAGCGCAACCGCGCGCGCACCTATTTCCAGGCGTACGCTGCGGCCTGCGCGCTGCACTTCGCGGAGAAGGCGATGGCGGAGATCCGGGCCGGCCACACCAAGACCTGGGAGAAGTTCGAGGTGCCGGAAGAAAGCATCGGCTGCGGCTTCACCGAGGCGGTGCGCGGCGTGCTGTCGCATCACATGGTGATCCGGGACGGCAAGATCGCGAACTACCACCCGTACCCGCCGACGCCGTGGAACGCCAGCCCGCGCGACAGCTTCGGCACGCCGGGTCCCTACGAGGACGCGGTGCAGGGCCAGCCGATCTTCGAGGAGAACGACCGCGAGCACTTCAAGGGCATCGACGTCATGCGCACCGTGCGCAGCTTCGATCCGTGCCTGCCGTGTGGCGTGCACATGTATCTAGGCAAGGGCAAGACGCTGGAGAAGCTGCATTCACCGACGCAGACGCTCACTCCCGAGTGAGTCCGCGTCGGGCGAAACGACCCGGAGGTGACGGTGGAGGATCGCCCGGACGACCGGGACGACGCGACGCTCGACGACTCCCGGTGGCGCGAAGCCGGTGATCGCATCGAGACCTTGCTGGAAGCGAGTTCGGCGGGCGGTGCGCTCGCCCGCGAACGCGCGGAGCAACTCGTGCGCGAACTGGTCGAACTCTACGGCGCGGCGCTGACCCGCGTGGTCGAGCTGCTCGACGACGCGGCGGTCGAGCGGTTGACCCGCGACGATCTGGTCGCGAGTCTGCTGCTCGTGCACGGGTTGCATCCGCACGATGTGGCCACCCGCGTAGGGAACGCGCTGGACAGCGTGCGTCCGTATCTCGGTTCCCACGGCGGCGACGTCCACCTGGTCGACATCGTCGACGGCGTGGTGCGCTTGGAACTGGCGGGTAGTTGCAAGAGCTGTCCGTCCTCGTCGGTGACGCTCGAACTGGCCGTCGAGGACGCGGTGCGGGCGGCCGCGCCGGAGATCGAGTCCATCGAAGTGGTCGCCGCGCAGACCGAGTCGGCGGGGGTGATCTCCGCCGACTCGCTGTTCTCGCGCGTGCGCGCGGACGGCGCGCGGTCCGGCAACTGGGTCGCGGTCCCCGAACTGGCCGAACTCGACGCGGGCGAGGTGGGCGGCTTCGACGTCGCCGGGCTGACGGTGCTCGCCTGCCGGGTGGGAACGGAGCTGTACGCCTATCGCGACCACTGCCCCGGATGCGACCGATCGCTCGCGGGTGCGGCGCTGGAGCGGCGCGTGGGGTTCCCGGCCGGTGACGCGGTGCTGCGGTGCCCGACCTGCCGGGCGCACTACGACGTGGTGCACGCGGGCGCCCGGGTCGACGGTGACGGTCACCTCGAACCGCTCCCCGTGCTCGTGCGCTCCGGCGAACTGTCGGTGGCGGTGCCGGTGGAGGTCCACGGGTGAGCACACCGTTTCGCGCGCTCCAGCGGATCGCCGCCGATCGCGGGCCCGCCCCCCGGCCCGGCGAGCGGTGCGAGATGTGCGCGGAGCCGATCGCCGACCGGCACCAGCACGTGGTGAACGTCGAAGGCAGGCAGCTGATGTGCGTATGCCGCGGCTGCTACTTGCTGTTCGTCGACCAGAACGCGGAGCTGCGGTATCGCGCGGTGCCGGACCGGTATCTCACGTTCCCGGATTTCACGATCAGCCGGGCCGAATGGGACGCACTGGACATCCCCGTGAATCTGGCGTTCTTCTTCCGCAATTCCGCACTGGACCGGACGGTGGCGTTCTATCCAGGACCCGCCGGCGCTATGGAATCGGAATTACCTCTGGAGCAATGGAATTCGATCATTCACCGGCATCCCGAGCTGGACGTGCTCGCCCCGGACGTGGAAGCGCTGCTCATCCGGGTGCCCGACCGTCGCACCGAGCGGGCGGCCTGCCTGCTGCTACCGATCGACGCCTGCTACGAGTTCGTCGGCCGGATGCGGCTGCTGTGGCACGGATTCGACGGCGGCCAGGACGTGCACCGATACCTGGAGGAGTTCTTCGCCGAGGCGTCGGCGCGCGCGAAAACCGGCGGTGCGGCATGAGCCCGGTGTACTCGACGACGTTCGCCGTGCTCGAGATCAAACCCGAGCCGTACGCCGTCGCGCCGATCCTGTCCGCGCGCGTCGGCATCGCCGCGCTCGCGGAGGAGCCCGTGCACGCCATCGCCCTGCGCGCGCAGGTGCGCATCGAGCCGTTCCGCCGCGGCTACTCCGACGAGGAGGCCGCAGGGCTGGTCGATCTGTTCGGCCCGCGCGAACGGTGGCACGAGACCCAGCGCTCGTTTCTCTGGATGCACTGCGCCACCATGGTTCCGAGTTTCACCGGCGGCGCCCAAGTGGACCTGCCGATGCCGTGCACCTACGACTTCGAGGTGACCGGATCGAAGTACCTGCACGCGTTGCGCGAGGGTGTGGTTCCGCTGCTGTTCCTGTTCAGCGGGACGGTCTTCATCCGAGGCACGACCGGATTCGCCATCCAGCAGATTCCATGGGACCGCGAGGACAAGTTCGAGATGCCCGTGTCGGTGTGGCAGGGCCTGATGGACGCGTACTTCCCGAATACCGGGTGGGTGCGGCTGCACAACGACACGCTCCGGGCGCTGGCCACCTACAAATCCAGCCACGGCCTGCACGGCTTCGACGACGCGGTGACCCGCCTGCTGACCAGCACCGAGGAGACGCCGTGACGACCGCCGAAGCTCGTGCCCGCGCCCGCGCCGTGGCCGACGCGGTGCTCTACGAGGGCTACCTGCTGTACCCCTACCGGGCCGACGCGCGCAAGAACCAGTCGCGCTGGCAGTTCGGCGTGCTGGGGCCGCACGGGGCCGCCGCGGCGGGACTCGGCGAGGAGTCGACGCTGTCGGCGCAGTGCCTGATCGACCCGGGTGAGAATCCCGAACTCACCCTCACCGTGCGGTTCCTCCAGCTCCAGCGCCGCCAAGTGGTGGACGGGGACGGTACGCCTGTCGCCGAGGTGACCGATGGCGCGCGGTCGTGGCTGTCCTGGGACGAGGCGGTCGAGCAGGAGATCACCGTCGGCCCGGTCCCGCCCGCCCGCGCGATCCTGCCGCTGGACATCCCGGGCGGCTCCGACGCCGAGCAGATCGCCACCGCGGCCGTCTCCGCGCCGGGCACGTTCGTGCGGACCCGGCTGCCGCTGACGGGTGAGCTGGAACTCGCCGCCGACCGGGACGACGGCTTCCTACGGCTCACGGTCGTCCTGCGCAACGTGGGCGCACCCGCGACCGACAAGCGCGACGCCATCGGCCGCTCGCTGATCGGCGCGCACATCATCGCGGAGATCACCGGCGGACAGTTCGTCTCCCTGCTGGAACCGCCGCCCGACGCCACCGCCGTGGCCGCCCGCTGCGATCGGTACCGGTGTTTCCCGGTGCTCGCGGGGCCGCCAGGCGACTACAGCGTGCTGCTCATCTCGCCGATCATTCTCTACGACCACCCGGAGATCGCGGAGCAGAGCGAAGGAGCGCTGTTCGACTCCACCGAGATCGACGAGATCCTCACGCTGCGCATACTCACCATGACCGATGCGGAGAAGGCGAGCGCCCGAGCCACCGACCCGCGCGCGGCGGAGATCATCGACCGCTGCGAGGCCATGTCGCCCGACGCGATGCGGCAGTTGCACGGGGTGCTGCGCGACCCGCACGCCGAGGGGCCCGGGTTGATCCCGGAGATTCCCGAGGGCGTCGATTGGTGGGACCCGCTGGCCGACAGCGCCGTTCGCCCGGACTTGGACGCTGTGCCGGTCGCGGGAGCGCTGGTGCGCAAGGGCAGCCGCGTCCGGCTGCATCCGGCGCGCCGGGCCGACGCCCAGGATCTGTTCTTCGACGGGCAGTGCGCCCGGGTCGTCTCGGTTCACGAGGACGTGGACGGACAGGCGCACGTCGGGGTGGTGCTGGACGCCGATCCGGCGGCCGAGCTGCACGAATGGTACGGGCGCTACCTGTATTTCGCGCCCGACGAACTGGAGCCGCTCGACGGCACCGAGGAATGAAAGGAAGTCCGCTATGGAAACCGTGGGAGTGGTCTCGACGACCGTCGTCGCCGTGCTGGTGGCGGCGGGAGTGTATCTCGGCGTGCGGTCGCTCCCGGATCTGCGGCGATATCTGAAGATCCGGCACATGTAGCTGGGCACCGGAAAGGAGCATCATGGGTGAGCATCGCGAAGAGCCGCAATCGGCACGTGGCGCGCCGGGTTCGCGCGACGCGGGCACGGGCGTCGCGGCCGGAGGCCCGGCGGACCGGGAACCGGGCCACATCGGTCACGAGGAGATGACCTCCGCGCATCCGGAAGACGCCAAGAAGGGCACCGAGTTCACCTCGGAAGCCCCGACCGGCACCGAAGCGGCGGCACCTCCGTACGACGAGCGCAAGGACACCGCCAACGCCCCCGCGGAGACGGCGACCGGAAAGGTCGACGACGCGCGAGTGGGCGGCGCGACGACACCCACCGAGAAAGAGGGGTGACTCGACGGCCGCGGTGCTGATCGCCGGGATCGGCAACATCTTCCTCGGCGACGACGGATTCGGACCCGAGGTGGTGCGCAGACTGCCGCACCACCCCGACCCCGGTGTGCGCGCGGTGGACTACGGCATCCGCGGCATGCACCTCGCCTACGACCTGCTCGACCCCTGGGCGGCGCTGCTGCTGATCGACGCGCTGCCCGACCGCGGCGCGCCCGGCCGGGTCGAGGTGTTCGGCGCCGAGCCGGAGGACACCGGCGCCCAGCTCGACGCCCACGCGATGAGCCCGGACGCCGTCTTCGCCGGGGTACGCGCGCTGGGCGGCGTGTTGCCGCCCACGGTGGTGATCGGCTGCCAGGTCGCCTGCGTGGAGGAGGGTATCGGCCTGTCCGCGCCGGTCGCGGCGGCGGTGCCGGAGGCGGTCGCCGCCGTCGGCGAGGTGCTCGCCGCGTTCCTGCCCGCCGGGACATCCGATGGCTCCCCGCTTCCGCGGGCCACAGCGCGACAGGAGGACTGACCGATGTGTCTGGGCATCCCGGGACAGGTGCTGGCGATCCCTGACGGCTACCACGATCAGATCGCCTTGGTCGACGTCTCCGGCGAGCAGCGGAAGGTGAACATCGGGCTGCTCGACGACGATCCGGCCCGGCCGGGTGACTGGGTGATCATCCACATGGGCTTCGCGGTGGAGAAGACCGACGCGGCGGGAGCCGAGGCGGCGCTGCAAGGGCTGCGTCTGCTGCAACGCGGGGACCAGTCATGAACACTGTGCGGCTGCGGCGGCGTCTGCTGGTGCGCGGTGTGGTCCAAGGCGTCGGATTCCGGCCGTTCGTCTACACCACCGCCGCCGAACTGGCTCTGTCCGGCAGCGTGAGCAACAACAGCAACGGCGTGATCGTCGAGATCGAGGGAGCGGCCAGAGATCTGGACGAGTTCGCCCGGCGGCTGCGCCTGCGACCGCCGCCGCTGGCGGTGATCGAGTCGGTCGAGCAGGCCGACATCCCGGCGCGCGGCGGCACCGGATTCCACATCGCGGGCACCACGCGCGAGGGCGGCGGTCGCACGCTCGCCTCACCCGATGTCGCGATCTGCGCCGATTGCGAACGCGAGTTGCGCGATCCGCGCGATCGCCGTTATCGCCATCCGTTCGTCAATTGCACCAACTGCGGTCCGCGTTTCACCATCATCGCGAGCCTGCCCTACGACCGCGAGCGCACATCGATGGCCGACTTCGCCATGTGCGAGCGGTGCGCGCGGGAATACGCCGATCCCGCCGATCGGCGCTTCCACGCGCAGCCGATCGCCTGCCCCGACTGCGGCCCCACGCTCGCCTATACGGGACCGGGAGCCGGTACGCCGCTGGCGGCCGCGCGGCAACTGCTGCGCGCGGGCGGAATCCTGGCGGTCAAAGGCATCGGCGGATACCACCTCGCCTGTGACGCCACGAACGAGGCCGCCGTCGCGGAACTGCGGCGCCGCAAACGCCGTGGTGACAAACCTTTCGCCGTCATGGTGCCGGATCTGGCCACGGCACGGGCCATCGTCGCCGTCGACGACGCCGCCGAGACGCTGCTGACCAGCCCGGCTCGCCCCATCGTGTTGCTCGCTCGCCGATCCTCGCCCGAGGAGCCCCCTTCGAACGACGGCCCGGCGGTCTCGCCATCGGTGGCGCCCGGCAATCCAGACCTGGGCGTGATGCTCGCCTACACCCCGCTGCACCTGCTGCTGTTCGGTCTGCCCGGCGACCCGCCCGGCCCGCAGGTGCTCGTGATGACCTCGGGCAATCTCGGCGGCGAGCCGATCTGCTACCAGGACGACGACGCACGCACCCGCCTGGCCGGGCTCGCCGACGGCTGGCTGTCGCACAACCGGCGCATCCTGGTGCCCTGCGACGACTCGGTGGTGCGCTCGCTCGACGGCCGCGAACTGCCGGTCCGGCGCTCGCGCGGCTACGCGCCGCTGCCGCTGTTGCTGCCGGTGCCGCTGCCGCCGACGCTCGCCGTCGGCGCGGACCTCAAGAACACCTGCGCGATGGCCGACGGCCGCTACGCCTGGTTGAGCCAGCACATCGGCGACATGGACGACCTGGCGACGCTGCGCTCCTTCGACGCCGCGCAGCGCCACCTCGGAGAACTCACCGGCGTCCGTCCCGCGCAGCTGGTCGCCGACGCGCACCCCGGCTACCGCTCCACCGCCTGGGCGCGCAGGCACGCGGGCGAGCGAGCCGTCTACACCGTCCAGCACCATCACGCGCACATCGCCGCAGTCATGGGCGAGCACGGGCTCGGCGCGACCGAGCAGGTGGTCGGCATCGCCTTCGACGGCACCGGGTACGGACCGGACGCGGCGGTGTGGGGCGGTGAGGTGCTGCTGGCGGGCTACAAGGGCTACCGGCGTCTGGCGCACCTGAAGTACGTGCCGCTCGCGGGCGGCGATCTCGCCGTGCGCAGGCCCTACCGCATGGCGCTGGCTCATCTGCGCGCGGCCGGGATCGACTGGTCCGAGGACATTCCCGCGGTCGCGGCGTGTCCGCCCGCCGAGCGTTCGGTGCTGGCCCACCAGTTCCGGTCCGGACTGGGCTGCGCGCCCACGTCCAGCATGGGCCGGTTGTTCGACGCGGTCTCCTCGCTGTGCGGCGTGCGGCACGTCGTCGACTACGAAGCCCAGGCGGCGATCGAATTGGAAGGACTCTCGCGCGCGGGGGCGGAAGGCGACGCCGCCTACCGATTCCCGCTCGCGGACGGCGATCCCGCCGGGATCGATGCCGCGCCGGTGATCGCGGACGTGGTCGCCGACGTTCGCGCGGGCGCGCCCCCGCAGGTGGTGGGCGCGCGCTTCCACGCCGCCGTCGCTCGGTTGGTGCTCGACCTCGCGGCGCGTTACGCCGCCCCGGGGACGGTCGTCGCCCTGTCCGGCGGCGTGTTCCAGAACGCCCTGCTGCTCGCGCGATCGTGTGCGCTGCTGCGCGACAACGGGTTCACCGTGATCACCCACCACAGACTGCCGCCCAACGACGGCGGCCTCGCGTTCGGGCAACTCCTCGCGTGCAGCGAGGGATGAGCGAAGGAGAGCAACGATGTGTCTTGCGGTACCAGGCAAAGTGCTCAGCCTGCACGAGCGGGACGGCACGCTGATGTCGGTCGTCGACTTCGGCGGCGTGCACAAGGACGTGTGCCTGCAATACATCCCGGACGCGGCGGTCGGCGATTACGTCGTGGTCCACGTCGGTTTCGCGATCCAGCGTCTGGACGAGGAGTCCGCGCTGCGGACCCTGGCCGAGTTCGAGCACCTCGGCGTACTGAACGAGGAATTCGGCGACGGTTTCGCCATCGCCGCGAAGCAGGCGGGCCTGGACAATCCCGCCGCCGAGCCGTCCCGCGAGGAACCGGAGGCGAAGTCATGAAATATCTCGACGAGTTCAGCAACCCCGAGCTGGCCCGGCACCTGCTCGATGGGATCCGCGCCGCGACCAGCCGCCGCTGGGCGATCATGGAAGTTTGTGGCGGACAGACACATTCGATCATCCGTCACGGCATAGACCAACTGCTGCCCGACCAGATCGAGATGATCCACGGCCCCGGCTGCCCGGTCTGCGTCACCCCGTTGGAGGTGATCGACAAGGCGCTGGAGATCGCCGCGCGACCGGGCGTGATCTTCTGTTCGTTCGGTGACATGCTGCGCGTGCCGGGCAGTTCCAAGGACCTGTTCCGGGTGAAGAGCGAGGGCGGTGACGTCCGTGTGGTGTACTCGCCGCTGGACGCGCTGAACCTGGCCAAGGAGAATCCCGACCGCGAGGTGGTGTTCTTCGGCATCGGATTCGAGACCACGGCTCCGGCCAACGCCATGACGGTCTACCAGGCGAAGCGGCTGGGGATCAGGAACTTCTCGCTGCTGGTGTCGCACGTGCTGGTCCCGCCCGCCATCGCCGCCATCATGGAGTCGCCGACCTGTCGGGTGCAGGGGTTCCTCGCCGCCGGGCACGTCTGCACCGTGATGGGCACCGACGAGTACCCGCCGCTGGCCGAGCAGTACCGAGTGCCGATGGTGGTCACCGGATTCGAACCGCTGGACATCCTGGAGGGTATCCGCCGCACCGTGCTGCAACTGGAGTCCGGCAGGCACGAACTGGAGAACGCCTACCCGCGCGCGGTGTCCGCTGCGGGCAATCCCGCGGCGAAAGCCATGCTGCAGGACGTCTTCGAGGTCACCGACCGGGGCTGGCGCGGCATCGGCGTCATCCCGCGCAGCGGCTGGCGGCTGTCTGAGCGCTATCGCGAGTTCGACGCCGAACACCGCTTCGCCGTGGGCGACCTGCACACCGAAGAATCGACCATCTGCCGCTCCGGCGAGGTGCTGCAGGGGCTGATCAAACCGAACGAGTGCGCCGCTTTCGGCAAGCAGTGCACGCCGCGGAATCCGTTGGGCGCCACCATGGTGTCCTCCGAAGGCGCGTGCGCCGCGTACTACCTGTACCGGCGCTTGGATCTGCCCGCGGAGGTGGCCCATGCGTGAAAAAGGCGCCGCGCCCGTGACGATCGATGAGGGCTGGGTCTGCCCGATGCCGCTGCGGGATTCGCCGAACATCGTCATGGGCCACGGCGGCGGCGGCGCGATGTCCGGCGAGCTGATCGAGCATCTGTTCCTGCCCGCGTTCGGCTCCGCCGCGAACGCGGACCTGACCGATTCCGCGGTCGTCACGCTCGACGGCGCGCGGCTGGCCTTCTCCACCGATTCGTTCGTGGTGAAGCCGCTCGTCTTCCCGGGCGGCACCATCGGTGAGCTCGCGGTCAACGGCACGGTGAACGATCTGGCCATGTCCGGTGCGCGTCCGATGGTGCTGTCCACCGCGTTCATCCTGGAGGAGGGCACCGCGCTGGCCGACATCGCACGCATCGCGCAGGCGGTCGGGACCGCCGCGCTGGCGGCCGAAGTCCAGCTGGTCACCGGGGACACCAAGGTGGTCGACGCCGGGCACGGTGACGGGATCTACATCAACACCGCGGGCATCGGCGTGGTGCCCGCCGAGGTGGACATCCGGCCGCAACGCGCGACCCCGGGCGACATCGTGCTGGTCAGCGGCGAGATCGGGGTGCACGGTGTCGCGGTGCTCAGTTGCCGCGAGGGTCTGGAGTTCGGTACCACCGTGCTCAGCGACACCGCGCCGCTGCACGGTCTGGTCGCGGCGATGCTGGCCACCGGCGCCGACGTGCACGTGCTGCGCGACCCCACCCGCGGCGGCGTCGCGGCCTCGCTCAACGAGATCGCCCGTGCCGCGAAAGTCGGCGTGGCCCTGGACGAGCGGCAGCTTCCCGTGCCGGACGGCGTGCGCGACGCGTGCGGGCTGCTCGGCCTGGACCCGATGTACGTGGCCAACGAGGGCAAGCTGCTGGCGTTCGTCGCGCCCGAGGACGCCGAACGCGTGCTGGCGGCGATGCGGGAGCACCCACTGGGCGCGCAGGCCGCCGTGATCGGCCGATGCGTCGCCGAGCATCCCGGCATGGTGGTCGCCCGCACGGCACTCGGGGGTACGCGGGTGGTGGATCTGCCCGCGGGCGAGCAGTTGCCGCGGATCTGCTGACAGGGGACCGGTATCGGGCCGGAGCCAGAAGGCGAGGTGTGGATCATCGTTCGGATCGCCGAGACGCCTGCGGCGTCGCGTGCCCCGCTGGACGGACGGCAGCGGCGCGGCGTCGCGGGGATGGCGTCGGTCGTGGTCGTCCTGCACGTTCTCGGGTGGTCGGCGCTGCTGCTGCTCGTTGTCCCCGGTGGATACGTGGTGGACGGTGCGGTGTTCGGCGTCGGCCTCGGCGTCACCGCCTACACGCTCGGCATGCGGCACGCGTTCGACGCCGATCACATCGCCGCGATCGACAACACCACCCGCAAACTGGTCGCGGACGGGCGCAAGCCGCTGTCGGTCGGATTCTGGTTCTCCCTCGGGCACTCCACCATCGTGTTCGTCCTCGTCGCGCTGCTGGCATTCGGCGTCAAGGCGCTGGCGGGCAACCTGCGCGACGAGAACTCCGGGTTGCAACGCTGGACCGGCCTCTTCGGCACCGGCATCTCCGGCACTTTCCTGCTCGCCATCGGGGCGTTGAACCTTGTCTCGCTGATCGGCATCTGGCGGGTGTTCCGTTCGATGCGCCGTGGGAGCTACGACGAGGCCGCCTTGCGGCAGCGGCTGCACGACCGCGGCGCGTTGCAGCGGGTGACCGGGCCGCTGACCCGGGCGGTGCGCGCGCCGTGGCAGATGTACCTCGTCGGGCTGCTGTTCGGCCTCGGCTTCGACACCGTCACCGAGGTGAGCTTGCTGGTGATCGCGGGCGGCGCGGCGGCGACCGACCTGCCGTGGTACGCGATCCTCGTGCTGCCCGTGCTCTTCTCGGCGGGCATGACGCTGTTCGACGCGCTGGACGGCGCGTTCATGAACTACGCATACGGATGGGCGTTCGCCGGACCGCTGCGCACCGTCTACTACAACATCGTCGTCACCGGTCTGTCGGTGGCCGTGGCGCTGCTGATCGGCGCGCAGGAGATGATCTCCTTGCTGGCCGACGAATTCGGCATCGCCGACGGACCGCTGGCGTGGGTCGGCGGGCTGGATCTGGGCGCCATGGGCTTCGTCATCGCCGGACTGTTCCTGCTCACTTGGGCGGTCGCCGTCGGAGTGTGGCGATTCGGCCGGATCGAGCAGCGGTGGTCCCCGGGCCGGGCGGGCGGAGGGCCGTGCTGATGGCGGGCAGCGGAGCGGAGATGTTCGCCCGGTACGCCTACGCGCCCAATCGGCTGGGCTACTGCGGGCCGCCCGACGCGGCCGCCCTGCGCGACGGCTCGGACGAGCAGGTGCGGGCGGTGGCGCGCCGGTTCACCGGAGCGTGGCCGTACCTGCGCGTGATGGCGCGCATGACCGGTGTAGCGGACCCGCTTGACCGCAGGATCGTCGAGGCGTACTGGCTGGGCGGCGGCGTCGGCGCGGAACTGGATGCCCGCGAGTTCACCGCCGAACTGCTGGATCTGCTCGGCCCGGTCGCGGGCGGGTACTGGACGTACCTGACGCCACGGCTGGCCGAGGAGGCGGCCGCCAACCACTGCTTCCACGTCTTCGGTGTGTACCCCTGGTCGCGGCTGCTCGGACACGGCAACGAACATCCCCTGCACGTGCTCGACAACTGCCGGATCGGCTGGGGAACGGTGCTCGACCGCGCCGGCGGCGAGGTCATGTTGGGCTGCCGTGCGCTGAGCTGGGACGGCGAACGTCTCGCGTTGTCGGCGGAGACGGCGCGGTCGGTGCCGATCCGGGTGGACGGGTACGCGGCGCTGCCGGATGTCGCGGTAGGGGAGCGGGTCGCGGTGCACTGGGGGCGGCTGTGCGGGCGCTTGGACGACGCCCAGGTGAGTGCTCTGGAGGTGGGCACGGTGCGTCAATTGGAGCTCACCAACCGACGACTCGCCGCACAAGGGAATTCCGCGATCAGCTGACGAGCACGTGAGTTGCCGGTCGTCCACACCCGACACCGAGGCGGGCTGCTTGCTAACAGCGCCGATATGTCGCGGCGGTTGCCGATGAGAAAGTTTCGATTCCCCGTCAATCGTGGCGAACTCGACGGTTCGCGAATTCGGCAGATCCGCGAGGCGTGTTTGGCTCACCTAGGTGCGCGTATCCTGTATATAGCTGTCGAGCCCGACCTCGGGGAGTGACACGTGTATTTCACCGATAGTCGTCCGGCGAAACTCCGAACCGTTCCCGGATGATTCATCCGGTGTGTCGGCGCGTCCTCCCGCCATCGTGCCCGACGGGCTGATCCGCATTTCGGATCTCACCCGAAGGGAGGTGAACTACAGTGTTGGATCAGATGATGGGGATGATTCGCGACATGTGGAACAACATGTTCCCGGGCATGCCGATGCCGATGCTTCCGATGATGTAGTAGCCATCCCACAAGCCGGAAAACCGCAGTTGTGCAAGCGTCCGACAATTTTGCGTCGAGGCGATGGGTGCGGCTTTTCCGAACGAGGTGTGCAATTTCCGTACGGTGGTACATCCACTTTGTGGCCTACCGTATTCGATGCGATATTCCCGTATACAGGAGAGTGGAATCCGTCGGCCATCTGCGCGGGCGGATTCAAATGACTCGGCGGACCGTGGCCGAGCGACGGCCCCGTGGCCGGTCGGCGCATGCGAAGGCGATCGACCTCGATGGAGGTGCGCCATGACCGAGGATCCGCAGCAGGCGAAGCGGCCGGTGAGCGCCGCGCTGGCCGGCCCGTACGGGCACCCATTCCATCCGATCCTGGTCACCGTCCCGATCGGCGCATGGGTCGCCAGTCTGGTGTTCGACCTCGCGTCCCGAGTGGTGGACGATCCGGAGTTCCTGGTCAAGGGGTCGTCGTGGCTGATCGCGATCGGTGTGCTCGGCGCCTTGGCCGCCGCGACGATCGGGTTCCTCGACCTGCTCGCCATCCCAACGGGTACGCTCGCCTTCCGCACCGGCCTGCTGCACATGACCCTCAATCTGCTGGTCACCGTCGCCTACGCGGTCGGTTTCGTCTGGCGGCGGGGCGCCGACACCACACGCGCGGTTCCGGCCGGGCCGCTGGCGCTGTCGGTGGCGGCCCTGGTGGCATTGGCGATGTCGGGGTATCTCGGGGGCAAGCTCGCCTACCGGTACGGCGTACGTGTCGCCGACGAGGCAACCCAGGCGAGCGGCTTCAAGCGCTGAATCCCTTCCCAACGTCAGGAGGCACACCATGGGCATCGCCGCATTGATCTTCTGGCTGCTCACCGCGGGCGGCGGTTTCTTCCTGCTCGGCACCTGGATCGCCAAGGGCGGCACGCGTCAGCCGAATTCGACCCAGCTGCCCGCGCCGGTATTGTTCGGGCACTTCCTGCTCGCCGTGGCCGGACTGATCGTGTGGATCGTGTACCTCGTCGTCGACAACACGGCGTGGGCCTGGATCGCCTTCGTGCTGCTGATTCCGGTCGCCCTACTCGGATTCACGATGTTGGTGCGCTGGATTCCCACATATCGAGAGCGTTCCGCCGCGGGAACGGTCGAACGCCGCTCCGCCGCGGGAACGGCCGAACCGCCCGAAAAGCACTTTCCCGTTGCCGTCGTCGCCGCACACGGGGTTTTCGCCGTGACGACCGTCGTGCTGGTGTTCCTGACCGCGCTCGGCGTCGGCAGCTGACCTCTCGTCCCAGACGACAGCCACCGGTGGGTGGCCGCGACGGCGGGAGTCCCCAGTCAATTCGCGCAGGCCGCGGGCGGCGAGGGTTGTGTACTGTCGCAGGCCGGGGCGGTGAGGTCGTAGACCGCGACGTTGCCGATGTGTACCGCGCTGTAGTGCGCCGCCACCCACTCGGCGATGTCTTTGTGCCCGGCCGGCCGCCACCATCCGTTGTCCGGGGCGTCGCTCCGGCCGGCCCCTGCGGGCTGGTCGCGCACCCGCCACGAATCGGGCAGCCGCACCTCCTGCGCGAGGTAGTACGTCACCTGATGGGTGCGCACCATGGTCTGGAACTCGTCGAGGGTGGGCACCGGATCGTCGGAAGTGAAGCCGCCGATCGCGACTACCGAGGTGTGGGTGGCGAGTTCCAGCGACGCGGCGACCGAGGACCGGTCCACTGCGGCCGACCAGGGGGTGGAGGTGTCGCGCAACAGCGTGGCGAGTCGGGGTTCGACCTCACCGTCGAGGAACGCGGTCACCTCGCGGCGCATGTCGCTCGACGGATCCGCCGTCGTGGGCCGTGCCGGGCCCACAGTAGGACTGCCGCCCGTGTGCGCCTGCGGCAGAGTGGCCGCGGCGTATGCCGTCGATCCGCCGATCCCGGCGAGCACGCCCACGGCGACGAGCACCGATACGGCTCTGGCTCGCACCCGTCGCGCCCCGGCCGGGAAGGCGGCGGCGACCAGTCCCAGCGCCACCGCCAGCGAGATCGCCACGAGCGTCCAGCGCAGCGGCGGCAGCCACCCGGGATTGCGATTCAGCAGGACGAAAGCCCACAGTCCCGACGTCAGCACCAGTGCGGCGGCGCCGACACGACCGAACGCCTCCGACCGGCGCCGCCACACCTCGGCCACCCCGATGGCGAACATCCCGGCCACGGCCGGACCGATCGCCAACGTGTAGTAGGCGTGCATACCGCCGCGCATCACGGTGAACGCGACGCCGTCGACGACCAGCCACAGCCCGAACGCCAGCGCGGCCGCACGAACCGGGTCCGTTCGTGGCATACCCCGACGGGAGACGAGCACCAGTGCGAAGGCGAGCAGGGCGGCCGGAAGCAGCCAGGAGATCTCGAAACCGATCTCACCGGTGAACAGGCGAGCCGGGCCTGGTCCGCTGAAGCCGCCGAACCCGCCGCCGGTGTGCCCGCCGGAGGTAGGCATCTCGTACCCCGGAGGCAGCGCGAATCTGTTGCCGCCGTGGTGGTTCTGTCCCAGGAAGCGAGCGAACCCGTTGTAGCCAAGCACCAGATCCATGAACGTGTTGTCCGTCGAGCCTGCCAGGTACGGCCGCGCCGTGGCGGGCCACAGCACCGTCAGCAGCACATACCAGCCGGACGAGACGACCAGTGCCGCCGCGGCGGCCGACAAGTGCAGCAACCGGTTCCGCACCGAGGTCGGCGCGACGATCAGATAGGTGAGCGCCAAGGCGGGCAACACCATGAGACCTTCGAGCATCTTCGCCAGGAACGCGAACCCGAGCGCGACGCCCGCCAGCATCAGCCAGCGCGCGCTCGCCTGCCGCGCCGACCGAAGCGTGCAGTACGCGCCCGCGGTCATCAGCAGCACCATCACGGCATCCGGATTGTTGAACCGGAACATCAACGCCACCACCGGCGTTGCCGCCAGCGCGGCTCCGGCGAGCAGACCGGCGGCCCGGCTGGTCGTCGCCCCGGCGACCATCGCGTACATCAATGCCACCGCGGCGACAGCCATCAGCGCCTGCGGCACCAGCATGCTCGCGCTGCCGAATCCGAACAGTTGCCCCGAAACACCCATCACCCATTGCGACACCGGCGGCTTGTCCACCGTGATGAAGTTGCCCGGGTCGAGAGAACCGAACAGCACCGCTTTCCAGTCCCGCGCACCCGACCAGGCCGCCGCGGCGTAGAAGCCGTTGCCCATGCCGTTGACCGTGATGTGCCACAAGTACGCGGCCGCGGTCCCGAGCAGCAATGCCGCCAGCCCTGCGCGCTCCCATAGCCGCGCGGGCGATAATTCCCCCGGCTCGGGACGGGTGGCAATCGGATTCGCATCGGGCAGGGCGGCCTCGGCGGGGATCGCTGTCACCGCAGGAGTCTCGCAAGCGTCCTGGTGAATCTCCTGCGCGCATCCTGGCAATCAGCTGTGAGTACCGGACGTCCACCGGCCGACGAGCATTCGGCCCGCCGACGGTGGATCGTTGCGCCGGGCCGTCAGATCTTGCGGATGACCGTGACGACCTTGCCCAGAATTTGGGCGTCGTTGCCGGGGATCGGCTCGAAGACCGGGTTGTGCGGCATCAGCCAGACGTCCTTGCCGGTGCGCTTGAAGGTCTTCACCGTGGCCTCACCGTCGATCATCGCGGCGACGATGTCGCCGTTCTCGGCGACGTTCTGCTGCCGCACGACCACCCAGTCGCCGTCGCAGATCGCCGCGTCGATCATGGATTGACCGACGACCTTCAGCAGGAACAGCGAACCGTCGCCGACCAGCTCGCGCGGCAGCGGGAAGACGTCCTCCACGGCCTGCTCGGCCAGGATCGGGCCACCGGCGGCGATGCGGCCGAGCACCGGAACGAAGGTGGGGACGGGACGGTCGACGTCGACGGTGATCTCACCGTCGTCGACCGCGGCGACCGGCAAGCTGGTCACCGACCGGACCACTTCGTCCAGGCCCCTGACGTCCACGGCGCGCGGGCGATTCGGGTCCCGGCGCAGGTAGCCCTTGCGTTCCAGGGCGCGCAGCTGATGGGCGACCGACGAGGTGGACGTGAGGCCGACGGCGTCACCGATCTCCCGGATGCTCGGCGGGTAGCCGCGCTCGCTCACCGAGGTGCGGATCACCTCGAGCACTTTGCGCTGACGCACGGTGAGATCCGCCCCGCTACCCGCCGCGTCGGCGCCGCTCTCGGTCTCGTCACCCGTGTCGTCCGTCTGCCTCACCGCAACCGCCCTTTCCTGCTGTGCCAGACCGGTCCGCGCCCGGCATGTGTCTTCTCGGCCTGTCGTGTCTTCGGTCCTTCGAATCTAGTCCGGTAGCGCCGCTGGATCAAACATCTGTTCGACGCATGTCGGGTGTTCTTGCTGACTTTGTCGTCGCGGCGTGGTAGAAATCGAACACCAGTTCTTCGAACATGTGAGCGAATGAGCGCGGAACGTGTGTTCGAACGGCTCGACCGGCAACGGAGCACCCACTACGGAGGTTTGTCCGATGAGCACTGCGATCAGCCATGTCACCCCTTCAATCGCTGCGGCGGAGGCCGAAGCCGAGCGCCGCGTCGCCGATCCGGCCCCGGCGCAGGATGATCTCGGGTACGAGACTGCTCGGCGGCTGCTGTGCGGCGGCGCGCGCCCGCGCACGCTGACGCCCGCGCATCGATCCGCGGTCGATCGGCGTCCGCCCGGCGCGCGTCCCGGTGCGGGCATGCTCGCTTATGACCGGGGCGTAAGCACTTTCGCGCGGCGTCGTCCTCGTGGCGAACATCCCATGCGCCGGGTCGAGCAGGCGCGGATCGGGTTCGCCGCCCTCGCCGTCGCCGCCCTGCTCACCGCTTCGACGGTGGTGGGCTTGATCGCTTTGTCGCATGTGCGCGCGGGTGAGTGGGGCGGTGGGTCCGGCCGGTCGGTGCCGGCCGTGGTGGATGGCTCGAGCGTGCCGATGGGCGGCAATTCGCGCTGAGCACAAGGGAAATCGGCCACCCTGGGCGGCCGGAATTGTTGATCGAAAACTAGAACGTGTTGCTACCGTGCTGAAAACGTGATCCGGGCGACGCCGCCCGAACGATGTCGGGACTTCTCAGCACATGACACTCCTTACCGCAGGGCGCTCGGTTCGCGTCTTCACCCGCGTTGCCGCCTTGTCCCTTTGTCTGGTCTTCGGGCTCGGCGCGGCAGCCATCGCCAGGGCGGAGCCCGCCTACGCGGCGTATCTCGATCTCCCGTCCGTCAATGGCGACGGTGCGGGGCCGGGTGGACTCGATCCGCTTCTCCCGCTGAGCGAATTCGACCTAGCGGAGGCGTTGCGGCAGGCGCGGGCCGACGGAGTGCCGCCGCGCAGATACGCGACGCTGCTGCACCAGTACTGGCTGGTGGTCGCCACCCGCAACGCCGACATCGACCTGGCGGCTTGGGATCCCGGTCGGGGCCCGCGCGCGAACGAACGCACGTTCAATCAGGTGTACGTCAACTACCTGCGGCTGGCCACCCAGCACCCGGAGTTCTACTGGGCGGGACTCGCCGGAATCGCGGGCGGATCGTTCGCCTCCGGATTCTTCGACATGAGCGACGCGGGTTTCGTCCTGGACCTGCCCGGCATCCATCGGCTCGGCGACACGGTCGCCGATCTCCTGCGCGCCACTCCACCGGAACTGGCGGCTGCGCTGCCGGAGGACATCCGGCTGCTCGCTACCGAGGGTTCTCGGCTGACCGCGGCGGACGTCGCCTGGTACCAGACCCGCCTGATGATCATGCAGAAGCACATCTTCACGGATCTGGTGCCGATGCACGAGGCCTACGTCGCGCTCGGCATACGCGGAATCGACGAGATGTACGCGGCCGGTGTGCTGGACGACGACATCCACGCCGCTTGGCGGTCGATCGCCTCGGGCACCCGGGACGGCTACATCGACGCGCTGGTCCGGATGACCGATCGGGAGCAGAACCACGTCGTGGCCGACCAGTGGGACGAGACATCGGCGGGTCGCGCGCCGATCGGCCGCGTGCTCACCTATGTCAGCACCATCGCGGGCAAACCCGCTGTCCCGGGCGTTCGCGCGCCAGGCGTGTTCGCCCCGACGGTAGTGAGCGCCGAAGTCGGAGGCCGCGGCCTCGCGCTGCGCGTCCCGTTGCCCGGCTTCAACTGGGCCGACCGCGACACCCGATGGAACTACATCACCGGTGACCTGGTGCCCCGCCACATCGATATGGAGACCGATCCCGTGTCGGCCGGCGCCGTCCTCGGCGAGGCGTTCTGGAACAAGCTGGCGCGCGGTCGCCTGGCCGCCCGCTTACCGGAGCTGCTCGCGGACCTGACCGCGCACTGGCAGATCTCCGGCTGACCGAGCAGCGTCCGACAGCCGGGGTGAGTGCGACAAACCGGAAACTCGGACGGGTATCCTCGAAGTGTTATGCAGGTATTCCGCGTGTCGCACGAGGAATACCTGGTGCCGGGGTATAGACCTCTGTACACGGGCTCGCCGGACCGATCGCCGCGATCGGTGCCCGGTCCGGACGCGAGCACGCGCATCGACGAAGGATTTCTCGGATGCATTGCCCGTACTGCCGACACCCCGACTCCCGGGTGGTGGATTCGCGCGAGGCCGACGAAGGCGCGGCCATCCGTCGCCGTCGTGCCTGCCCGCAATGTGGGCGGCGGTTCACCACGGTGGAGACGGCCATTCTGTCGGTGGTCAAGCGTAGCGGCGTCACCGAGCCGTTCAGCCGTGAGAAGGTCATCCGGGGTGTGCGCCGGGCCTGCCAAGGCCGTGAGGTCGACGACGACGCGCTGAACCTGCTCGCTCAGCAGGTGGAAGACGCGGTGCGGGCGAAGGGTTCTCCCGAGGTGCCAAGTCACGAGGTGGGCTTGGCCATTCTCGGCCCGCTGCGGGATCTGGACGAGGTGGCCTACCTGCGCTTCGCCTCGGTCTACCGATCGTTCACCTCGGCCGACGACTTCGAACGCGAGATCAGGGAGATGCGCCGGGCGCGTGCGGAAGCGTTGTCGGCCGCCGACTGACTCAGCGCCGCACAGCGGCGATCGCCTTCTCGATTCGCTTGGCCGACACCGGAAACGGGGTGCCGAGCTTCTGCGCGAACAGGCTGACCCGGAATTCCTCGATCATCCACCAGATTTCGGTGACCGCGGGTGCATGCTTGCGGTTCTCCGGTAGCGACGCGACCAGGCGGTCGTAGGCGGCCAGCGCCCGATCGAGTTCGGCCATGCCCTGCCGATCGCGAACGGCGGAGCCGGGCAGCGCCTCCAGTCGCGTCACCGCGGCTTGGAGATAACGGGGCAGCTCGCGCAGCCTCGTCGCGCCGGTCTCGGAGACGAAGCCGCGGAACACCAGGTTGTCGAGCTGATGACGGACGTCATCGGCGATGTCGCGCTCGCTCGTTCGCTCCAGCGCCGCGGAGACCTGGTGTGCGCCGGCGAGGATCGGCACGACCAGGCGCACGAAACGAGCGATGGTAGCGGTGAAATCGGGCCGAATCCGGACGACGAGCGCGTCGAACTTCGCCGGGTCGTGCACCGGCCCGCCCGCGGCCGCGAGCAATTCGTCGGCGGCGGCCGCGCGGCAGTCCTCGAGCAGCGCCTCCAGCGAGCCGTACGGATTCTGACTCAGGGCGAGGCGGTCCGCGGGCGACAGGCCCGCGGTGGCGGAGCGGACCGACGTCGGCAGTGCGTGCAGCAGCAACTTTCTGGTGCCGAGGCGCATGGCGGCGGCCTGCTCCGCGGGGGAGCTGAGAACCCGGAGCGCCACGCCGTCCCCTTCGGCGACGAGCGCGGGATATCCGGTGACGGTCTGGCCCGCCACCTCGCGCCGCACCGTCGGCGCGATGGTGCCCAGCGATTCGGAGGTCCACACCGTGGCCGGAGGGCGTTCCGCGCCCGCGGTGGCCCGGGCGACCGAGGCGGAGACCTGTTCGGCCAGCTGCGTTTTCAGCGCGACGAGGCTCTTGCCGCGCGCGAGCGTAGCCCCGTCGCCGCCGACGGCCGCGAAGGTCATGCGCAGGTGGTCGGGCAGCGCGGCGGTGTCGAAGTCGGTGGGGGCGATCGGCACCGAACCCAGCCGGGACAGCTCGCGTGCCAGCCCCGCGCGCAGCGGCTCCGCACGCGGGGTGAGCGCCGCCAAGGCGGCGGCCGCGAAATCGGGGGCGGGAACAACGCTGCGCCGCAAGGCCTTCGGCAACGTCTTGATCAGAGCGGCGGCCAGTTCTTCGCGCATGCCCGGCACCAGCCAGTCGAAACCGACGGCGCGAACGTGGGCGAGCTGTTCCACCGGGATCCGCACGGTGACGCCGTCGTCCTCGTTGCCCGGTTCGAACTGGTAGGAGAGCGGGAAACTGAGTTCGCCCTGCCGCCAGGAGTCGGGGAACGCCGCCGGGTCCAGCGCGGCCGCGCCCTCGTTGACCACGGTGGAGGTGGAGAAGTCCAGCTGCGCCGGGTTCTCCCGGCGTGCGGCGCGCCACCAGCTGTCGAAGTGCCGCACCGAGACGATGTCGGCGGGCAGGCGCTTGTCGTAGAACTCGAACAGCACCTCGTCGTCGACCAGGATGTCGCGGCGGCGGGCGCGGTGCTCCAGGTCGGCGACATCGTCCAGCAGCGCGCGATTGCGGTGGAAGAACTCGTGCCGGGTCTGCCACTCGCCCTGCACCAGGGCATGGCGGATGAACAACTCGCGGGACAGCTCCGGGTCGATGCGGCCGTAATCCACGGGCCTGCCGGTGACCAGGGGGATGCCGTACAGCGTCACCCGTTCGTAGGCGCGCGCCGCGCCTCGCTTGGCCGACCAGTGTGGTTCGGAGTAGGTGCGCTTGACGAGGTCGCCCGCCAGCCGCTCGGCCCATTCGGGCTCGATCTTCGCGGCCATCCGCCCCCACAGCCGTGAGGTCTCGACCAGTTCGGCGGCCATCACCCAGCGGGGCGGCTTCTTGGCCAGCGACGAACCGGGGAAGATCATGAACTTGGCGTTGCGGGCGCCGAGGAACTCCCGGGTTTCCGCCTCTCGGACGCCGATGTGCGACAGCATGCCCGCCAGCAGCGCCTGATGGATGGCGGTGGCATCCCAGGGGAGTCCGTCGTCCACGACGGCCGCGGTGGCGGACCTGCCAGGCTCGGAGCCTGCGCGTCCGTCGCCGCCGCGACCCCTGCGTGACCTGTTGCCGGACTTGCGATCCGGTGCCGCCGCTTCGGCTCGGTCCGGTTTCGCACCGTCCTCCGCGTTCTCCGTGCGCGTCGACCAGCCGAGGCCCCTGGTGATCGTGCGCAGCTGCCCGTGGAGATCCTGCCACTCCCGGATCCGCAGGTAGTGCAGGAACTCCTCCCGGCACAGACGGCGGAACTGATTGGACGACAACGACTTGCGCTGTCCGCCGAGGTATTCCCACAGGCGCAGGTAGGCCAGGAAATCGGAGCCGTCGACGGTGAACCGCGCGTGCTTGGTGTCGGCGGCCTGCTGCTGATCGGCGGGCCGCTCGCGGACGTCCTGGATCGACAGCGCCGCGACGATGACCAGCACGTCGGCCAGGCACCCGGTGCGCTGCGCCTCCACCAGCATCCGCGCCATCCGGGGATCGACGGGGAGCTGGGCCATCTCGCGGCCGATCGGCGTCAGCGACAGTGCGGCGTCGTCGCCACTCGCCCTGGCCCCGCCGTCCCGCCGCGCGAGTGCGCCGAGCTCCTCGAGCAGGCCGACGCCGTCGCGGATGGCGCGGCGGTCCGGCGCCTCCACGAACGGGAAGTTCTCGATGTCACCGAGTCCGAGCGCGGTCATCTGCAGGATCACCGCGGCGAGGTTGGTGCGCAGAATCTCCGGATCGGTGAAGGTGGGCCGGGATTCGAAGTCGTCCTCCGAATACAGGCGGATGCAGATGCCGTCGGCGACGCGACCGCAACGCCCGGATCGCTGCCGCGCCGATGCCTGGGACACCGGTTCGATCGGCAGCCGTTGCACTTTGGTCCGCATGGAATAGCGCGAGATCCGCGCGGTGCCCGGGTCGACGACGTACCGGATCCCTGGCACCGTGAGCGAGGTCTCCGCGACGTTCGTCGCGAGCACCACCCGGCGCCCGGTGTGCGGGGCGAACACGCGGTGCTGCTCGGCGGTGGACAGCCGGGCGTACAGCGGAAGGATCTCGGTGCGCGGCAGCTTCAGATCGCGCAGCGCGTCCGCGGTGTCGCGGATCTCGCGTTCGCCGGACAGGAATACCAGCACGTCGCCGTCGCCCGCGGCGAACAGTTCGGTCACCGCGTCACCGATGGCGTCCACCGGGTCTCGGTCGACGATGCGGGTATCTTCGTCGTCTTCGTCCTCGGCGGCGCTCGGCAGCTCCAGCGCGAGCGGCCGGTAGCGGATCTCCACCGGGTACGAGCGCCCGGAGACCTCGACGATCGGTGCCGGCGTGCCATGTTCGTCCGCGAAATGCCGGGCGAACAGCTCGGGATCGATGGTCGCCGAAGTGATGATCACCTTGAGGTCGGGCCTGCGGGGCAGCAGCTGTTTGAGGTAGCCGAGCAGGAAGTCGATGTTGAGACTGCGTTCGTGCGCCTCATCGATGATGATCGTGTCGTAGCGGCGCAGCAGCCGGTCGCGCTGGATCTCCGCGAGCAGGATGCCGTCGGTCATCAACTTGACCAGCGTGTGTTCGGAGGCGTGGTCGGTGAACCGCACCGTGTAGCCGACCACGTCGCCGAGTTCGGTACCCAGCTCCTCGGCGATGCGTTCGGCCACGGTGCGCGCGGCGAGCCTGCGGGGCTGGGTGTGCCCGATGGTGCCGCGGATGCCGCGGCCGAGTTCGAGGCAGATCTTCGGGATCTGGGTGGTCTTGCCGGAGCCGGTCTCGCCCGCGACGATGACCACTTGGTGCTCGGCGATGGCAGCGGCGATGTCCTCGCGGCGGGCGGTGACCGGTAGCTGCTCCGGGTAGCGGATCTCCGGCACCGCGGCGCGCCGCGCTGCGACGCGCAGTTCGGCCGCTGTGATCTCGGTCTCCACCTCGCCCAGGTCGCCGCCGCGCGCTTTGTCGAGCCTGCGCCGCAACCGGTGTTCGTCGCGAAGGGAAAGATTCGCCAGGCGGGTGCGAAGGTCGCGGAGATCGGTGGCGGCTGTCCTGGTCATTGCATCGACCAGCCTAGCGAAATCCGCCAGCGGATTTTTCCACCAGGCGGTGCGTCCGGTAGCCGAGAGTAAGCCGGAGGTGCGCGACCGGCGCGGTGTCTCGCCCGAATATGCGCTGTTCAGCGCCGGTGCGCGCGGTGTATGCGTCCGGTTCGCGGAGCGGTCGCGGTATTCGAAGGTATGGACCGCGGCCGGGGAACCGGTAAAGGTGGAAGACATGAACGCGCTATGGCATGGCTTCGCCGACATGGGCGCCGTCGAGCGGGACGGAGCGTTCGTGGTCGCCCGCGGGGAGGGCGCCTACGTCTTCGACCGGGCGGGCAACCGCTACCTGGACGCCACCGCGGGCCTGTGGTTCGCCAACGTGGGCCACGGGCGCGGCGAGATCGCCGACGCGGTGGCCGCGCAGCTGCGCACGATCGCGCACTACTCCAATTTCGGCGACATCACCGAGCCGGCCACCCAGGAACTCGCCGAGCGGCTCGCCGGGCTCGCGCCGGTTCCCGGCAGCAAGATCTTCTTCACCTCGGGCGGCTCCGACTCCGTCGACACCGCGACCAAGCTCGCCCGCCGCTACTGGCACGAACTAGGGCAGCCGGGCAAGACGATCATGGTCGGGCGGCGGATGGCCTATCACGGCATGCACGTGGGTGGCACCGCGCTCGGTGGCCTCCCGGGAAACCGCGAAGGCTATGGCGAGCTGATGCCCGCGGCGCGCACCGTGGAATGGGACGACGCGAAGGCACTGCTCGCCCTCATCGAGGAAGTCGGCGCCGAGCGGATCGCCGCGTTCTTCTGCGAACCCGTCATCGGCGCGGGCGGTGTGTATCCGCCACCGGCGGGTTACCTCGCCGAGGTGCGCCGGATCTGCCGCGACCACGACATCCTGTTCGTCGCCGACGAGGTGGTCACCGGTTTCGGCCGCATCGGCGGAGCGTGGTTCGCCTCGTCCCGGCTCGCGCTCGAACCCGATCTGATGACCACCGCGAAGGGGCTGACCTCCGGATATCTCCCGATGGGCGCGGTATTCGCCGCCCCGCGCGTGGCGGAGCCGTTCTTCGCGGGCGGCGTCTGGTGGCGGCACGGCTACACCTACGGCGGCCACGCGGGCGCGGCGGCCGCCGCGTTGGCGAATCTCGACATCGTCGAGCGGGAAGACCTGCTCGCGGCCGCTTTGCGCCTGGAATCCAGCCTGCACGATCAGCTGTCGGTGCTCGCCGAACACCCCAGGGTCGCCGAGGTGCGCAGCGGATTCGGCGCCGTCGCGGCCATCCAGCTCACCGATCCCGCCGAAGGGCCGCGACTGGTCAAGACGTTGCGTGCGCACGGCATCTCCGGTCGCGCCGCGGGCCAAGGGGCCATGCAGGTCTCCCCGGCCTTCGTCATGACCGACGACCAGGTCGCCGAGCTCGTCGAGGGATTCACCCGCGCGTTGAACGATGCTTGACGTCAGAGGTCACGGCTCATGAAGACGCTGTGTGGATCAGGGCGGTAGTCACCGAACGGCGGGCAGTGGGCGAAGCCGTGGGCGGCGTAGAGCCGTCGTGCGGGCCGGAAGAAATCATGCGCACCCGTCTCGAGGCTGAGGCGGCGGTAGCCGCGCGCGGTGGCCTCGGCGAGCAGATGACGCAGCAGGGTGGTCGCGATACCGCGGCGTTGGTGCGTCGCGGCGGTGCGCATGGATTTGATCTCGGCGTGGTCGTCGTCGAGGCGCTTCACCGCGGCGCATCCGGCGAGGGCCGCACCGTCCCATGCGGTCCAGAACGTGACGTCCGGATGACGCAGCGCCGCCAGGTCCAGCGCGTGCATGCTCTCCGCGGGCGAGTGCGCGGCCATCTCGGCAAGGTGCTCGGTGAGCAGTGCCGCGACCTCCGGGCCGGTGAGGTCGTCGACGACGATGCGCAGACCGTCGCGCTCGATCTCGGTGACGTGTTTGCCGGCCTGGTGGGACATGACTCCATCATGGCGGGTCGCTCGGTTCCATCCGCATCCCGCCACTGACTCGGCATCTCGCCGAGGCCGCACCCGAGCGTTCCCCGGGCGGCCTCGAATCGAAGAGCGCCGCGCGGAGCCGACTTCCGCGACACGGCGGAGCACGCTGCGAAGTCGTCGCCGGGACGGCAGGCCGTGCTCAGAACTGTCCGACAGCAGCCTTCAACAGCATCGAAGTAGCACGCTGTCAGCGCTGTCTTCAGGGTAGATCGAAACCACTGTCGTTCAACCGAATCCGCGATGCGGCGCGCACCTCGGAACTCGGCCATGAGGGCAGGCGATCGAACTGCTGAGGTATGGCTTCCCTCTGCGTCCTACATGATGTGCGCGATTTGAAAATGACACCTCGAACGCTCCGGGATGCGAGCATGGAAGGGCGACGACCGTGGTCGCCGTGCTGAGAGGTGGTGGGGTGTGGCGCAGTTCGTGCAGGAGTATGCCGTATTGCGGTGGATGATGGTGGCGGCGTTCGTGATCGCCGCGGGGATCGTGCTGTCGCGGGTGGCGGCGGCCGCGACGTCGTCGACCGGGTCCGTCGCGCAGACGCGGCCACCGTCGGACACCTCGGCCGGGCACTCCGAATCCGATGCGGCCCACCTGGTGATGTGCCTGGTGATGCTCGGCATGCTGGTGTTTCCCTCGGGCGCGAGCCCGCATGCGGTGCGCGGCGTACTGACGGCGATGGCCGTGGTGTTCGCCGGGTTGCTGACGATCCGTGCCGTGGAGCACGCCACCCAGGGGCGGCCATTGCCGATCGACCGGCTGGTACCGCTCGGCTACCACATCGTCGCCGCCGCGGCGATGCTCTACGCGATGTCCGGCCATACGGGTTCCGGCCATGCGGGCGGTCCGTCCACCGGACCGGCGCTCGTTCTCGCCGTCCTGTTCCTGCTCGACGCGCTTCTGGTGACCTTCACCGCCTGTACCGGCCGGACCCGGGCGCACGTGCCGGGGCCGCTGGGGCTGCTGGTGCGTTCCAGCGGCTGCGTCGCCGCCCTCACCGGTCCCGCGAAACCGTGGGCGGCGGTGCCGCATGTGGTGATGGACGCGGGCACCGCATACATGCTCGCGGCCGTGATCATTCGGTGACCGTGACCAATCCGGTTTCCCGCGCATACCGAACCCCTGTGCATGCAGGCACGGGATTCGGCCATGAGCAACGAACACGGTTCTGCTTCACCCCATCGCTCCGGCGGTCCGGCACGTGCGCGCGAGGAAACCGATGCCCCGGCGCTCGCGTGCCCGCTGCCCACCGGCTACGACCGAGCAGGGGCGACCCGCGCGAGCCGTGAGCTCGCGGCGCTACTCGCCGCCGCAGGCGCGGGCGATCGCGGCGCGTTCACCGAGTTCTATCAGCTGACCAGTCCGCGGGTGTTCGGGCTCGCGGTGCGAGTGCTGCGCAGTCATGCCGCCGCGGAGGAGGTGACCCAGGAGGTCTACCTCCAGGTCTGGTCGATGGCCCATCGCTACGATGCCACGCTGGCCAGTCCGGTCGGCTGGCTCATGATGCTCGCCCATCGCAGGGCGGTGGACCGGGTTCGCGCGGAGAGTTCGGCCACCAGCCGGGACCTCGTCTACGCGCACGAGCAGCTCGGGCGCGCCCACGATGTCGTCGCCGAATCGGTCACCCAGCGCATCGAGGAGCAACAGGTGGCAGGCTGCCTGGAGAGGTTGACCCCCACGCAGCGCGAAGCGATCGTGTTGGCCTACTACGGCGGGTGGACCTACCGGGAGGTCGCCGATCGTCTCTCGGTGCCGCTGCCCACGATCAAGACCCGCATCCGCGACGGGCTGAAACGATTGGAGCAATGTTTGTCCGGGGAAGGCAGCGATGGTTGACACCTCGCCGCGCTCGGAGGCGGACCTCATCGACCTCGCCTACCCCTGCGCGCTGGACGCGGTCGCCGATATCGAACGCAGGCACATCGATGCCCGTCTGGCGGCCGCGGACCCGGAAGTACGCCAGGCGTTCTCCGACACCGTGTGGCAGGTGCGTGACGTCATGGGGCGGCTGGCCGTGCTCGGTGAGCTCGCGCCGCCGCCGGAGCTGGAACGCCGCATCCTGGCCGCGCTGCCCGACGAGCGCGCCGAGCGGTCGAGCACGCGGATCGCGTCGTGGCGGCGCTCGCTGCGCTGGGTGGCCCCGATCGCGGCCGTCTTGTGCCTGGTGATCGGCGGCAGTGTGGTGACCGCGCAGCTCCTCGGCTCCCACTCGGACCCGGCCGCCGCCGATCGGGTGCACATGCGGACGGTGAACGGATCGTTCGCCGGGGGTGGGCTGCTCGTCGTCGACGCCTCACCCGAACTCGGACGCGCGGTCGTCGTCTTCGATCGGGTCGCTCCGCCGCCGCTGGGCCGGGTGTATCAGGTGTGGCTGGTCGGTTCCGACGGGCAACCCCGCTCGGCGGGATTGCTGAGCGACGTGCCGTCGACCGAGCGGCCGTTCGTCACCGGTTTCCGGTCCGGCGAAGTGCTGGCGGTGAGCGTCGAACCGGACGGCGGTTCGGACGCACCGAGCGGCGATCCGATCGTGGGCGTGACCCTGCCCTGAGCGGCGTCAGATCTCCACCGGCTGGTCCGCGGCGACTCGGCCGCCCAGATGCACCCAGCCGTCGGAGTCCCACCGGGTGAACAATTGCGAGCCTTTGCCCTGGGTGATGACCAGTCCCTTGCGCAGCAGCGCCGTCAACGCCACGGCCGCGGCTCCGGTCGCCTCGTCCTCGGTGATGCCCATGGTCGGCGCGAACATGCGCGATCGCAGGGCGGCGCGATGCTCGTCGGTCCACGCCCACAGGTAGTGCGGACCGCCGGGAAACTCCTCCGGCCGCAAGGTGGCCAGCTCCTCGGCGTCGTCCAGTTGATGGAAGGTGAACGCGGGCGCCCACTCGCCGCGAGCGGTGATCCAAGTCAATCCCTCGGTGAGTTCCACGGCCACCGGGCCCGCGGGGACGTCCAGTGTCCGCACCGCAAGGCCCTGCGACGCGAACCACCACGCCGTCCCCACCGAGGGGTGCCCGGCGAACGGAAGTTCCATAGTGGGGGTGTAGATCCGCACCGCGGCGGTGCCGTCCACCGGCTCCTCGACGACCACGGTCTCGCTGTATCCGGCCTTGGCGGCCAGCGCCTGCCGATCGGCCGCGGCCACGTCGGCCGCCCGTGCGATACCCAACTCGTTGCCGAAGCGTCCGGCGGCGTCGGTGAACACTCGCACCACATCGACCTGTGTGCTCATGCTCGCCGAGCCTACTCGGATGCCGCGGGCGCGAGCTGTCACGCAGACCACAATGGAACGCGAAAGAGGCCCCCGTCGCAGGACAGGGGCCGCTTTCCCAGCGAAATCAGATCGCGGCCGCGGTGAGGGCCTCGGTCGACTGCACCGCCTGGCCGACTCCGGCCACGATCGCGGCGGCGCGCAGCGATTCGAAGATCACTTCGCGGGATACGCCCGCTTCGCGCAACGTGTGCTCGTGCGCCTCGAGGCAGTGCGCGCAACCGTTGATCGAGGAGACCGCGAACGACCACAGCTCGAAGTCGGCCTTGTCGACGCCCGGCGTGCCGATGATCTGCATGCGCAGCCCGGCCCGCAAGTCGTCGTAGCGACCGCCGAGGAACGCCTTGCCCCGGTAGAACACGTTGTTCATGCCCATGATCGAGGCGGCGCCGAGCGCGGCGTTGTACGCCTCCGCCGACAGCGCGTCGGCGGCTTCCTCGGCGATCTCGCGCAGCGTGGTCGTCGACCGGGTGGCGGCCGCCGACGCGAGCAGGGTGCCCCACAACTGCTGTTCGTTCAGCACCGTGGTGCGCGCGATGGATGACAGATTGAGCTTGAGGTCCTTGGCGTACTCGGGAAGGGAGTTCTTCAGGTTCTCAATGCTCATGCGGCGATTCCTCTACTCGAAGCGATCCCGTGCGGGGACCAGGTCGGTTCTCGATGGTGTGGGGTTGGGACGTACCAGGAAGTCCGGATGCGACTGCGGTTTTCAGACGCTGGCGGACAGGAGTTCGCCCGCGTTGATGGTGGGGTCGCCCTTCTTCCAGTTGCAGGCGCACAGCTCGTCGGACTGCAGGGCGTCGAGCACGCGCAGCACCTCGTCGACGTTGCGGCCGACCGAACCCGCGGTCACGGAGACGAACTGGACCTCGTTGTTCGGGTCGACGATGAAGGTGGCGCGGTCGGCGACGCCGTCGGCGTTGAGCACACCGGTGGCCGCGGCCAGTTCCCGCTTGAGGTCCGAAAGCATGGGGAAGGGGAGGGTCTTGAGGTCCTCGTGCTGAGCGCGCCACTGGAAGTGCACGAACTCGTTGTCCACCGACGCGCCGAGCACCACGGCGTCCCGGTCCTCGAATTCGTCGTTGAGCTTGCCGAACGCGGCGATCTCCGTCGGGCACACGAAGGTGAAGTCCTTCGGCCAGAAGAAGACGATCCGCCACTTGCCCGCGTGGTCGTCGCTGGTGATCCGGGTGAAGTAGTCGTCGGGCTGCTGAGCGTCGACCTTCGACAGGTCACCGCCGATGACCGCGGTGAGGTTGTATGCCGGGAATTGGTCGCCGATGGTCAGCAGGGCCATGCTCGTCTCCTCGTCATTTGATTGCCAACTGTGTTCTGCGGTATTGCCGAACCGTTGCCGTGAAAGTCGGCCACCGACTCGAATTCAGCACTCACACCGCGGGTGAAAAGCTCATGGGCGATCTTGCCCAAGGGGCGGTAAAAGGTAAAGGTGATCAGTCGCACTACACTGATAGGGGTGACTGATCAGACTTATCAGCCCACCCTGTCACAGCTGCGTGCGTTCGCGGCGATCGCGGAATACCGCCATTTCGGCACCGCGGCTGCCCGTCTCGGTGTGAGTCAGCCCACGCTATCGCAGGCGCTCGCCGCCCTGGAACACGGGCTCGGGCTCCAGCTGATCGAACGCAGCACCCGGCGCGTGCTGGTGACCGCCGCCGGGATGCGGTTGCTGCCAAAGGCGATGGCGACGCTGGAGGCCGCGGACCGTTTCGTCGCGTCGGCCACCGGTGACGGGCTCGGCGGCACGCTGCGGATGGGCATCATCCCGACGGTCGCCCCCTATGTGCTGCCCGGGTTGCTGCCGGAATTGCGCAAGCGGCTGCCCGAACTGCGCCCGCAGATCATCGAGGACCAGACCGCCCGGCTGCTGGACGGGCTGCGCACCGGCGTGCTGGACGTCGCGCTGCTGGCGGTCCCCACCGAGATGCCGGGCCTGGTCGAGATTCCGCTGTACTCCGAGGAATTCGTGCTGGTCACGCCGCGCGGCCACGAACTGGCCGGGCGTGGCGACCTGGCGGCGTCGGTGCTGGACGCCCAGCCGCTGCTGCTGCTGGACGAGGGGCACTGCCTGCGCGATCAGACCTTGGAGGCGTGCCGCTCGGCCGATGTGCATCCCGCCGCCGTCGGCGACACCAGGGCCGCGTCCCTGTCCACCGTGGTCCAGTGCGTGGCGGGCGGGCTCGGTGTCACGCTGATCCCGCAGATGGCGGTCGCGGCGGAGACCGCCCGCGGCACGTTGGACGTGGCGCACTTCTCCGCTCCCGCACCCGGCCGCACCATCGGCCTGGTTTTTCGCACGTCCAGCGCCCGCGCCGACGATTACGAATACCTGGCCGCCATCATCCGTGCTCAGCGGCCGATGTAGCTGCGTCGAACGCGCCGGCCGGGCACAGTGGAGGCCGGTGAGAGGAGAGGCGAGTTGGCATCGGCGGCGCTGGGAGAGGGGCGGCTCGGCCGCCTGTCCGGATCGAACCATGCGTTGTTCGTCTACGGCACCCTGCAGTTCCCCGAGGTGTTGACGACGCTGCTCGGGCGAGTGCCATCGCTCGAACCGGCCGAGCTGGCCGGGTGGCGCGCCGCCGCGCTGCCGCGGCGGTTGTATCCGGGACTGGTCGCCGCGGCGCACGGGCGCGCCCGCGGCGCCCTGCTGACCGGTCTCAGCGCGACGGAGTGGAAGATTCTCGACGCGTTCGAGGATGACGAGTACGACCTGCGCCAAGTGCGCCTCGAGGGCCGGAACGCTCCGGTGTGGACCTACGTCTGGACGGTGGCGGCGGACTCGGCGGACTGGGAACGGGACCGGTTCGCCGCCGAGCATCTCGCGCGTTTCGCCGTCCGGTCCGCGCGGTGGCGGCAGGACCCCGCGAGCTTCTCGGACTCGGCCGGACCCGGCTGGTCGGATCCCTCGGCGTGAGGCCATATGTGCGGCTGTTGCAATTCCAAGACGACCGGTCGTATATTCACCGCATGGCACGACCGCGACGCAGCCAGGACACCCGGCGTCTTCTCGTCGAAGAGGGCGCCGCGGGGTTTCTGACCAACGGCTACCACGGCACGGGTATCAAACAGATCCTGGACAAGGTCGGTGTGCCGAAGGGCTCGTTCTACAACTACTTCGACAGCAAGGAGAGCTTCGGTCGCGCGATCATCGAGCACCATTCGGTCTGCGTACAGCGCAATCTGACCGAGGCGTTCGGCGCGGAGCCGGACCCGGTGAGCGGCTTGCGGGCGTTCTTCGGACGGCTGATGGACGATTTCGTCGCGGCGGATTTCACCGGCGGGTGCCTCATCGCGAATCTCGGGGGCGAGCTGGAAGGCAGTGAGCTGTTGCGGGAATCGTTGTCGGTGGCTTGGCGCGCATGGCGCGATCGCGTCGCCGAGCAACTCCTGCAGGCGCAGCGCCTCGGCATGATCCGCGCCGACATCGAGGCGGTCGAACTGGCCGATCTCCTGCTCGAATCCTGGGAAGGGGCGGTCATCAGGATGAAGATGGAGCGCACCCTCGCGCCGCTGCACAAGTGCCTCGATCGCCTGCTGGGCGATTACTTCCTGCCCTGATTCCAGGGGCAGCACCTGTCCGGCGTCTTCGTCTACCCGTTCCAAGACGACCGGTCGTATATAAGAAAGGATCACCATGGTGAAGACCGTCATCGTGACCGGTTCCTCGAGCGGAATCGGTCGCGATATCGCACGGGCGTTCGTGGAACGCGGCGACAACGTCGTGCTCAACGGCCGAGACGAGGAAAAGCTGACCCGGGTGGCTGCTGAACTCGGTGCGCCGGAGCGTGTGGCTACGGTGCCGGGCGATATCGGCGCCGCCACGACCGCGGCGACCCTGGTGCGCGTCGCGGTGGAGCGATTCGGTGGCGTGGACGTGCTGGTCAACAACGCGGGCATCTTCGGAGCCAAGCCGTTTGTCGAGGTGACCGAGCAAGACCTGGACGTCTATCTGAACGGCAACCTCAAAGGCACCTACTTCACGACGCAGGCCGTGGTGCGGCAGTTCCTGACGCAAGCCAGGGGCGGCAGCATCGTGAACATCGGCACCGTGCTGATCGATCACGCCCTCGCCGGGTTGCCCGCCACCGCGGCTTTGGTCAGCAAGGGCGGCATACACGCGTTGACCACCAGCCTCGCCGCCGAACTCGCCGCCGAGGGCATCCGGGTCAACGCTGTCGCCCCCGGCATCATTCGCACACCGCTGTTCGGCGACGGCGACGAGCCTGCTTCGGGCAGACTCGCGCTGTTGAACCGCATCGGCGAAGTCGCCGAAACGACGGCCGCGGTCTTGTATCTCGCCGACGCGGCCTTCACCACCGGACACATCCTCCCCGTCGACGGCGGGTTCATCTCTGGAAGGGCGGCCTGAAATGCCTTATGTGAACATCAAAGTCACCGACGAAGGCGTGACCCGCGAGCAGAAGGCGCGGCTGATCAAGGGCGTCACCGATCTGCTGCAGGACGTGCTCGGCAAATCGCCCGCGAGCACGTACGTCGTGATCGACGAGGTCGCGCTGTCGAACTGGGGCGTCGGCGGCGTCGACGTCGAGCAGTGGCGCGCGCAGCAGCGCTCCTGAACCAACCGGGACCAGCCGCCCGTCGACCCGGCGCGGCTCTGATCGGACACGAAACGCCGAATGCGCCGGTTCCGGATCCGGAACCGGCGCATTCGGGCGCCGTTGCCTAGACCCGCAGGGCGTGCGGTTCGATCGCGCCGCGCTCCAGCGCCCTGGCGTCGATGGTCTCGGGCTGGTAGGGCAGCTGCGCCAGGCGATCGGTCATCCCGCCGACCGGGTCGTCGATCTCCTCGACCAGGCCGAACAGGAACGACCACTCGTGTTCGTCGCTGCCGTAGTGCACCACGGTGCCGAACTGCTCGTGGAAACGCTGCCAGGACCGCTTCAGGGTCTCGTTGCGCCACATCGTCGCGCAGCCCGCCTGGGCGCACAGCACACCGCCGGGCGCGAGCAGCGCACGACATCGGGACAGGAACTCCGCCTCGTAGAGGCGGTTGTGCTGCGCGTCCTCGACGCGCTCGTCCGGCAGGTCGATCACGATGACGTCGTACCGGGTGCCCGCCCGCTCGGCCTCGGCCAGGAAATCCCAGCCGTCGGCGTAATGGACCTTGATCGGCCCCTCACCCTTGACCGCGGCGGCCAGTTCATCCCTTGTGTAGCCGTAGGGCAGGTGCTCGGCGCACAGCTCGACCTCGAGCTGGTCGATGTCGACGTGGTCGACCAGAGTGGCGCCCGCGGCGACCGACATCTGGCTGGCGACGCCTTCCCCGGAGCCGATGATCAACACCTTGTCCAGCTTCTCGGCCAGCACGAAGGCGGGGACCATCATCGCCTCGTGGTAGGTGACCTGGGAGAACTCGGTGGACTGGCGGTCGTCGTCGGAGAACAGGCTGATGCCCTGCTCGGTCCGCGCGATGATCATGTGCTGGAACGGGGTGTGGGTGTCGACGATCACGTCGTGCAGGTCCCAGATGCGGGTCAGGCCCGCGCCCACCGGCTCCTCGATCCGCTGACTGCCGTGTCCCCTGCGGATGACCTGCATCCGAACGTCCTTGGGCGCCAACGCGTCCCGCAGTAGCTCGACCGCCTTCGACGCGCCAGCGCCGATGCTGCCGCAAGTGAAGACGTCGACGAAGATGTCGCCGGACTCCGGATAGGTGTGAATCGAGGCGTGGGACTCCGACAACAGCGCGAGGACGGTCACCCCCTGCGGTTCGAACTTCTTGTGTACGACATCGCAGATGGTGACGCCCGCCGCGATCAGAGACTCACGCAACGCCGATTCGAGTCGTTCGAGATCGTCGCAGAGGGCTGCGTCGACACCACCGAACTCGGCCAGCACATGCCAACCGGTGAATTCCGCCGTCATGGGCAAACTCACTCTCGCTCAGCGCCCGAGACATGAACGGTCAAGGGCGGAAAACCATTGAAGGACACCGACGAATAGCTCGCGGTATAGGCACCGGTGTCGAGGATTCGAACGCGATCACCGGCTCGCAACGTGGTCGGTAGGAGGACTCGCGTGCGTTGATACAGTACATCGTCGCCGTCGCAGGTCGGACCGGCCACCACCGCCTCGTCGACGGGGTCGCCGTCGCGATCGGTGACGAACCGGTAGGCGATGTACTCGTTCTCTGTCTCGGCCATGCCGTTGTAGCGGCCGATGTCGAGATACACCCAGCGCCGACCGTCCGGCGCGGTGCGGACGCCGACGACCTCGGCGTGAATCGTGCCCGCCGAACCGACCAGTGCCCGGCCCGGTTCGACGACCAATCCGGTATTCCCGGAAAGGAATTCGGCCGCCGCGTGTTTCACCACCGCGGCGATCTCGCCCAGCGCGGGCGCCGCGTCGGCGTAGGAGATCGGCAGCCCGCCGCCGATGTTCACCGAGCCGACCGGGATATCCTTGTCGGCCAATGCCTCGGCGATCCGGCCCGCCTGCTCGATGCCGATCCGCCACGCGGTGGGATCCAGTTGCTGAGAGCCGACGTGGAAGTAGGGTCCGGCGACGACCAGCCCGAGATCCCTGGCCCGGACCAGCAGCCGGAACGCCTCGCCGGGGCTGCAGCCGAACTTCGTGCCGAACGGGGTGCGCGACTCCGGCGCCGAGGCGAGGAAGCGGCACTCCACCTCGGAGCCGGGCGCGTGCTCGGCGATGCGCAGCAGATCGTCCTCGGTGTCGAAGGCGAAGCGGCGCACCCCGAGGGCGTAGGCGCGGGCGATGTGCGCGGCCTTCTTGATCGGGTTGCCGTAGCACAGCCGCTCCGGCGCCACACCGAGTCCGAGGCAGAGGTCGATCTCGCCGATGCTGGCTACGTCGAATTCCGCGCCTTCCTCGTCCAGCAGGCGCACGATCTCCGGCACCGGGCTCGCCTTCACGGCGAAACGGATCCTCGTCGCGGCGCCCGTGCCCGCGGACAGGGCGGCGTCGAGCGCGCGGTAATTCTGGCGGACACGCTCGGGATGGATGACAAGGTACGGCGATTCGGGCATAGTTGATCTTTCGCTTCGGCAGCGGGGGAGAGAGTATCAGCGGCCCCTACCCAGTAACGAATCCGTCCAAACCTGGATTCGCCCCATGGTGGCGCAACCCTGTCATCAGGCCGCGACGGAGCTGCTGACCTGCGGGAACAGGTGGCCGGTAGGCGATGCGGGCTCAGCCGGCGGACACGGTGACGTCGTCGAAGACGACCTCGCCCGCGGCGTCGGACTCGGCCAGATCGACCACCGCGTCGATCGACCAGCCGTGGTCGCCCGCCGGGTCCTCCAGCACCTGCCGTACATGCCAGAATCCGGGTCTTCGTTCCACTTGGAACAGTTGCGGTCCCCTGGCGTCGGGTCCGGTTCCGATGCGCTCGTATTCCGCGTAGTAGTCCGCGAGTGCCTCGGCCCAGTCCGGGCCGGGACCGAGTGCCGCCAGCTCGTCCCAGCGTCGCAGCGCGGCCAGTTCGACCCGGCGGAACATCGCGTTGCGGACCATCACCCGGAACGCGCGTTCGTTGGCGGAGATCGGGCGGACGGTTTCGGCGCCGAACGCGATCTGGTCGGCGTCGGTCTCCGCGCCCGGGTTGGTCAGTTGCTCCCATTCGTCGAGCAGGCTCGAATCGACTTGCCGCACAAGCTCTCCGAGCCACTCGGTGATGTCGTCGAGTTCTTCGGTGCGCGCCGACTCCGGCACGGTGCGCCGCAGCGCGCGATAGGCGTCGGCGAGGTAGCGCAGCACCACGCCCTCGGATCGGGCCAGCTCGTAGAAGGAGATAAGTTCGGCGAAGGTCATGGCGCGCTCGATCATGTCGCGCACCACCGACTTCGGCGCCGGCGCGAACTCCGACACCCACGGGTGTCCGGCTCGGTAGGTCTCGAAGGCCGGTTCGATCAGTTCGGCCAGCGGCTTGGGCCAGGTCACCTCTTCGAGCAGTTCCATCCGCTCGTCGTAGTCGATGCCGTCGGCCTTCATCTCCGCGATGGCCTCGCCGCGCGCCTTGTGCTGCTGGGCCATGAGCAGCTGGCGCGGATCCTCCAACGTGGATTCGATGAGCGACACCACGTCGAGGGTATAACTCGGGGACTGTTTGTCCAGCAACTCCAGCGCGGCCAGCGCGAACGGTGACAGCGGCTGGTCGAGGGCGAAGTCACGCTGCAGGTCGACGGTCAGGCGGGCGCGGCGCCCCTGCGCGTCGGGTTCGGGCAGTTGCTGCACCACCCCGGCGTCGCGCAGCGCCCGATACAGCCGGATGGCGCGCAGAATGTGCCTGCGCTGGGCGGGCCGCGGCTCGTGGTTGTCTTCGAGCAGATGGCGCATGGCGGTGAAGCAGTTGCCCGGCCTGGCGATCACATTCAGCAGCATGGCGTTGGTGACCGTGAAACGCGACACCATCGGCTCCGGCTGCGCGGCGACCAAGCGGTCGAAGGTCTCCTCACTCCAGGAGACGAAGCCTTCCGGCGGTTTGCGCCGCTGCACCTTGCGCTGCTTCTTGGGATCGTCGCCCGCCTTGGCCAGCAGCCGAGTGTTCTCCACCTCGTGCTCCGGAGCCTGCACGACGACGGTGCCCATGGTGTCGTAACCCGCCCGGCCCGCGCGGCCCGCGATCTGGTGGAACTCCCGCGCCTTGAGCCTGCGTGTGCGCACGCCGTCGAATTTGGTCAGCCCGGTGAGCAGCACCGTGCGGATGGGCACGTTGATGCCGACGCCGAGGGTGTCGGTGCCGCAGACCACCTTCAACAGGCCGTCCTGGGCCAGGCGTTCCACCAGTCGCCGGTACTTCGGCAGCATGCCCGCGTGATGTACGCCGATGCCGTGCCGGATCAGCCGCGACAGCGTCTTGCCGAACCCGGCGGCGAACCGGAATTCGCCCAGCGCGTCGGCGATCGCGTCCTTCTCGGCGCGCGTCGCGAAATTCACACTCGTCAGCGCCTGCGCGCGTTCGAGCGCGGCGGCCTGCGTGAAGTGCACGACGTACACCGGAGCCTGGTGGGTGGTGACCAGCTCTTCGAGCGTCTCGGTGATCGGGGTGCGGGCATAGGAGAAGCTCAGCGGCACGGGGCGCTCGGTGCCCGCGACGATCGCGGTGGAGCGGCCGGTCCGGCGCTCCAGGTCACGGGCGAAAAAATCGACCTCCCCGAGGGTGGCCGACATGAGCAGGAACTGGGCGCGGGGAAGTTCCAGCAGCGGGACCTGCCAGGCCCACCCCCGATCGGGGTCGGCGTAGAAATGGAATTCGTCCATCACCACTTGGCCGACGGCGGCGTCCGCGCCTTCGCGCAGCGCCAGATTGGCCAGGATCTCCGCGGTCGCGCAGATGATCGGCGCGTCCGGATTCACCGCGGCGTCGCCGGTGACCATGCCGACGCGTTCGGCGCCGAATACCTCGCACAGGGCGAAGAATTTCTCGCTCACCAGCGCCTTGATCGGAGCGGTGTAGTACGTGCGCAGGCCCTGGGTGAGGGCGAACAGATGCGCGCCGACCGCGACGAGTGACTTTCCGGAACCGGTTGGGGTGGCGAGGATGACGTTGGATCCGGATGCCAGCTCGAGCAGCGCCTCGTCCTGCGCGGGGTAGAGCGGGGTGCCCTGCTCGGCGGCCCAGATGCCGAACGACTCGTAGAGCGCGTCGGCGTCGGTCCCCGGGATGTCGAGCAGTTCGGTCAGATCCACTCCGACAACCCTACGGCCTCGCCCGTGAGCACGTTTGCAGGGGCGATCGGGACCAGGCGGCCGGGCGGATCAGTCCTGTTCGCCCTCGTCGTCGCCGGTGTAACGGCCTTGCTCGGCGAGGAATCGTTCGAATTCGGCGCCCAGCTCGTCGCCGCTGGGCAACTCGCCGTCACCGACCAGCAGGCTCGACTGGCGTTCCTGCGCGGTGACGAAGCTGTCGTACTGCCGCTCCAGCGCGTGCACGACGGTCTCGACCTCGGCATTGCCCGCGATGTGCTCGTTGACCTGTTCGCGTACCCGGGCGGCGGCCTCGCCGAGCGCGGCCAGCGGGAACTCCAGGCCCGCGTTGTCGGCGACGTTCTCCAGCAGCGTCTGCGCGGCCTCCGGGTAGGCGGTCTGTGCCAGGTAGTGCGGCACGTGCACCGAGAAGCCGACCGACTCGTGACCGTGCTGCGCCATGCGGAATTCCAGCAGCGACGACGCGCTGCCAGGAACCTGCAGCTCGCCCGGCCACCGCTGGTGCTCGGAGATCAGGTCGCGGTTGGAGGAGTGCGCGGTCACGCCCAGCGGGCGAGTGTGCGGAATCGCCATCGGGATGGCGCTCAGGCCGATGCTGCGCCGCACGCCCAGCTGGTCGGCGAGCAGCCGCACCGCGGTGGTGAACTTCTCCCAGCGTAGGTCCGGCTCCAGACCCGCGAGCAACAGGAACGGGGTCCCCGCGGTGTCGCGCAATGCCCAGAGGTTGAGTTCCGGCTCGGCGTAATCGGAGAAATGATCGGTCTTGAACGTCATGAGCGGGCGCCGCGAGCGGTAGTCCAGCAGCTCGTCCACGTCGAACGAGGCGACCAGTTCGCTTTCGAGGCTTTCGCGCAGGTGCGTGGTCGCCAACCGCACCGCGTGCCCGGCGTCGGTGAAGCCTTCCAGTCCGTGCACCAAGACCGGGCCCGCGCCGTCGGCGGACGACAGCTGCGGAGCGGGGAACTCCAGTTCGTACATTCGCGACTCGTAGTCCATCGCGTACTCCTTCCTGCGCGGCTCCTGCGGCCCGGACGCGTGCCTCACGCGCCAGTGTGGTTGCCTGCCCGATCGTTCGCCACTCCTGGTGGTGCGAGACGAGCAGTCGTCCGAACCGGGGACCACTGTCCATTGTCCCCCATGCCGTCGCGGTCGCCGCGCACGGCCGGACACCGACCCGTACTCCGAGCCAACAGCATCGGTGGGCCGCGCATTCCCGGCCCGGCGGCGTGGCATCGCCGACCGGACACGAGGAGTTTGGCACAGTGGGGATGTGACCGTGGCGGATTCGAGGCGCATGCGGCTGGGCCGGGTGGCACCCGTCGTCTGCGCGGTGCTGCTAGCAGGATGCGGGTCGACGGTACCGGGGCGCCCGGTCTCGTCGGCGCCGACCGCGGTGACCCGGCACGTCAGCGCGGAACTGCCGAGACTGCTACCGGATCCGAGCCAGTTTCCACCGCCGTACGCGGCGGTGGTGCTGCCCCAGGACGCCGTGGCTCAGGCGGCGGGCGACCTGGACGGCATGGGCCGCGGTGCGAACGTCCAGCCCAGCCGGTGCGTGCCGCCGAATCAGGACTTCGGGCCCGATCGCACCGCGATGGCGGTCGGCACGGACGACGCGACCCGCGCGACGCTGACCGTCGAATTGACCCGCAGCGGCGAGCCGCTGGCCGCCCTGCGCGCCCGGCTGGAGCAGTGCGGATCGGTGCGGGTCAACCGAGCGGGCGCCGCTACCACCGTGACGTCCGAGTTGGACTCGCCGCCGCCGATCGACGCCGACGACACCCTCTCGCTGCGCAGGACGGTGCGGCCGGAGTCGGGAGGCGCCCGGCTGACCCAAACGATGCGCACGCACGTCGCGCAAGTGGGGGACGTGCGAATCTCGGTGACCTACATGTCGTTCGCCGAGGGCGAACCGGATACCCCCGCGCTGGATGCGCTGTTCGCCACGGCGGTGCGCAAAGTGCGCGAGAGGTAGCGCGGGCGGCACGGTAGCAGGCGCCTCCGACACGAATCGCGATACCGCCGTCGTGTCGGTCGAGTCGTGCACAGCGCGAAGCGGATTCCCCAGGGCGGCGGAATCGCCAGGTCGGCGTCGAAGATCGGAGTCCACCGAGCCGCATGGTCGAAGCATGACCACTTCCGCGAACCCGTTTCGAGCCCCCGAACCGGTCGATGCCGGACATGCAGGCATGGACGACGAATCGCGGCCGGATGCCGGCCGCAACCATCCATCGAGGTGCGGCGCTCGCTCCGACACCGCGCCACGCGCCGTTCCCGCAGCGATCGCCGCGCCGCACTCGCATTCGCGCGCGGCGGAGGACGGAACAGACGCGTGGACTCCCGGTGGTCGATCTCGGCACGCTCGATGCGGCGAAGATCCTCCGCAGTTCCATGGTGCTCCGGAACATGTTGTGTGCGTAGATGATCCGGCGGAGTTGATTGCCGCGGTGCCCGCGATGCTCGGATTCACCCCGGAACGGTCGGTGGTCGTGCTCGTCCTGCGGCACGGGACGCCCGGCGGTGCGACGGTCGACGCGGTGGTGCGCTTCGATCTGGATTCGCCCGGTGGCCGCCGCGTGCGCGGTGCGACGCTGGCGGCCGCGGTCGCGCGGATCTGCGCGCACGACCAGGCGGCCGAGGTCATGGCCGTCGTCGTCGACGAACGCGCCGTGGAGCCGAGCGCCGACCGGTCGAGATGCGCGGCCGGACGATTCGACGCGCTGGTCGGCTCGCTCGGCAGGCGGCTGGCAGCGTGTGACATCTCGCTGGCCGGGGTCTGGGCGGTGCCTGCGATCGCCGCCGGGCAGCAGTGGTGGACCTTGACGGGACCACGGCGGCGCGGAGTGCTCCGTGATCCTGCGGCCTCTCTGGTGACGCTGACCCACGTGCTGGAAGGCAGGCCGATCCGCGGTTCGCGTTCCGAACTCACCGGTCTGGTCGCGCCCGATCCGCTCGCATGTGCCGAGATGGCGGCGCACCTGCCGGACGCGCTCGCGCGTGCGGGCGAACGCTACGCCCGGGCCGCGCGTCGCGGCGATCCGATCGGATACAGCAGGCAAGCGCTGGACTATGTGCTGTGGCAGATCGCCAACACCGCCTCGGGCGCGGCGCTGATGGCGCCCGAACTCGCGAAGATCACCGCGGCCCTGCGCGATCGGGCGGTGCGGGACACGATGTTCGCACTGGCCGTGGGCGACCACGCCGCCGCGGCGGAGGCGGTGTGGATCGCGCTGACCCGCGCGCTGACCGGCGCGGATCGTGCCGAGGCCGCCGCACTGCTCGGCTACAGCGCCTACGTCCGTGGTGACGGACCACTGGCGGGCATCGCGCTGGAAGCCGCGCTGGAGGCGGATCCGGGGCATCCGATGGCGATGCTGCTCGACACCTCGCTGCGCCTGGGCATGCGCCCGGAACAGTTGCGTCGCCTCGCGTGCAGCGGCTACCGGACCGCCGCTGGTCTCGGTGTCGACCTGGGGGAACCGGCGCCGTGAAGCCGGATATGCGGATCGGTGACAACGAGTTCGCGATGCTGCCCGCGCCGGATCACCGTGACGATTCGGCGGAACACCGTGCTTCGTCCGGGCAGGTGTCGTCGCGGCGCAATCGGCTCCGGGGCCGTTGCGTCGGCGCCGCGGCCCGAGTCGGTGCGGGGTCGACTCGGACCGCAGGTGGCGGATTATCGCGCGCTGTGCGCGCGGGAGCCGAGCGATCGGAGGAAAGCCCAAGCGTCGGTGACGATTTCGTCGAGATCGTTGTGCTCGGGACGCCAGCCCAGCTCGGTGATGGCGCGTTCGCTGGACGCGATGAGCGTCGCCGGGTCGCCGGGACGACGGGGCGCGTCTTGCGCGGCGATCGGCAGGCCGGTGACGCGCTCGCAGGCCGAGATCACCTCGCGAACGGAGAATCCGGTGCCACTGCCCAGGTTGTAGATCCGGTGGGTGCCCGGCTCGGCGGTCGTCAAGGCCAGCAGATGGGCCTGAGCGAGGTCGCGGATGTGGATGTAGTCGCGGACCGCGGTCCCGTCGGGGGTGGGCCAATCGGTGCCGAAGACCGAGATCGCCTTGCGGTGCCCGGCCGCGACTTGCAGGACCAGCGGGATGAGATGCGTTTCCACCACTCGGTTCTCGCCCAGTCCGCCATAGGCGCCTGCGACGTTGAAGTACCGCAGGCTGGTCGCCGCCAGCCCATGCGCGATCGCGTAGGAGGTGATGGCATGGTCGATGGCCAGCTTCGACGAGCCGTACGGATTGGTCGGGCGGGTCGGGGCATCCTCGGTGATCGGCACCTGCTCCGGTTCCCCGTAGACCGCGGCGGTGGAGGAGAAGACCAGCCGCGGCGTTTCCGTGCGCCGCATCGCCTCCAGCAGCTCGAACGTCTTCACGACGTTGCCGTGCCAGTACTTCTCCGGCTGCTGCACCGACTCGCCGACCAGCGACTGGGCCGCGAAATGCAGAACAGCGTCGAAGGGTTCGGCGGCCAGCAGCTCCGGCGCGGCGACCGCCACGTCACCCTGGACGAACCGGGCGGCGGAGGGCACGCCCTCGGCATTGCCGGTGGACAGATCATCGACCACGATCACCTCGTGGCCGGCTTCCAACAGAACTTGGGCGCAGACGCCGCCGACGTAGCCCGCGCCACCCGTGACGAGAAGTCTCACGTGTCAGGCCAGCTTCACCTGGACGGCGTGCGCCATCTCGTCGGGCAGTTCGAAGCCGTCGTGGCCGGGCACGGTGATGATCACCGAACCCTGCCTCGTCTCCACCGTGACGCGGGCGTCGGGCACCACGCCCGCCTCCCGCAGCCGGCCGATGACTTCGGGGTCGGTCTGGATGTGCTCGGCGAGCCTGCGCACGACGACGGCGTGCTGCTGGCCGTTCGGCAGATCCGACAGGCGAAGCAGCGTCTCGTCGGCGGCGGCCGGCGGAATGATGCCCAGTTCGTCCAGGCCGGGAATGGGGTTGCCGTACGGGGAGGTGGTGGGGTGGTTGAGCACCTCGACCAAACGGCGCTCGACGTCCTCGCTCATCACGTGCTCCCAGCGACAGGCCTCCGCGTGCACGTTCTGCCAGTCCAGGCCGATGATGTCGACCAGCAGCCGTTCGGCCAGCCGGTGCTTACGCATGACCGCGACGGCCATGCTGCGCCCCTTCTCGGTCAGTTCCAGATGACGGTCGCCGGCGACCAGCAGCAAACCGTCACGTTCCATGCGCGCGACGGTCTGGCTCACGGTGGGACCACTCTGTTCGAGGCGCTCGGCGATCCGGGCGCGCAGGGGCACCACGCCCTCCTCCTCGAGGTCGTAGATGGTACGGAGATACATCTCCGTGGTGTCGACCAGATCCTTCACCTGTTACCCCTTCGTCGGCACGAATTCTACCCACGCACGACGGCACCCCCGTGTGCCGGATCGTGTCGCTCCACGCTGCGCACGACATCTCCGGCGGCATTGCGGGAACGTGATCGGCGCACGGCAGGCGGCCGTGAGCATACTTTCTTGTATTTGTACTGCATAGGAACGTTTCGCGGGGTTCCTTGCTTCCCGCTAGCGTTGCGATCATGGCCACTGCACCGCGCGGCGAACCTCGGGCGCCGATTTCGCCCGGAACGAGCCGCCCCGCAACTGTCGTCTGGACCGAGCGGTTCCTGGATTACCGCTGGACTCCGGAGCACCCGATGCAGCCCGCGCGCCTGAAGTTCACCATGGCGCTGGCGGAAAGTCTCGGCTTGCTCGATGGCGTCGAAGTGCTCGAGCCCGCCGCCGCGGAACGCCCCGATCTGCTGCGCGTCCACACGCCCGACTACCTGGACGCGGTCGAACGCGCCGTGCCGCCGGTGGGTTCGCCTGCCGCTCCACCCTTCGGTCTCGGTTCCCCGGACAATCCGGTTTTTCCGCGAATGCACCAGGCGGCGTCCACGATCGTCGGCGGCACGCTGGCCGCGGCCAGGGAGATCGCGGAGGGTCGCACCAACCGGGCGGTGAGCATCGGCGGCGGCATGCACCACGCGATGGCCGATTCGGCGGCGGGGTTCTGCGTGTACAACGACGCGGCGGTGGCCATTTCCTGGCTGCTGGACCACGGTTTCGACCGGATCGCCTACATCGATGTGGATGTGCACCACGGCGACGGCGTGCAACGGGCCTTCTACGCCGACCCCCGGGTGCTGACCATCTCGCTGCACCAGCATCCGGCCACCCTGTGGCCCAACACCGGTTGGCCGGAGGAGATCGGCGTTGGCGCGGCGGAGGGCACGTCGATCAACCTGCCGTTGCTGCCGGGCACCCGGGACGCTCAGTGGCTGCGAGGGTTTCATGCCGTGGTCCCGGGCGCGGTGGAGGCATTCCGTCCGCAGATCGTGGTCAGCCAGTGCGGGGTGGACAGCCATCGGGAAGATCCGCTGGCCGACCTGGAACTCACCGTCGACGGACAGCGCGCGGCCTTCCGCGCCATGCGCGAACTCGCCGACCGCTATGCCGAAGGACGCTGGCTGGCCGTTGGTGGTGGCGGATACGGGTTGGTCCGGGTGGTGCCGCGGGCCTGGACCCACTTGCTGGCCACCGCGTTGGATCGCACCATCGATTCCGCGACAGCGATCCCGCAGGACTGGATCGACCTGATCGGCGCGGCGGTGCCGCGGGCGGACCCGCCGCGCACCATGGGCGACGGCGGTGACATCGCCTACCGTCCATGGGACGGCCCCGGCGGCACCGGTGAGACCGGTGACGTACGGGTCGATCGCGCCCAACGTGCCGTCGACATGGCCGTGCTGGCCACCCGCCGAGCGACTTTCGGGTTGCTGGGTCTGGACCCGGAGGATCCTCGTGACTGACTTTCCCGACACCGCGGACACTCCCGCCACCCCGCCCCCGCCGCCGCAGCACTGGTTCGCCGACGTGCTCGCCTCCGACGGTGGCGTCGTACGACTGCGCCCGATCACTCCCGCCGACGCCGAGCGGCTGCAGGAGTTCCACGGCGCGCTGTCGGACCGCACCAGGTATCTGCGATATTTCGGCCCGTACCCCAGGATCTCGCCGAAGGATTTGTATCGCACCACGCATGTCGACTATCACGACCGGGTCGGCCTGGTGCTGGAACTCGGCGAGGCGATCGTCGCGGTGGGCCGCTACGAGTTGCTGGAGCGGGACGGGCCGCGGGCGGCGGAGGTCGCGTTCGTGGTCGCCGACGGCCATCAAGGGCGCGGGCTCGGCTCGATCCTGCTGGAGCATCTGGCCGGCGCCGCCGCCGAGAACAAGATCGAGACCTTCGTCGCCGAGGTGCTCGCGGAGAACACCGTCATGGTGACGGTCTTCCGCGACGCGGGCTACCAGGTCGAGCGCAGCCGGGACGGGTCGGTCCTGCATCTCGAGTTCGCCATCGACCCCACCGAAGCATTGCTGTCGGTGCGTGATTCGCGCGAACGCGCATCCGAAGCGCGCAGCGTGGGCAATCTGCTCACGCCGCGATCGGTGGCGGTGATCGGCGCTACCCCCGCGACCGGGCGGGTGGGCGGGGCGGTGCTGGCGAATCTGCTGTCGGGTCTGTTCCAGGGGCCGGTGTTCCCGGTGAACCCGAACCGCAAGTCGGTGCGCGGGGTACGGGCGTACGCGACGGTCAGGGAGATTCCCGACGAGGTCGATCTCGCCGTGGTCGCGGTGCCGCCCGCGGCGATCGGGTCGGTGCTCGACGACTGCATGGCCAAGGGGGTCAAAGGCCTCGTCGTGCTGACCGCTGGTTTCGGTGAGACCGGCGCCGGGGGGTCGGCGGCCGAACGCGAACTGGTGGCGGCCGCTCGTGGGCACGGCATGCGCGTGGTCGGGCCGAGCGCGCTCGGCATCGCGAATACCGATCCGGCGGTCGCCATGAACGCGACCCTCGCCCCGGTGTTGCCCGGTCGCGGACGTATCGGCTTCTTCTGCCAGTCCGGGCCCTTGGGCGCGGCCATCCTCGGGGAGGCGGCCGCCCGCAATCTCGGTTTGTCGACGTTCGTGTCGGCCGGTAACCGTGCCGACGTCTCCGGCAACGACCTGCTGCAGTACTGGGACAGCGACTCGGACACCGATGTGGTGCTGCTGTACCTGGAAAGCTTCGGTAATCCGCGCAAGTTCTCCCGGATCGCGCGCCGGGTGGCCCGGACCAAGCCGATCGTCGCGGTGAGCAGCGGCCGCTCGGTCGCTCAGCCCGCGGGGGACATGGACCGGTCGATCGTGCGGGATCTGTTCGCCCAGGCCGGAATCGTCCAGGTCGACTCGATCTCCGAACTGTTCGACTGCGCCGCTCTGCTGGGCTATCAGCCGTTGCCGCGCGGCTCGCGGCTGGCGGTCGTCGGCAACAGCGCGGCGCTCAACTGGCTGGCCGTCGACGCGGCGCAGGGGGAGGGCCTCGAGGTCGGCGAGCCGGTCAACCTCGGTCCGCAGGCGACGCCGGGCGCGTATCTGGACGCTCTGGTCGCAGCGTTGCGCTCGGACGAGACGGACGCCTTGATCGTCGTTTTCGCACCTCCGGTGCCGCTGCCGACCGCCGGTTTCGCCGACGCGATCCGAGCGGCGGCGGCCGCGGTGCCCGAGGCGAAGAAGCCGATTCTCACCACGTTCGTCGCCGAGCAAGGGATTCCGAACCTGCTCGCGGTGCGTGGTCCCGGCGCCACGGCGGCGCACGGCTCGATCCCGTCGTATCCGGATCCGGAGCGCGCGGCTCGAGCGCTGGCCCGGGTGCGGCGATACGCCGCATGGCGAACCAGGCCGGTCTCGCCGGTGGTGCGGCCGGAGGGCATCGACACCGACCGCGCGCGTCGATTGGTGGCCGATTGGATGGCCGGTTCGGGCGGTCGGCGGCTCACCGATCTGGAAACGGTGGAACTGCTTGCTTGCTATGGCATCTCGGTCGTCGAGTTCCGCGAGGTGCGCAACGCCGAGGAGGCCGTCGCCGCCGCGGAAGAACTCGGCTACCCGGTAGCGGCCAAGGCGACCGGCGAATTGTGGCGGCGTAGACCGGATCTCACCGGCGTCCGGCTCGATCTGTGGCGTCCCGAAGCGGTGCGACAGGGATACGCGGACTTGGCGGAGTTGTGCGGTGATCCGGTACTGCACATCCAGAAGATGGCCACCAAGGGTGTCGGCTGCATCCTTCGCGTCCAGGACGACCCGTCGTTCGGCTCGGTGATCGAATTCGGCCTGTCCGGTCTGATCATCGAGTTGCTCGGCGACCGCGCCTATCGGGCACTGCCGTTGACCGCCGACGAGGCGACAGCCCTGATCGACGCGCCGCGAGCCGCACCGTTGCTGTCGGGTACGCCGGCGAGTCCCCGCGTGGACAAAGCGGCCCTCGCCGAACTGGCCCAGCGCATTTCGGCGCTGTTCGACGACCTGCCGGAGATGCGGGAACTGTCCTTCGATCCGGTGCTGGCCTCGCCGACATCGGCGGAGATCCTGTACGCACGCGCCCGGATCGGCCCGCAGCCCAGCCGTTTCGACACCGGTCCGCGCCGGTTGGGTTGAGCCTCGGCGGATCCGCCGGGCGAATTCGCTGCGCAGCACGCCCCGCCTATCGCGTGGCACGGCTGAGACATCGGCTCGCACACGTCACACGCGAAATGTCCGATAACGGACGATCGCTTCTGCCGCGATCTGGGGATGTCACGTTCGTCCGTCAGAAAGGCCTGCTCGCCATGAAGATTCGCAGTGTTGCCGTCTTGTCGCTGCTCGCGGCGGCGCTCACCGCGTGTTCCGTCACAATCGGCACCCCGAAGGTGAAGGAGGCCGACTTGGAGAAGTCGGTCAAGGACTCGCTCACCGAGAAGGTCGGGCAGGAACCCGACGCGATCGATTGCCCCGGTGATCTCACTGGCAAAGAAGGGACCACCATGCGTTGCACGCTCACCGCGGCTGGGGACACGCTCGGTGTGACGCTGACGGTGACCTCGGTGGAAGGCGACACCGTGAAATACGACATCGCGGTGGACCAGAGCTGAGCCGACGCGGCGCGGAGAAGGGGATACGACACCGCCGACCGGCCCGCGCGACGCCCGGAGGGGACGGGCACGCGCGCATACCGGTCGGCGCGGGAAGGTGACCCCGGCGGAAGGGTCACCGAGCCGAACGCCGGCGCTGTCTCGGGGCGGCCGGCGCCGGACGATCAGCTGGCGTAGGCGCGGAGCCGGTCGGCCCGCTCACCCTTGCGCAGCTTCGCCATGACTTCACGCTCGATCTGACGCACCCGCTCGCGGGAGAGACCGAAGAGCTTGCCGATCTGGTCCAGCGTGCGCGGCTGGCCGTCGTCCAAGCCGAACCGCAGCCGGATGACCTGCTGTTCGCGCTCGTCCAGGGTGGCGAGCACGCTGCGCACATCGTGGTGCAGCAGACCGGCGATGACCGCGGACTCGGCCGAGGTGGCCTCGGAGTCCTCGATGAAATCGCCCAGCGGGGCCTCTTCGTCGTTGCCGACCGGCATGTCCAGGCTCACCGGGTCGCGGCTGTGGTCGAGCAGATCGGAGATCTTGTCGACCGGGATGCCGGATTCGTTGGCCAGTTCCTCGTCGGTGGCCTCGCGGCCCAGCTGCTGATGCAGTTCGCGCTTGATCCTGGCCAGCTTGTTCACCTGCTCGACGAGGTGGACGGGCAGGCGGATGGTGCGGCTCTGGTCGGCCATGCCGCGAGTGATGGCCTGCCGGATCCACCAGGTGGCGTAGGTGGAGAACTTGAAGCCCTTGGCGTAGTCGAACTTCTCCATGGCGCGGATCAACCCGAGGTTGCCCTCTTGGATCAGGTCGAGCAGCGGCATGCCGCGGCCGGTGTACCGCTTGGCGAGCGAGACAACAAGGCGCAGGTTGGCTTCGAGCAGGTGCGACCGGGCGGCCTGACCATCGCGCACGATCATCGCCAGATCACGCTTGCGGGACGCCGACAGTCGCTTGCCGGTTTCCAGCAGGTACTGCGCGTAGAGGCCCGCCTCGATGCGCTTGGCCAGCTCGACCTCGTCGGCAGCGGTGAGCAGCGCGGTGCGGCCGATTCCGTTCAGGTACACACGTACCAAGTCGGCGGCAGGGCTCTGAGCGTCGAGGTCCGAATCGCTGGTGCGCACACGAGTGGTGGCGGGGCTTGTCATGACTTGCCTCCTGTCGGTGGTGTCTCACTCCGATAAACGGACCCGACAGGGAGAAAGTTCCCCGTTACGGCTGGCATAAACCGCTCTGAGCAGCGGTTTTCGCCCTTCTCGTCTGAGAAGTTCCTGAGAAGCGCCGCAGCGCGGGGACGATCCCCGGCCAGGACCTGCACCGGCCGGCGCGCGGCTGCCGTTTCTCACACGGGCTTGATCAATCCGTGCCGTACCAGGCCGGTGACCACGGACAACGCGTCGGCGGCGAACTCGGTGCCCACCGCATCGGATCCATGGGCGAGCGCCAGCAGTTCGATCAGGTCGTACAACGGCAGGCCGTCGGCGTGCATTCCCGCCAGCAGTGAGATCGTCGCCTCATCCACTTCGTGCTGCCAGCGCGGACCGTCGCCGCGATGCAGTCGCGCGACCTCCGGCGCCCATCCCTCGGCGTCGTGCAGATACACCCGCTCCAGCGCCGTCGCCTCGTCCACGACGAAACGTGAAGACCAGGCGAGATTTTCGTCGCCGGCGACGGCCCGCAACCAGGCCGAGCGCTCGAAATACCGGAAGGCCTCCTCGCCGAGCGGATCATCGAAGCCGCGGGTGAGGTCCTCGGCGAGCAATTCGGTCGGCCCATCGATGGCGCGCAGGTAGACGAACCCGAACCCGATGCCCGCCACGTCGGCTGCCTCGAAAGCGTCCAGCCAGCGCTCCGCGCGGGCCTGCGTGGCGGGATCGCGCGGGTCCGCGCCCGCGTCGCGCAACCAGGTGCCCACGTACAGGGCTGGGTCGGCCACGTCACGTTGCACCACCCAGGCGTCCACCCCGTGCGCGGGCAACCAGGAGGAGACGCGCCCGCGCCAGTCCTCGTCGTCGACATGGACCCACGCGGCGAGCATCGCGGCGGTACCGCCGGGCGCCAGCAAGTCGGCGGCCTGCGAGATGACCAACTCGCTCGCGCCGTCCAGTGCGAGGCCGGAATCGCGATAGGTGTGCTCGACACGCCCCGGGCCCACCACGAACGGAGGATTGGCCACGACCTGGTCGAACCGCCTGCCCCGCACCGGGTCGAACCAGGAGCCTTCCACCAGTTCGATGTCCAGCTCGTTGAGCGCGGCGGTGGCCTCGGCCAGCCACAATGCGCGGGGATTGACATCGGTTGCGGTCACGCGCCGCGCGTAGGAGGCGGCGTGCACCGCCTGCACGCCGCACCCGGTGCCGAGGTCGAGCACCGTGCCGACCGGCCGGGTGGGTGTGGCGCGCAGCAGCGAGAGGGAGGCGTGGCCGACGCCGAGGACGTGATCCTCGGTCAGTGTGCGCCTGCGCATCGAGTCGTCGAGGTCGGAAAGCACCCACCGAGTGCCCGCGCCCGTGTCGAGCGGCCGCAGGTCGAGCGCCGCACGCACCTCGTCGCCCTCGCGCTCCAGCAGGCCCGCCGCGACCGCGCGATCCATCTCGACCGGCGCCAGCGCCGCGGCCACCTCCCGCTCGGGCAGCGCGTCGCCCAGCAGCAACAGACGGATGAGGGTGCCCAGCTCGCCTGCCGCGCGGGCCGCGCGGCGCACCGGTACCGGCTCCGACCGGCCCAGCGCAGCGTGCGCGTCGCCGAGCACCTCGAGCAGGGTGTCGGCGTCGTAGCCCACCCGGGTGAGCGCGGTCCGCAGATCCGGGCACAGCGCGGCGAGCAGCGATCCGGTGGTCGTCGATCGGTTCGTAGGCACACCGGTACTCTGCCACCGCGACCACAGGGCGCGGATCAGGTGCCCGCTGTGTTCCGCGGCACCGCGCTGCCACCTCGGGCCGCCGCCGGAGTCGGTCAGACCCCGCTGGGGTCGCGTCCGGTGACGCAGTACAAGGCGTCGCCGGGATCGCTCAGGACTATCCAGTGTTCGTGACGTTCCACCACGGTCGCACCGAGTGACTCGTGCCACGCGGCGGTGGCGTCGATGTCGGTGGCCGCCAGATCGACGTGCGCGCTGGTGGGGCGGTTCTCGCCGAGGCGCTGCAACAGCAGCTGCGCGGGCAGCTGCCGTTCCTCGGAGCGCAACCGGGCGAACTCCGGCCGTCTGCCCGGTTGATGGGTCCAGCCGGTCAGCAGCGTCCAGAAGCGGGTCTCGACCTCGTGATCGTCGGGGCCGATGTCGAGGCACACCTGGTCCAGGCGCGACAGCGCGCCGTCCGGAGCCCGGACGGCGGGCGCGGGCGTGCTGGTGGCGCGGCCGCTGGGAGTCAGGCAGAACGTCTGGCCGCCGGGGGATCGCAGGACGGCGTAGCCGGGATGGTTGGCGACCAGCTCGGCCCCGAGGCCGAGCGCGGTGCGCACGGCGGAGGGGATGTCGTCGACGTCCAGGTCGAGGTGGACGCCGCCGAGGCCGGTCACCGCTTGCATCTTGACGCTCGCCGCGGCGAACAGCGCCGGGTCCGGCAACAGGGTGAGGAACTCGTCGTTCGCGCCGCGCCGAGGGGAGAGCTCGGTGCCGGTGACCGTGGACCAGAACTTCGCGCAGTCGTCGAAACGCTGCGCCGGGCGGTCCAGGAAGACCCAGATCCACCGAATCATGTGCACTCCTGTCTTGTCGCCCGCAACAAACCGTGGCCGGTGATCGTGGTGCGCGAGGCCTCATGCGACCCTAGGGACGCGTGCCCGCCTTGTCGAGAAAATACCGGCGCCGCCATATTTGGCAGGAATTCAATGTTATGTGGCATTTCAGCCACTCGTTGCGTGAGCATGGTTCGGGCAGGCTCATCGGGTGACCGAACTGCAGACGCCGACTCCCGTTTCCCTGGCTACCGCGCCGCGCCGGCGCTTGCACCCGGCTTGGCCGGTCGCAGGCGTGGGCTTCATCGCCCTGCTGGGCGCGGCCGCGTTCCGTTCCGTGCCCAGCGTGCTGATGGACCCGTTGCACGAGGAGTTCGGCTGGTCGCACGGCACCATCGGGACGGCCGTTTCGCTGAATCTGCTGCTATACGGCCTGATCTCGCCGTTCGCCGCCGCGCTGATGGATCGCTTCGGCATCCGCAGGGTGGTCGCCTGCGCGCTGCTGCTGGTCGCCGCGGGCAGCGGGTTGACGGTCTTCATGTCCCGGCCGTGGCACCTCGTGCTGACCTGGGGCCTGCTGGTCGGTGTCGGCGTCGGGTCGATGTCCATGCCGTTCGTCGCCACGATCACCGGCCGGTGGTTCGTGCGGCAGCGCGGTCTGGTCACCGGCGTGCTCACCGCCGCGGGCGCGACCGGACAGTTGGTCTTCCTGCCGTTGGTGTCGGCGCTGGCGCGCGCCCACGGCTGGCGGCTGCCGTCGCTGATCGTCGCGGGCGCGGCGCTGGCCGTGGCGCCGTTGGTGGTGCTGTTCATCCGGGACTATCCGAGCGATCTCGGCGTGCGAGCCTACGGCGCCGAGCCGGACAGCACGGCGGGCCTGCGCGTACCCGCCGCGGGCGGCGCGTCGCGCGCGCTCACGGTGCTCGGGACGATCGCGCGGCGTCCCGGGTTCTGGCTGCTCGCAGGCGGTTTCGCGGTGTGCGGCGCGTCCACCAACGGGCTGGTCGGCACCCATTTCGTCAGTGCCGCGCACGATCACGGCATGCCGCCGACCGCCGCGGCGAGCCTGCTGGCCGTCGTCGGCGTCTTCGACGTGGCGGGCACCATCGCCTCGGGCTGGCTGACCGACCGGATCGATCCGCGCTACCTGCTGATCGGCTACTACACGCTGCGCGGTCTGTCGTTGCTGATCCTGCCCGCGCTGCTGGGTCCGGACACGCAGCCGAGCCTGTGGGTGTTCATCGTCTTCTACGGCCTGGACTGGGTGGCCACGGTGCCGCCGACCGTCGTGCTGTGCCGCGAACTGTTCGGCGCCGACGGCCCCGTCGCATTCGGCTGGGTGTTCGCCTCGCACCAGATCGGCTCGGCGGTGGCGGCCACCGGCGCGGGCGTGATCCGTGACCTGCAAGGCAGCTACGACCTCGCCTGGTACCTGGCGGGCGCTCTGTGCGGCGCCGCCGCCGTGATGTCGGCCGTCGTCCGCAGGCCTCCGGCAGCGGCGCGGTGAGCCGGTCTTCCCAGCGGACTCAGCCGTCGATGGCGTTGTGCGGACGCGACTCGATGGCCGTGCGCGGACGGTCCCACCTGCTGGGCTCGTCTTTGCGGCGTGGCGGGCGATCGTTGGCGATCAGCACCGCGATCCAGGGCAGCGGAATCGACGCGACGATGATCAGGATGGACAGCAGCGGGTTGCCGAACGCGCTGTAGGCGATCGCGGCGAGGACCAGGCACGGGATGCGGAACGCCATGATGATCGTGTACCTGCGCACCCGGGCCCGGTGCTGATCGTCCAGCGAGGGCGCCGCCTCGGTGATCAACGCGGGGTGCTTGTCGTCGGTGCCTGGGAAGTATCCGGAGGAACGGCGGGGCTGCGTCGGCATCGTCACGTCGGGGTGCTCTTCGCGGTCGCGGCCGTCGGCGGATGGGGAATCGCCGTTCTGCTGCATACCCCGAGTCTTCCACTCGTGGTCCTTCCGCGCACATACGGAGGTGGGGTCGGGTCTGCTCGGCGGTGGCCGGTGATGCGATACCGAGGTGGGGTCGGGTCTGCTCGGCGGTGGCCGGTGATGCGATACCGAGGTGAGACCGTGGTCAGCGGGGTTGTCGCGCGATGCGGCATCATGGAGTGCGTGAGCACCGACACCATGGTTCGCCCGGATACGACGACCGACGAGACGACGGGCGACGACACCCCGAAGTTCTTCCACTACGTGAAGAAGGACAAGATCGCCGAGAGCGCCGTGCTGGGCACCCACGTGGTCGCGCTGTGCGGAGAGGTCTTCCCGGTGACCCGCTCGCCCAAGCCGGGCTCTCCGGTGTGCCCGGAGTGCAAGAAGGTCTACGACGGCCTACGCAAGGGCGACTGAGGCGACGATCTACTCGCCGGACGAGGACCGCGCCGCGCGCAGATCGAGCACGGCGCGCAGGTCGTCGGAGCCCGCGTCGTCCGGACCCGCCGCGGCCTCGTCGGGATCCGTCGTGTCCGCGTCGGTTCCGCTCTCGCCGCGCACCTGATTGGCGATCCACTCCTTGACCTGCTCCATGCGCGTCGCGCGGGCGGGCCAGAACTCCTGCACCGCCGCGTTGAACTCCGCGCCCAGGATCACCGCGAAGCCCAGGAAGAACGTGAACAGCAGGAACGCGATCGGCGTCGCCAGCGCGCCGTAGGTGACGCCGGTGCGGCTGACCCACGACAGGTAGCGGCGCAGCACTTCGCTGGCCGCCATGAAGAACACGCCAGCCACCAGCGCCCCGCCGAAGAGCCGGTGCCAGGGCAACGAGGTGTGCAGTGCCAGCTTGTAGAGGGTGGTGAGCCCGACGATCAGCAGCAGGCCGACGCCCGGGTAATAGAAGAAGTCCAGCAGTTGCAGTCCGGTGGCCCGCCACGCGGTGGGCAGCACCCGCCCGATCAGCGTCGGCCCCAGCGCCACCAGCGGCAGGATGAACACCGACGCCGCCAGGAACAGCAGGTACAGCAACAGCGCGAAGATGCGCTGCCACACCGGGTGCCGCGCGTCCTGCTGGTCGTGGGCCTCCACGATCGAGTCGACGAAGGTCGCCATCGCCGACGATCCGGCCCACAGCGACAGCACGAAGCCCACCGACACCACCGCTCCGCGCCCGCGCCCGAGGACGTCCTGCACCGTGGGCTCGATGAGATCGGACACCACGTTGGCGCTGAACAGCTCCCGGCTGAACGCGATGATCTTGGACTCGACGATCTGCACCGTGTCCGGGCCGAACCATCCGCCGACGTAACCGAGGCTGCCGAGCAGGCCGAGCAACAGCGGCGCCAGCGAGAGCGTCTGCCAGAACGCGGCCGCGGCCGATTTGGCGAAGATGGAATCCGTCCACGCCTTCGCCGCCACCCGCAGGATCAGCGCGGCGGCCCGTCTGCTCAACACCGCTGTGCGCGCGCTCGCGCGGTCGGCCCAAGTGGGAGGGCGCACAGCGGCGGCGCGGGTCGACGGTGTGTCGGTCCGCGGCGGATCCCCCGGAATGGCGTGCTGCTCGGTCATCGTGCTTACAGCATCGCGCACTTCGGCGATCCGCATCGGAGTGTGCGCGCGACGTGTCGGTGGGCATCGGGTGAACTCCCAGCGTCCTGGCTGGTAGCCGTGTGATGCCCGTCGCGCCCGCCGCGTCGGTTTGGCGACACGCCGTGCCGGGCCGCTAGGGTCGTCTGCGTGACTGGGTCGGGTGGCGCCGCTGTGGCGGGTGAGGCAGAGACGCCGGGCGATTCGAAAGTGATCGGCCCCGCCGTCAGCGGCGGTTCCCTCCGCGCCTGGCAGCGACGTGCGCTGACGAAGTACCTGGCCACCAAACCACGGGACTTCCTCGCCGTGGCCACCCCGGGCGCGGGCAAGACCACCTTCGCGCTACGCGTGGCCGCCGAACTGCTGGCCGACCGCACTGTGGACCAGATCACCGTGGTGGCGCCCACCGAACATCTGAAGCACCAGTGGGCACAGTCGGCGGCGCGCTCCGGGATCGCGCTGGACTCGCGGTTCTCCAACTCCACCGGTGGCACCTCGGGTGACTATCACGGTGTCGTGGTCACGTACGCGCAGGTCGCCGCGCATCCCTCGCGCCACCGCGTGCGCACCGAGAATCGCAGGACGCTGGTCGTTCTCGACGAGATCCATCACGCGGGAGACGCCAAGAGCTGGGGTGACGCGACCGCTGAGGCGTTCGGCGACGCGACTCGCCGCCTCGCCCTGACCGGTACCCCGTTCCGCAGCGACGACAGCCAGATCCCTTTCGTCGTCTACGAACCCGACGAGTCCGGTTTCCCGAAGTCCCGCGCCGACCACACCTACGGCTACGCCGAGGCGCTCGCCGACGGCGTGGTGCGGCCGGTGGTCTTCCTGGCCTACTCCGGCGAAGCGCACTGGCGCGACAGCGCGGGCGAGGAGTATTCCGCCCGCCTCGGCGAGCCGCTGAACGCCGAGCAGACCGCCCGTGCCTGGCGGACCGCGCTCGACCCGGCCGGCGACTGGATCTCCGCCGTGCTGCGCGCCGCCGACATCCGGCTGCGCCAGAAGCGCGCCTCCGGCATGCCCGACGCGGGCGGTCTGGTGATCGCCACCGACCAGGACCGTGCCCGCGACTACGCCGAACTGCTGGAACACATCTCGGGTGAGAAGCCGGCGCTGGTGCTGTCCGACGACCCGGCCTCCTCCAACCGCATCGCCGAATTCAGCAACAGCACCCAGCCCTGGATGGTCGCGGTCCGCATGGTGTCCGAGGGCGTCGACGTGCCGCGCCTCGCCGTCGGGGTGTACGCGACCAGCGCCTCCACCCCGTTGTATTTCGCGCAGGCGATCGGGCGTTTCGTGCGTGCCCGGAAGTCCGGCGAGACCGCGACGGTGTTCCTGCCCTCGGTGCCGGTGCTGCTGGATCTGGCCGCGCAACTGGAGTTGCAGCGCGACCACGTCATCGGCAAGCCGCACCGGGAGAAGAACGGCCTGGACGACGACTTGCTGATCGAGGCGAACAAGCAGCAGGACGAACCGGGCGAGCAGGAGAAGTCCTTCGTCGCGCTGGCCGCCGACGCCGAGCTCGACCAGGTGATCTACGACGGATCCTCCTTCGGTACCGCGACCTTCGCCGGAAGCGACGAGGAAGCCGACTACCTCGGGATTCCGGGCCTGCTCGACGCCGAGCAGATGCGCGCGCTGTTGCGTGAGCGGCAGGCCAGACAGGTCGCGGATCGGAGCCTGTCCGCGCCCGTCCCCGATCCCGGTCCACAGGTGGCGGGCGCCGCGGAGCGGGTCGCCACCGCCGATCGGCTCGGCGAGCTGCGGCGCGAACTCAACAGCCTGGTGGCGATGCATCACCATCGCACCGGGAAGCCGCACGGCGTGATCCACGGCGAGCTGCGCCGGGAGTGCGGCGGGCCGCCGACCGCGCTGGCCACCGCCGAACAACTCGGTGAGCGCATCGCGGCGCTGCGCCGGAAGTAGCCCGCGTCAGTCGGCCGGGGCGGGCCAGGCGGCCATGGCGCAGTCGATGGACGCGGTGAGTTCCGGCAGCGCCGCGCCGTCCCGTGCATGGATGGACAACCCGTAGAGGACCGTCGTGTAGAAAGCGGCGAGCGCCGCGCTGTCGGTACCGGGCGGCAGATCGCCCTCGGTGACGCCGCGCTCGAGTCGTCGCCGGATGTCTTCGGTCGTCGCGCGGCGCTTGTCGATCAGGAAATCGCGGATGCCGGTGTTTCTCGTGGTGTAGGTGGAGCCCGCGAGCACGACCATGCACCCGTGCGGCTTGTTCTCCTCGGTGTAGGCCACCGCGTTGTCCCGCAGCATCGCCTCGATGGCCGCCCGCGCGGTGGGTTCCTCGCGCAGCGCACGGGCGGTGTAGCCGCCGTCGGTGTGCCCGTAGAGGTCGACGGCCGCGCGGAACAGCGCCTCCTTGCCGCCGAACGCGGCGTACAGGCTGGGTGAGTTGATCCCCATCGCGGCGGTGAGGTCGTTCATCGACGCGCCCTCGTAGCCGTGTTCCCAGAACACCTCCATGGCGCGGCGCAAGGCCTCGGCGCGATCGAAGGCGCGTGGTCGTCCCCGTTCTGCCATGCCGAACCTTTCTGTGTCGATCGTTAAATATACCCCTTGACACCGCGGCGGCGGATGCGCTTGGCTATTTATGTATTGATCGACACAAAATAGGAGGAGTACCGATGCCGGACCTGACGGGCAAGGTCGCACTGGTCACCGGGGGTAGCCGCGGGATAGGGGCGGCGATCGTGCGCCGCCTCGCCGCGGCGGGCGCGGACGTGGCGCTGACCTACCAGCACGCCGAGGGGCAGGCGAAGACGGTGGTCGGCGAAGTCGAGGCGCTCGGGCGGCGAGCCGTCGCCATCCAGGCCGACAGCGCCGACGCCACCGCCGTGCGCACGGCGGTGGACCGCGCGGCGTCCGAACTCGGCGGGCTGGACATCCTGGTCAACAACGCGGGGATCTTCCCGGCGAAGCCGTTCGAGGAGTTCACCGTCGCGGAGATCGACAACGCGCTCGGTGTGCACGCGCGCGCCGCGTTCGTCGGCGCGCAGGCCGCGGTCCCGCACATGACCGACGGCGGGCGGATCATCAGCATCGGGACCAACCTGACCGATCACGCGCCGTTCGACGGGGTGACGCTCTACAACCTCAGCAAGTCCGCCCTCAACGGCTTCACCAAGGCGCTGGCGCGCGAACTGGGCCCGCGCGCGATCACGGTGAACCTCGTCCAGCCCGGCTCCACCGACACCGACATGAATCCGGGCGACGGAGCGCATGCGGGCAGGCAGCGCGACCTGACCGCGCTCGGGCGCTTCGGCGCCGCCGACGATGTGGCGGCGACGGTGGCCTTCCTGGCCGGGCCGTCCGGTCGCAGCGTGACCGGTGCGTTCCTCACCGTGGACAGCGGTACCAACGCCTGATCGACCCGGCGAAATGCCGCCGCTGCGGGACCACGACCGCCCGCTGGAACGCCGCGACGTACGTGCTCGGCGTCGCAGGACCGATCGGCTCGCGACCCGCGCGAGCGGCATGCCCGTGGCAGAGCAGCGGCAATGATGCGGCCGGGATCCGCGTACGCCACCCGTCAACGAAGCGAACTATCGAGATCGCCTCCGGCGCAGTAATTCCCCGCTTCCGGGGCCAGACGGCGGGGGTGCGATCGGTGGCCGGGATACTCCGAGATGGTTCGGCAGTTCAGCGCGGCGTCGTGGTGAAGAATCGCCGAGAGTCCAGTGCACTGATCGGCGTCCACCGCGTCGCCGGTGCGGACTCGTCCGAGTCCCGCGGCGCGGCGGCGAAATAACCAAGGATCGCCAAGCCCAGTCGCGGATCCTCGTCGACTCGCCGCGCCATCTCGTAGAAGACGGCCAGAAGGTGCACGCATCGTGTCTTGCGCGCGGTGCACGAGCAGTCGGTACCCGCGAGGACGGGTGCGAGGGAAATCCCGGCCGCGCTGATGGCGCGGTGCACATCGTCGGTCGGTACGGGCGGGTCCGGCACGAATCCGGCGATCGCGGTAACGGCGGTCCGGGACATGGGGGCCACCTCCACCTGCGTCACCGACGCCTGACCGCCCCGGTGGATGGTGGCCCGCACGACCTGTCCTTCGACGGTGGCCCGCACGCCGTTGTTGCGCGCGATGCTGCGCGCGCGGGGCAGCAGTGGGTCCGGCCGGGTCTGGCGCAGCGGCTCGGCCAGCCGGACCCAGTCCATGCCCCATGCGGTGTAGCCGAACTCGTTGTCCGCCATCAGTTCTCCCTCTTGCGGCGCAGTATCTCGATCAGTTGGGCGTCGTCCAGTGCGGCCAGCGCCGCGATACCCGCAGCGTCGCCGAGGTCGCGCAGCGCCGCCTTGCGGTCGTGCATGCCCGCGATGTGCTCCTCCACGGTGGTGGTGGAGGTGAGCGTGGTGACGGTGACCGTACGGGTCTGGCCGATCCGGTGCACCCGGTCGGAGGCCTGCGCCTCCACCGCCGGGTTCCACCAGCGATCGAAGTGGACGACGTCGGCGGCGCGGGTCAGCGTGAGCCCGGTGCCCGCCGCGCGCAGGCTGAGCACCAGCACCGGTGGCCCGTCCTCGGCCTGGAACCGGGTGACGATCTCGGCGCGCTCGGCCTGTGAGAGGCCGCCGTGGAAGAACGGCGCATCCACGCCGAACTGCTCGGCGAGATGCCGTACCAGCAGGTCACCGGTCTGCCGGTACTGCGTGAAAATCAGCGTCGGACTGCCGGTTTCGAGATTGGCGGCGACGATGTCGGTGCACAGGTCGAGCTTCCCGGACCGGCCGGCGAGCTCGTCGAGTTCGCCGGTGATCAGGCCGGGATGGTTGCACACCTGCTTCAGGGCGGTCAGCGCCGCGAGCACGCGGCCGTGGCGCTCGATGCCCGCGCCGAATCCGTCGTCCACGGCCTTGTCGAGCAGTTGGTCGTACAGCTGTTCCTGTTCGGCGGTGAGGTCGCAGAGCAGGTCGCTGTGGATCTTCGCGGGCAGGGCGGCGGCGACCTGACGCTTCGTGCGGGCCAGCACCACCGGTTCGATGGTGTCGCGCAACCGTGCCGCGGCGGCGGCCGAACCCTCGTGGATGGGCCGCACGAAGCGCCGCCGGAACTGCGTCCGGTGCCCGAACAATCGGGGTGCCACCAGGTGCAGCAGGGCCCACAACTCATCGAGATGGTTCTCCACCGGCGTGCCGGTCAGTGCGACCGTGGCGGCCGCGTCGATCGCGCGCGCCGCCTTCGCGACCTGGGTGCGGGGATTCTTCAGCGCCTGCGCCTCGTCGAAGACGGCCGTCGCCCACCTCCGCTGCGCCAGCAGCTGCCCATGTAACCGCAGCGTCGGGTAACCGGCGACCACGATCGTCGTGGCGTCGGGATCGACGGCGCCGCCTCGCCACACGACCACGCGCAGCCCGGGCGCGAACCGGCCGATCTCGTGCGCCCAGTTGCCGACCAGCGAGGTCGGGCACACCACCAACTGCGGACCGGCCTCGGCCCGGTCGAGCAGGAAGCCGATGGTCTGCACGGTCTTGCCCAGCCCCATCTCGTCGGCGAGCACCGCGCCGCCGTGCGCGGCCACCGTTTCGCGCAGCCAGCCGACCCCGCGGGCCTGGTAGGGGCGCAGCCGGGCTTTCAGGGTGGCCCGCAGATCCGCCGTGACCGCCTCGGTGTCGCGCAGGACGGCCAATGCTCGTCGCGCGGAGACGATTGCCGTGCGGGACGCGTCCGGCACGGCGTGCGCGGCGATGGGCAGGGCATCGGCGTCCGGGCCGGGCGGCTCACCGGCGGGGTCGGCGAGCGCGGAACGCACCACCTGTTGCCAGACCAGGAACGACTCACCCGGGTGGTCCAGGCTCGAGTCCGCGAACGTCTCGGGATCCACCAAGGCGGCATCGACGTCGATGACCTCGAGGGCTCCGTCCACGCCGATCGGGACGGCCAGCGCGAGGGTCTCGCGGTCACCTGGACCGGTCGGGGCCGGACCGGTGGCGTGTCCGAGCCAGGTCCAGAGCGCGAACATGTGCCGATCCGGTAGATAAGTGGCGTGTGTGCTGGGCAGAGCGCACCCCTTGAATCAACGTATGGTGTACGGAGTAACCGGACAACGGACACCGTACCGGATCGGTTCCGAGGAGCCAGTGAGCGAAGACGTCACATCCGACGAGGCCAGGCGGCTGATGAGCTTGCTGTGGCGGCACGAACTACCGTCGCGTCCGGCGGGGCGCGGTCCGAAGCAGGCGGTCAGCGTGGACGCGGTGGTCGCCGCGGCGGTCGCGCTCGCCGACCGGCAGGGCTATGACAAGGTCTCCATCCGCACGGTCGCCGCCGAACTGGGGCTGCGGCCGATGAGCCTCTACACGTACGTACCGAGCAAAGACGCACTGACGGTGCTCATGGTCGACGCGGTGGCCGAGGAAGACGCGCCGGTTCCCGCCGATCTGCCGCCGCGTGAGCGCCTCGCCGCGGTGGCCCGCCAGGTGCGCGCGGAACTCCTCGCGCACCCCTGGCTGCTCGAGGTGTCGCCGTGGCGGCTCGTGCTCGGGCCGGGACGGATGCGTCGCTACGAGCGCCAGCTCGCCGCGATCGACGGGCTCGGCCTGCCGGACGTGGCGATGGACCGGGCGATCGCCGTGCTGTCGGAGTTCGCCACCGGAAACGCGCGCATGGCGGTGGCCGCAGCCCGCGAGACCGCGCGAATGAGCGACGCGCAGTGGTGGGAAGTGCACGGTCCGCTGCTGAGCGAGGTCATGCCGCCGAGCCGGTTCCCGCTCGCCGCACGTGTGGGGGCGGCGGTGGGTGAGCTGTACCAGGCGCCGGCCGACCCGGACGGCGCGTTCGAATACGGCCTGGCCAGGCTGCTGGACGGCATCCTCGGCGCGGACTGAGCGCCGCCGGACACACCGACAGCGGGCGACCTGTGGGTCGCCCGCTGCCGGTGGAAACGGTGTTCTGTTGTTCGATGCTGTTGTGTCAGGACGCGAGGAGCAGGTCAGAGCGCGGGAGCGGACTCCGTGTCGATCACGGCGTCCAGCTCACGCAGCCGATCCATGTGTTCGTTCGCGTGGTGCTGGCAGAAGAGCAACTCTCCACCTGCGGGCAGTACGGCGCGCACACGGGCCGCCGCCCCGCAGCGGTCGCAACGATCGACCGCGGTCAGTGGGGTGCTTGTCAGGGTTCCTGGCATGACTCCTCCGTCCTGGCTCCCGGTCCCGACGACCGTTCACCTGGTGTGGGGCCCGTGGTCACTCACCACGAGCTCGCTACCGCTACTTCCCAGCAGGGGTATGACTACTCTGTCAGACGTTCGGGACGGGGGACTTTGTTCCCGCGGATGAAGCAGTGTGTTTTCGATAACACGACCAGGGATTTCGCTACGGGCGAACGCCGCTGGTCCTGTCGTAGATGTGCACTGCGTCACACTCTCGATCGGCCGATCCAGTTGTCTACCGGGAGATTACCCGTGACCTATGACACTCACACGCTTGTTCACCTATGCACTTTGGATGAATGGTTATCCGCGCGGCAAACGGGGGAGTACCGAGCGCCCTCCCTCGCCGAGGCAGGGTTCATCCATCTCTCGTCGCCGCAACAGGTGCACCTGCCCGCGAATCGCTTGTTCGCGGGGCGGCGTGATCTGGTGTTGCTGCGGATCGACTCCCGCCGCGTCGGGTCGCCGATCAAGTGGGAGCCGGGCGTCCCGACCGATCCGGAGTCGATACTCTTCCCGCACCTGTACGGCCCCCTGCCGGTGGGCGCGGTCACGGGGGTCGTAGAGTACCTGCCCGCAGCGGACGGGACATTCGCCCCGCTCCCGGCGTGACTACCGGTCGCGGATCTCACGCGCCACGATGGCGGCCTGAACCCGCGACCGCACACCGAGTTTCGTCAGCACCCGGGACACATGTGTTTTGACGGTCGTCTCGCCGATGAACAGCCGACCCGCGATCTGCGCGTTGGACAGGCCGTCGCCGAGGCAATCGAGCACTTCGCGTTCCCGCTCGGTGAGCTCGCCGAATCCGGCGGGAGCCGGTTGCGCGGCAATCTGATTCGACGCGGCGAACGCAGAGATCACCGCTCGCGTCACCTCCGGAGCCAGCACGCCGTCCCCGGCCGCGACCGCGCGCACCGCCTCGACCAGCGCCCGGCCCGACGTGGATTTCAGCACGAACCCGGAGGCGCCCGCGCGCAGCGTGCGAAAGACGTACTCGTCCAGGTCGAACGTGGTGAGGATCAGCACCTTCGCCAAATCGTCCGCGGTGATCCGCTCGGTCGCGGTGATCCCGTCCACCCCCGGCATGCGCACGTCCATCAGCACCACCTGCGGCCGCAGCGCTTTGGCCTGTGCCACCGCGACATCGCCGTCGGCGGCCTCGCCGACCACCTCGATATCGTCCTCGACGTCCAGGATCATCCGCAGGCCGGCGCGGATCGCGGCGTGGTCGTCGGCGATCACCACCCGAATCGTCATGCGGCGCCCACGCAGCCGAGCGGCAGGGTGGCCAGAACTTCCCAGTGGCCGGAATCCGTTCCGGCGCGCAAGCTTCCGCCGAGTGCCGCGGCCCGTTCGCGCATGTTCACCAGACCGCGACGCCCCGCTCGGTCCACGGCCCGGTGGGGCCGCGCGGGCGTTGTCCTGTTGCGGACGGATATGGTCAGTCTCTCCCGCTCTGCGCGCACGTCGATGGAGACCTCCTGTCCCGGGGCGTGTTTCATGGCGTTGGTCAAAGCCTCCTGGACGATGCGATAAGCGGCCTGGTCGACAGCGCTGGGCAGCGCGGCGCCGTCCAGTGATTCGCGCACCCGTACCGAGATCCCCGCCGCGCGTGCGGCGTCCACCAGGATCGGCAACTGCGCGAGGGTGCGCGGCGCGGCTACTTCCGCCGCGCCGTCGTCGCTGTGCAGCAATCCGATCATGGTGCGCATCTCCTCCAGTGCGCTGACGCTGTTGGCGCGGATGGAGCGCATGATGCCGGCCACCGCCGGGTCGGCGTCGCGGCGGGCCAGCACGCCGAGCGCCGCCTCCGAGTGCAGTGCGATGGCCGACAGGTGCCCGGCGATCACGTCGTGCAGATCGCGCGCCATCGTGGTGCGCTCGTCGGCGATGGCCGCGCGCCGGTCGAGTTCGGCGACCAAGGTGAGCGCCTCGGCGCGGGTGCGCTCGGCGTGCGCGACCTCCTTGTGCGTGCGCACCGAGTTCGCCCACCAGATCGGCGTCGCGACGAAACTGAACACCGCCACCAGCGCCAGCGCGACCGCGCGCAGGTCGCCGGTCAAGGCGAGGGTCAGCACCACCACGACGACGGAGAGCGTCGACCAGGACAGCGCCGTGATCCGCGACGCCCGGCGCCCGGCGTACAGCACGGCCGCGTAGATCAAGTCGGCGTAGACGATCCACACCGGCACCGTGGCGCCCAGCCAGATGTCCACGGCCAGCGGCAAGAGCCCGGCAAGCATGGCCGCGACCGGCATCCGGCGCCGGCAGAAGGTCGCCAGGCACAGTAGGGCCAGCACACCGCACCGCACCCACAACGACGCCTGCTCGCCCCGCTCGGTCATGGTGGACAAGCCTGCGAGGTACAGCGCCGCGCCGCCGGCGAACGCGATCACGGCGCCCAGCGCATCCCGTGTCCGCTCCGGCACATCCGCCCACCGCCACACGCCTCCATCACAGCACAGCGACCGCGACGCGCCATCGGCCGAAGTGATGACCGATCCGTTCGTGGACGCGGTGATCCGGCTAATCTGGAGGGCGTGAACGTCGACGTCACCGCACTACCCGGGATCGGTGTCCGGAAGGACTTCGAAGTGCGATCCGGTCGCCGAATCGGCGTGGTCGCCCACCGCGATGGTGATATCGACCTGATCGTCTCCAAACTCGACGATCCCGACGCCTGTGCCGCGCAGATCCCGCTGACCACCGATGAGGCCGCGGTCCTGGCCAACTTGCTCGGTGCGCCGCAGCTGGTCGCCAAGCTCAACGACGACCACCGCGACCTGCCCGGGATCACCACGCGCCAGCTCCCGATCGGGGACGATTCCCCCTACGACGGCCGCACCCTCGGTGAGACCGAGATGCGTACCCGCACGAAGGCCTCCATCGTGGCGGTCATGCGGGCCGGGCAGTTGCATCCCTCGCCCGGACCCGATTTCACCTTCACCGCGAGCGACCTGCTCGTGGTCGTCGGCACTCCGGAGGGCTTGGATGCCGCCGCGAAGATATTGACGCACGGCTGAGCCGTGACGGACACCGCGCTCGCCCTGATCGAGCTCGGAGCGGTTCTCTTCGTTCTCGGCATGCTGGGGCGTGTCGCAGGCCGTGTCGGTATGTCGCCCATTCCGCTGTACCTGCTCGGCGGTGTCGCCTTCGGCCAAGGTGGTCTCATCGAACTCCGGGCCGCCCACGACTTCGGCCATATCGCGGGCGAGATCGGGGTGGTGCTGCTGCTCTTGCTGCTCGGCTTGGAGTACACGGCGGCGGAGCTGGTGACCGGCCTGCGTCGTTCCTGGGCGGCCGGTGTGGTGGACATCGTGGTCAACGCGTCACCGGGGGCGGTGGTCGCGCTGATGCTGGGCTGGGGTGTCGACGGCGCGATCACGATGGCAGGCGTCACCTACATCTCCTCCTCGGGCATCGTGGCGAAGGTCCTCGACGACCTCGGACGCCTGGGCAACCGGGAGACGCCGGTGATCCTGTCCATCCTGGTATTCGAGGACCTGGCGATGGCGGTCTACCTGCCGATTCTCACCACGGTGCTGGCGGGGCTCAGCTGGCTCAGCGGGCTGCGCGCCCTGGCGGTAGCGCTGATCACCATCACGCTGGTGCTCGTGGTGGCGCTGCGTTACGGGCGGTATGTCTCGGCGGTCGTGGACAGCGCTGACCGTGAGGTCTTCCTGCTCACGCTGCTCGGCGCGGCGTTGCTGGTCGCGGGCGTCTCCTCGGCGCTGAGCGTGTCGGCGGCGGTCGGAGCGTTCCTGCTCGGCATCGCGATCTCCGGCTCGACCGCGCACGCGGCGGCGAAGATGCTCGAACCGCTGCGCGACCTGTTCGCGGCCATCTTCTTCGTGGCCTTCGGGTTGAACACCGACCTGCGAGCGATCCCGCCGGTGCTGGGCTGGGCGATCGCGCTGGCGGTGGTCACGGTCGTTACGAAGGTGGCGACCGGGTGGTGGGCCGCCGCACGCGAGGGCATCCGGCGGATGGGCCGGGCCAGAGCGGGCGCGGCGCTCGTCGCGCGGGGCGAGTTCTCCATCGTCATCGCGGGATTGGCCGTGAGCGCGGGCGCGATGGACGGTCAGCTCACGGCGCTCGCCTCGACCTACGTCCTGCTGATGGCGGTGCTGGGCCCGATCGCGGCGCGAGTGGTGGAGCCGATGGTCGGTTTGCTGCCCGACCGCGGCCGCCGCGAGCCCCAGGTCTACTGATCAGTCCTGGGTCGTGCGGGCTCTGCGGCCCGCGGTCCGTTCCAGCCGATGCCAGAACAGGCTCGCGATCGCCCCGACCGCCAGCCCGATCACGGCGGCGCAGAGATGGCCGTAGTCGGTGAATGTCGGCTCGATCCACAGCGCCACGCCGAGCGTCAGGAGCAGCGCACCGGCCCACACCAGCCGCACCCTGCCGCGGAACCGGAATGCCAGCGCCGCCAGCACGGCCGAAAAGCCGTAGCTGGTACCGACATCCGCGGCGACGGCCACCCGCAGCGGGATGAGGCCACGGTCGATGGCGTGTGAGATGCCGGTGACGGTCAGCAGCGTCGCCCCGATGTGCCCGGTCGCGAACAGCAGGATCCAGCGCGCGGTGCCAAGCCAGCGCTCGGCATATGCCATGACGATCAGGAAACCGGCGATGGTCGTCCAGGGAAAGCCGCCGTCGGTCCAGAACGCCGAGGCGACCAGCACCTGAACCGGGTTGTGCCGCATGTTGTAGAGGTTGGTCGACGCCGAGAAGATCAATCTGCGCTCCACCGAGTCACCGACCCCGCGCAGCGTCCACCAGGTGACGAACAGCGTGAACGCGTAGGCGGTGCTGGCGGGGGCGGCTCCCAGGTGCGCGCGGATCGCGGGCAGGAGCCGCCGCGGCAGCCCGGGACGGCGCAGCCAGGCTTGCAGGTCGCGCCACTCGGCGCGCAGGTCGACGGTCTGCGTCCACGGTGACCGCAGCCAGCTCGAAGTCGAGGTCGAGGCAACCACCCCGCAAGTCTGCCGGGCGCGAGCTGCGCGCGGCGAAGTGCCCCCGTCGTGGCGCTGTTTCCTCCGCCGCGTCTGCGGCCTGGCGCGGAAAAGCGCGACACCCGCATTCACCGGCCGCTGGAGGAATCGAGCGGACGACGAATGCGGGCGTCGAGGCGATGCGACCTAGTCGAGGTAGTCGCGCAGGACCTGCGAGCGGCTGGGATGGCGCAGCTTGCTCATGGTCTTGGACTCGATCTGGCGGATGCGTTCGCGGGTGACCCCGTAGACCTGGCCGATCTCGTCGAGGGTGCGCGGCTGGCCGTCGGTGAGGCCGAAGCGCAGCCGGACCACGCCCGCTTCCCGCTCCGACAGCGTCTCCAGCACCGACTGCAGCTGATCCTGCAGCAGCGTGAAGCTCACCGCGTCCACCGCGACCACGGCCTCGGAGTCCTCGATGAAATCGCCGAGCTGGCTGTCGCCCTCGTCGCCGATGGTCTGGTCCAGCGAGATGGGCTCACGCGCGTACTGCTGGATCTCCAGCACCTTCTCCGGCGTGATGTCCATTTCCTTGGCCAGCTCCTCCGGCGTCGGCTCGCGGCCGAGATCCTGGAGCAGCTCGCGCTGGATGCGGCCGAGCTTGTTGATGACCTCCACCATGTGCACCGGGATGCGGATGGTGCGGGCCTGGTCGGCCATGGCGCGGGTGATGGCCTGCCGGATCCACCAGGTGGCGTACGTGGAGAACTTGTAGCCCTTGGTGTAGTCGAACTTCTCCACCGCGCGGATCAGACCGAGGTTGCCCTCCTGGATCAGGTCCAGGAACGCCATGCCGCGGCCGGTGTAGCGCTTGGCCAGCGAGACGACCAGGCGCAGGTTGGCCTCGAGCAGGTGGTTCTTGGCCCGGTTGCCGTCGCGGACGATCCAGTTGAAGTCGCGGCGCATGGCGACCGGCAGCTTCTCGCCCTGCTCGGCGAATTCGCGCACCTTCTCCGCGGCGTAGAGGCCCGCCTCGATCCGCTTGGCGAGTTCGACCTCCTCCTCGGCGTTGAGCAGCGCGACCTTACCGATCTGCTTGAGGTAGGCGCGGACCGAGTCGGCCGAGGCGGTGAGCTCGGCGTCCTTGCGGGCCTGGCGCAGCGCCTCGGACTCCTCTTCGTCCCAGACGAAATCGCCGGAGGCCTTGTCGGCCGCCGTCGGCTCGTCGGCCTCGCTCTCGGCTTCCTCGGTTTCGGTGTCCTCGGCGACGTCGACCAGTTCGTCGCCGTCGGCGAGGTCCTCCTCGGAGACTTCCAGATCGCCGAGATCGTCGAGATCGAGCGACTCGTCCTCGATCGCCTCGTCGGCGCCGGGCTCGCCGTCGGGGCCCGCCTTCTTGGTGGTGGCCTTCTTCGCGGGAGCCTTGGCCGCCTTCTTGGCAGGCGCCTTCTTGGCGGCGGCCTTCTTCGCCGGAGCCTTCTTCGCGGCAGCCTTACGGACCGGCCGTGCTGCGGTTACATCTGCGGAGTCGGCATCGGCCGATTCGGCGGTCTGACGGGTATTCGTGGCTACCACGTACGCCCTTTCGTGACGGTCTCGTGCGGCGTCACGCCAGAGTGGGTTTCCGGCGGAGCGATCTGTCGGGTTGCACCGGCGGAGGGCCGGTCGGGGTTTCTCCGGCTCAGCCGGGCACGTTCCATTGTAACGATCTAACCAGGGTACCTACGGCACGATGCCGGGAACGGCATCCTCGCGGTTCCCGCGCGCCTCACGGTGCGACGCCCCCCGCGATCGCCATGGCGGCGCCGACGATGCCCGCGGTGTTGCGCAGGCGGGCCGGGATGACCGGAGTCCGGTTGGTGAGCAGGGGAATCCACTGCTCGGCCTCCCTGCTGATGCCCCCGCCCGCGACGAAGACGACCGGGAAGAACAGGTTCTCCAGCCCCGTCAGCACCAGGCTGACCTGCGCTGCCCACTGCTCGTAGCTCAGGCCGTCGCGTTCCTTGATCGAGGCCGCCGCGCGGTGCTCGCTCTCCATCCCCTGGATCTCCAGGTGACCCAGTTCGGTGTTGGGCACCAGTGTGCCGTGGTAGAGCAACGCCGAGCCGATGCCGGTGCCGAAGGTCAGCAGCATGACCAAGCCCGCGAAATTGCGCGCCGCGCCGAAGTGGTCCTCGGCCATGCCCGCGGCGTCCGCGTCGTTGAGCACGGTGACCGGACGGCCGCCGAGCGCGGCGGAGAACAGCGCCCGCGCGTCGGTGCCGATCCAGGACTTGTCGATGTTCGCCGCGGTGCGCGCCACGCCGCCGATCACCACCGAGGGCAGGGTGAGGCCGACCGGCCCGGTCCACTTGGCCTTGTCGACCAGTTCGGCGACCGCCTCCGCCACGGCGAACGGTGTCGCCGGGTGTGGCGTCGCGATCTTGATCCGCTCGTGGACCAACTCGCCGGTGGCCAGATCGACCGTGGCGCCTTTGACGCCGCTGCCGCCGATGTCGATGCCGAATGCGTGCCCCCGAGCGGACATGACTAACCCCTCGTCTCCCTGTGCTGGCCGGTGTGATGACAGCGCTGCACGGGGCCCGGGACGCCCATGGCGGGCGTGCGAATGGGATGCCCGACGACGGCGCTGTGTCGTGCACGACAAGAGTAATGGGACCACGAGGCTGGGCGTTCGGCGAGGATGTGTGATGCGATGGTGGGCGTGCCGGAAACCTCATCGTCAGTGTCCGACTACACCCCCGACTCGTTCGTCTCGATCGTCGCGCGTGGCGACGAAGCCGACCTGCGCCGTGTCGCGGTCGACCTCGCCGAGACGGCCGCCGCCCATGTCCGTGCCCGTCGTCCCGAGGTGTTCGGGCCCGCGGGCGTGCACGCCGAAGGCGCCGTGCGGTCCAAGAGCCACGAGACCGACCCGGTCACCATCGTGGACACCGAGACCGAAGAGCTGATCCGAAGACTGCTCGCCGAACAACGCCCCGGCGACCCGATCCTCGGCGAGGAGGGCGGCGGCAGCATCGATGACGCGAGCGCGGACACCGTCCACTGGGTGGTTGATCCGATCGACGGCACCGTCAACTTCCTCTACGGCATTCCCGGCTACGCCGTATCGGTGGCCGCGCTGCGCGGCGGCCGTCCGGTCGCGGGCGCCGTGGTGGACGTCGCGCGGGCAGCCACCTACAGCGCCGCGCTCGGACTCGGCGCGCTGCGTGTCGACGCCGACGGCGCGGTGGAGCACTTGAGTTGCACGCCCGTCGAGTCGGTGGCGATGTCGCTGGTCTCCACCGGATTCGCCTACGGAAGGCACCGCAGGAGCAGGCAGGCGGAATTGATCGCGCAGGTGCTGCCGCACGTGCGCGACATCCGCCGTTTCGGTGCGGCGGCACTGGATCTGTGTCATGTCGCAGCAGGCCGTGTGGACGCCTACTTCGAGCACGGCTTGAACGCCTGGGACTGGGGCGCGGGCGCGCTGATCGCCGCCGAGGCGGGTGCGCGCCTTACGCTGCCGCCCGCGACGGCGCCGGGCACCGACGGCGACCTGGTGGTGGCCGCCGCGCCCGGCATCGCCGACGAGCTGGGGGAGCTGCTGGCCCGGGTCGGCGCTACCGAGCCGATTCCGGACCGCTGATCAGCAGCGGGCCTGCCGTGCGGCGTCGAGCAGCTTGATGTCGATGGAGGTGGAGTTGCCCGGCGCCGGGTTCTTGAGCGAACGCAGCACTTCCTCGGCGTCGTTGCTGGGGTGGATGTCCCGGAACAGCGAGCCGAGCACGAGATCGACGGTGTCGTCGCCGCGTTGATCCTCGATCAGCTCGGCGCACGGCGCGACCAGCTGTACGGCGGCCGCGGCCGGACGGCCGTTGACGCCGAAGCGGACCTGCCCGGTGCATTCCAGGTCGCCGTTGACGTATACCGAATCGTTGCCGTATTGCGTTCCGGGAGCGCTCGCGAATCCGAGGTCGCCGAGCTGGGCGGCGACGTGCGCGGCCTGGCCGCGCTGGTTGTTCGCGTTCAGCACGCGCACCTTGCTCGCCGCCAGCGGTGCGGGTTCCACGTCCTGCAGCCGGCCTGCGCCGACCCGCTGGCCGAGCGGAGTCGGTTGCGGCGCACCGGGATCCGAGGCCGGACTCGGTGAGTTGCACGCCATCGCGGTGTGGTCGGTGTCGTGCGTCGTGAGGGCTTTGACCCAGACGATCCCGCAGATCAGGGCGAGAACGCCGAGCATGATGAGCCAGGGCTGGGGGCGGCGGCGCACGTACGGTTGCCCTTGCGAATCCGTCGCGGTGCCTTCGGTGATCAGTGAAACCACCAGCACACTCTACGAAAATGTGGGGCGGTCGCGTCGCAAGGTCTCGGTGCGTTCCACGGACGGTGTCGATTGCCCCTCATTTTCGACTCGGCTGTGTTTTGATTGCGACTTTTGCTCCGGGGTCCGCTATTGTCTGGCGGCCCAGATCGAATCACCGGTGCGGAAATCAGTGGTCGGTCGCGGGAACAAGAAGGGCATGTCCTGCGTTTACCCAGCGCTATCAGGAGTGGATCGGCATGATCCGCCCTGATAGGCGACCGGTGTACGTGTGACGTGCACCACCGGCGGGGCGGTACCGGTCGCGGCGATTCCGGCAGGAATCGGGTGTGAGCGGACCGGTCCGGGATATACGGAGTTAGGACGAGGGGAAGACGACATGGCAACCGACTATGACGCACCGAGGCGCACCGAATCCGACGATGTGTCGGAGGATTCGCTGGAGGAGCTGAAGGCTCGTCGTAACGAGGCACAGTCCGCCGTCGTGGATATCGACGAATCCGATACCGCGGAGTCGTTCGAGCTTCCCGGCGCCGACCTGTCCGAGGAAGTGCTGACGGTTCGGGTGATCCCGAAGCAGGCCGACGAGTTCACCTGTTCCAGCTGTTTCCTGGTCCATCACCGGAGCAGGCTGGCCAGTGACAAGGGCGGTCAGATGATCTGCATGGATTGCGCCGCCTGATCTCGACGAGATCGAACAACAGTGTCAGCCCGCGCTCGGTAGACCGAGCGCGGCGAGGACCCGTTCGGGCCGCCGCGTACTGACCAGCCAGTACGGCGTCGGATCGTCCGGGTCGTCGAGCACGAGCAAGACCATCGGCCCGATCCAGGGGCGATGCTGGACATAGGCGGCGGGGTCGAGCTGGCGACCCAGCGCCGCGCTTTTCGCGGTGGGGGCGACGGCGGCCGCGCGAGCAACGAAATTCACCGGCAGATGCGCGCGATCGGCGCGCAACTCCGGTGTGCCGTTCGCGTCCGGCGCCACTTCGACGCGGTGGCGGCTCAGCCACAGCAGCACCCAGACCGGCACGGGGAACAGCAGCACATAGGGCAGCCAGGCACGCAGTCCCGGCGCGCCCATATGGATCTCCGCCGCGAGCAGTCCGGTGACGGCGAACGCCACCGGCCACCACCACAGCGGCACCCACAGGCGCTCCCGGTATCGGTGCGCAGGCTGCGCTTTCTCGTCCGCGGTCATGGGGTTGGGCTGGTCCGACACGAGTCAACACTAAGTCACGAGGGCAAACAGCCTACGCGTAGGCTCGTCCAACGTGAGCGCACTTTCACCCATACCCTTGCTGCGGCTCGACCCCGGCATCCCTCTGCCCACGCGCGCCCATGCGGGTGACGCGGGCGTGGATCTGTGCACCACGCAAGACGTCATCCTGGAGCCGGGGGAGCGGGTGCTGGTCGGCACCGGCGTCGCCGTCGCGCTACCGGTCGGCACCGTCGGCCTGATCCATCCGCGCTCGGGTCTGGCGGCCAAGGCCGGGCTGTCGGTGGTGAACACCCCCGGCACGGTCGACGCGGGGTACCGGGGCGAGATCAAGGTGTGCCTGATCAACCACGATCCGCGCACGCCGATCGAGTTGCGGCGCGGTGATCGGATCGCGCAACTGCTGGTACAGCGGGTGGAGCTGGTGGATTTCGTGCAGGTCGACTCGCTCGACGAGACCACCAGGGGAGCGGGTGGCTATGGCTCCAGCGGCGGTCACGCGAGTTTGACCGCACAGACGAACGGGGTGGGCCGGGCTACCGGCGAGGAGGCATGACGGGAATGTTCGGAAAGAGAAAGAACTCGAGCCGGGCCGCGGACGACCGGTACGACGAGGCGGGCGACTACGCCGACTACGAGTCCGCCTACGAGGGCGAGTACGACGACGATTTCTACGACGACGCCCCCACCGACGAGCGCTCGTACGAGGGCGTGGATCTGGACGTCGACCGGCCCAACGGACGGCCCGGCCCCTACGACTACGACGAGGTCGCCGAGCTGCTGGATTCGGTGTCCGAGCAGCGGCTGGATCTCGGGTCGGTGTTGTTGCCGGTCCCGCCGGGCGGTCAGCTGCAGGTCGAGATGACCCCGGAAGGCCAGCCGCAGGCGGTGCACCTGGCCACGGAGCACGGCCGGATCACCGTCGCGGCCTACGCCGCGCCCAAGACCTCCGGCCAGTGGCGGCTGGTCGCCGCGGATCTCGCCGACTCGCTGCGCAAGGACGGCGCCCGGGTGTCGGTCGAGAACGGGCCGTGGGGCCGAGAACTGCTGGCCCTGACCGAAGGCGCGGACCTGCGTTTCATCGGCGTGGACGGCTATCGCTGGATGGTGCGGCTGGTCGCGGCGGGCCCCTCGGGCGCGGCGAACGACGGCAGCCCCCTGGTCAAGGCGGCGCGGGCGATCCTGAGCGAGACCGTGGTGCGGCGCGGCGAGGACCCGCTGCCGGTGCGGGACCCGCTTCCGGTGGTGCTGCCGCAGGAGCTGGCCGAGCAACTCGCCGCGGCCCATCAGCAGCAGGTGGAGGCTCAGCAGCAGGCGATGGCCGCGCAGGTGGCGGCGCAGACCGGTGCGCAACCGGTGGTGCCGCGCATGCCGCAGGGCCCGCGCCGGGGCGCGGACGGGTCGGCCATGCAGCAACTCGGCCTGAACTGAGCGGAAGATCTCACGCGAAGGCGCCGATACCCGTGTGTCCCAGGATCGCGGGGTCGGCGCCGAGTTCGTCCAGCGTGATCCGGTACAGGTGCGCGCGCGGGGCCAGCGCCGCCCATTCCTCGGCGACCGCGCGCGGGTGCACCGGGTCGTCGACCGCGGTGACCACCGCGAGCGGCAGCTCGAATGCCGACAGCAGCTCGGCATCGGGCCACTTGTAGTCCGCGGCCTCCTCGAGCGCCCGCGGCAGTTCCGGCCACTGTGCCCGCCAGGACTGGGTCAGCGCGTCAGCCAGCCACCGCGGGCTGCTCGCCCGCATCCGGTCGATCACCGTGTCCAGACCGTCCACGCGCAGCTGCGCCGCGGTGGCCGCCGCGCTCAGCGTGGCGGGGCAGGCCGCGGTGTCGGGCCCGGTCCAGGCGGGCAGTGCCGCCACGACCCCCACGACGCGTCGGGGATGCTCGGCGGCCCACTCCAGTGCGATCGCCGCGCCCAGGGAAATGCCCGCCACCAGCACCGGGCCCGAATCCGCCGCCGCATCCAGCGCTGCGCGGCAGCTCGCAACCACCCGGCGCGGGTCGGGTTCCACCGCGACGAAATCCAGGCCGCGTGCGGCGCTCGCGGGACCGAAGGCGCGCCTGGCGAAATCGGCGTCGGACCCGGTGCCGGGCAGTGCCACGACACGAGCGGGGTGTGGGGAGTCGAACATCGGTCCGAGCGTAGCGGGGGTGGCCCGGCCCATCTACAGTGGCGTTGTACGGCCGCCGCAGGCCGTGCGGATCGGATCCCTCACGATGGTGTGCGACCCATGCCATCTGCTCTATGCAGGAGAGCGTGCACAATGTCATCCGCAGCCTCAGGGTATTTTCGACGTCTGGGCCGCAGGCTGACCGAAGACATCGATCAGCTGGATGCCGAAGAGCTGGCCGAGACGTCCGAAGCATCGGGCGCGTGCCGCGCGTCGGAGTGTCGGCGCGGTGACGAGGCGACCATGCTCGGTAGGCTCCGTAGCGTCGAAGCGTGTCCCAAGTCGGCGGGCGCCAGCGTCCAGGCCGAGTTCTTCGACGGCACCGACGCGATCACGCTGGTCTGGATCGGGCGCAGGCGCATTCCCGGCATCGAGCCGGGCAGGCGCATCCTCGTCCGTGGCCGGGTCGGCGACCGCGACGGCCGCAAAGTGATCTTCAACCCCTACTACGAATTGCGCGGGAACAGCTGACGTATGCCTTTGAGCAACGACAACGCAGGATCGGACGACCGCACCGGGCTCCCCTCGCCCGACCGTGACGAGGAACGTGCCGAGCAGACCCTCCTCGAACAACTGGGCGGCTTCAGCGGCCTGATCTACTCGACGCTTCCTGTTGTCGTGTTCGTTCCCGTGAACAGTGTCGCCGGGCTGGCCGCCGCGATCTGGTCGGCCCTGGGGGTGGCGGCCGCCATCCTCCTGTGGCGCCTTGTGCGGCGCGATCCCATCCAGCCCGCCATCTCGGGCTTCTTCGGCGTCGGCATCTGCGCCTTCATCGCCTACCGGATGGGCGAGGCCAAAGGGTTCTTCCTCTTCGGCATCTACACCAGCCTCGTCTACGCCGCGGTGTTCCTCGCGTCCATCCTGATCCGCAGGCCGCTGGTCGGCGTGATCTGGGGCGTGCTGAACGGCCACGGCTCCGACTGGCGGTCCGACCCGCGCTCGGTGCGCCTCTACGACCTCGCCACCACCACCTGGATCCTCGTGTTCGGGGCGCGCTACCTGGTGCAGTCGCAGCTCTACGACACCGACCGCACCGGCTGGCTCGCCTTCGCCCGCATCGCGATGGGCTGGCCGCTGACCGCGGTGGCGCTGGCCGTCACGATCTGGGCTGTGCGCCGGGCCGGTCACCTGCCCGCCAAGTCGGTGCGCGCCCGAACCGGCCTGAGCCGTTAACCTTCCGCCGCTATCGGGCGAAAACCACAGGGGTGGGGAGATCGCCACCGCCGAGGTGGGTGCTTCCCCACCCTGGGGTGCCTGGTTGGTCCTCCGAGTTCATCAGACGATCTATGCGTACCGAAAACACGCATTGATCGGCAAGAAAGGACTCGGACGTGGCTACCGAGCACAACACCGCGGCGCTGCCCGTCAACCACAACCCCGCGCTCTCGGAGAGCCGGCGGATCTCGGCCGAGCTGGACAAGCTGATCGGTCCGGCGGCCGGAGGCGATCGCCGGGCGGTCTCGGAGATCATCCGGATCGTTCATCCGCTGGTGCGGCGTTACTGCGGCGCGCGCCTGGGCAACACGGCCCATCTGCAGGTCACCGCCGACGACGTGGTCCAGGAGATCCTGCTGGCCACCGTCAACGCCATCCCGCGCTACCGCGACCAGGGCAAGTCGTTCCTGGCCTTCGTCTACGGCATCGCGGCCAACAAGGTCGCCGACGCGTTCCGCCGCTCGCAGCAGCACCCCGCCTACCCGGTGGCCGACGTCCCGGACTCCGCGTCCTCGGCCGCCGGTCCCGAGGAGTGGGCGCTGGCCTCCGAACGCCGCGCCGCCACAAGGGAACTCATGAAAGTGCTGGCCCCGGCGCACCGTGAGGTGCTGGTGATGCGCATCGTGCTCGGCTGGTCGGCCGCTGAGACCGCCGAGGCCATCGGCACCAGCCCGGGTGTGGTGCGGGTGATGCAGCACCGCGCGCTGAACAAGCTGCGCGCGGAGCTGAAGCTGGCCGCATAGGGTTTCCGGCAGCGCTTCGCCGAGAACGCGCGTCCGGCCGTGTCACGGGGAGTTACGGTCTGATGCCGTGGTTGGCGAGTTCCAGCCGGAGGTCCTCCTCGGCCTCCACCGAAGTCACGAACAGTAGCTCGTCGTCGCCTTCCAGCGCGTCGTCCGGCTGCGGCACGATCACGCGCCCGCCGCGCAGGATGGTCACCAGTGCGGCGTCGCGCGGCAGGGTGAGCGTGCGCACCGGTTTACCGGCCAGCACGGTGTCCGCGGGCAGCGTCATCTCCACCAGATTCGCCTGGCCCTGGCGCAGCGTCATCAGTCGCACCAGATCTCCGACGGAGACCGCCTCCTCGACCAGGGAGGCCAGCAGCCGGGGTGTGGACACCGCGACGTCGACACCCCAGGAACCGTCGAAGAGCCATTCGTTGCGCGGATCGTTGACCCGGGCCACCACCCGGCGCACCCCGAACTCGGTCTTGGCCAGCAGGCTGTGCACCAGGTTCGCCTTGTCGTCGCCGGTGGCCGCGATCACCACCTCGTAGGTCTCCAGACCGGCCTGCTCCAGCAGGGCCAGTTCGCACGCGTCGGCGTGCACCCAGACCGCGTCGGGGATCGCGGCCGCATCGATGTGCTCGAGCTCACGCTCGAGCAGCATGACCCGATGCCCGCCGCGCAGGAGTTCCCTGGCGATCGATCGGCCCACGGCGCCTGCTCCGGCGATGGCCACTTTCATGTTCAGTCCTCGCTCGCGGGGGGCTTCCCGGCCAGGGCGACGGTTTCGCCCACGGCGCCGGATGCTGCGGCCACATAGACGATGTCGTCGGCCTGGATGATGGTCTTGCTGTCGGGGAGCACTGCCTGGCCGAACCGGATGATGAACGCGACCCGTGCCGCGACGGTCTGCTCCAGATCGCGCACGGTGCGGCCGTACCACTCTTCGTGCAGCGTCAGCTGGGTCACAGCGACAGTTCCGGTGGGGTCGCGCCAGGTGGTGGTGCCGGTGTCGCCGACGAGCGCGCGCAGGAAGCGGTCGGTGGTCCACGGGACCGTGGCGATGGTCGGGATGCCGAGCCGCTCGTAGACCGCGGCGCGCTTGGCGTCGTAGATGCGGGCGACGACCCGCTCCACCCCGAACATCTCCCGCGCCACCCGGGCGGAGATGATGTTGGAGTTGTCGCCGGAGGAGACCGCCGCGAACGCGTCCGCCCGTTCGATCCCCGCCTTTATCAGCACATCTCGATCGAAACCGACACCGGTCACCTGCTCGCCGGGAAAGTCGGATCCCAGGCGTAGAAAGGCACTGGAGTCCCGGTCGATCACGGTGACTTCGTGACCTACGCGGACCAGGGCATGGGCCAGCGACGAGCCCACGCGCCCGCACCCCATGATCACTACGTACACCGTGCAACCTCGTTCCTGGAACCGTGGTGTTCGGTCTGCTTCGCTGTTCGGTCGAACGCTACCCGCCGAATGATTCCACCGGCCACGTTCCCCCTCCAGCCGGCGAGCAAACCTGCGAGCCACGCGCGCGATCCACTGTGCGGGGGCCTATGCTCGCTCCAGTGTCCAAGTTGACGACGGCAGCGAAGCGAGTGCTGCTGGGCAGGCCTTTCCGTAGTGACTCGCTCGGCCACACGCTGCTGCCGAAGCGAATCGCGCTCCCGGTGTTCGCTTCCGATGCCATGTCATCGGTCGCCTACGCCCCCGAGGAGATCTTCCTCGTTCTTTCGGCCGCCGGGGTCACGGCCTACCTGTACGCCCCATGGGTCGGATTGGCCGTCGCCTTCGTCATGGCTGTCGTGGTGGCCAGCTACCGGCAGAACGTGCACGCCTACCCGTCCGGCGGCGGCGACTACGAGGTGGCCACCACCAATCTGGGGCCGAACGCGGGCCTGACCGTCGGCAGCGCGCTGCTGGTCGACTACGTGCTCACCGTCGCGGTGTCGATCTCCTCGGCCGCGTCCAACATCGGCTCGGCCATCCCGTTCGTCGCGACACACAAAGTGCTGTTCGCCGTCGTCGCCATCGCTCTGTTGACCGCGATGAATCTGCGCGGTGTGCGGGAGTCCGGCACGGCGTTCGCGATTCCGACCTACGCGTTCATCATCGGCATGTTCCTCATGCTGAGCTGGGGCCTGTTCCGGATCTTCGTGCTCGGCGAGGAGTTGCGGGCCGAATCGGCCGGTTTCGGATTGATCGCCGAGCACGAGCACCTCTACGGGCTGGCGTTCGCCTTCCTCATCGCGCGCTCGTTCTCTTCCGGGTGTGCCGCGCTGACCGGTGTGGAGGCGATCAGCAACGGTGTGCCCGCGTTCCGCAAACCCAAGTCGCGCAATGCCGCCACCACTTTGCTGATGCTGGGCACGATCGCGATCGTGTTGCTGATGGGCATCATCATCCTCGCCCAGAAGATCGGGGTGGTGTACGCGCACAACGTCGAGGACCTGACCGGCGCACCGTCGGACTACCACCAGAAGACGCTGATCGCGCAGCTCGCCGAGACCGTGTTCGAGGGTTTCCCGCTCGGCTTCTTCTTCATCACGACGGTGACCGCGCTGATCCTGGTGCTGGCCGCCAACACCGCGTTCAACGGGTTCCCCGTGCTCGGCTCGATCCTGGCGCAGGACCGCTACCTGCCGCGCCAGCTGCACACCAGGGGCGATCGGCTGGCGTTCAGCAACGGCATCCTGTTCCTCTCCGGCGCGGCCATCGCGTTCGTGGTGCTGTTCGGCGCCGAGGTGACCAAGCTGATCCAGCTGTACATCGTCGGCGTGTTCGTCTCGTTCGTGCTCAGCCAGACCGGCATGCTGCGGCACTGGACCCGCTTGCTGCGCACCGAGACCGACCCGGCGCAGCGCGCGCGGATGAAGCGCTCGCGGGTGATCAACGCGGTCGGTCTCAGCGCGACCGGAGCGGTGCTGGTCATCGTGCTGATCACCAAGTTCTTCGCGGGCGCCTACATCGCCATCTTCACCATGGTCGCGATCTTCGTCGTGATGAAGATGATTCGCAGGCATTACGATTCGGTCGCGCGCGAGCTGGACGAGCACGAGTGGGACGGCGTGCTGCCCAGCCGCTCGCACTCCATCGTGCTGGTTTCCCGGCTGCATCTGCCGACCCGCCGCGCCCTCGCCTACGCCCGCGCCAGCCGCCCGGACACGCTGGAGGCGGTGACGGTGAACGTCGACGAGGCCGACACCAGGGCGCTGGTGCGGGAGTGGGAGAACAGCGACATCACGGTGCCGCTCAAGGTGATCGAATCGCCCTATCGCGAGATCACCAAGCCGGTGCTGGACTATGTGAAGCGCGTGCGCAAGGACGCTCCGCGTGACGTGGTGACCGTGTTCATCCCGGAGTACGTGGTAGGCCATTGGTGGGAACAGGTGCTGCACAACCAGAGCGCGCTGCGGTTGAAGGGCAGGCTGCTGTTCGTGCCGGGCGTGATGGTGACCAGCGTGCCGTGGCAGTTGAGTTCGTCCGCGCGGGCGCGGACCCCCGGGGTGGTGAACGCGCCGGGCGCGGTGCGGCGCGGGTACGAGGATCGGATGTGACGTCCATGGAGCGTTCGGGATGAGCGATCGGCCGACCGCCACGTTCGAAGTGCGGCTCGGGCCGCCGGGTCACGGCGGCTTCTGTGTCGCACGGCACGAGGGACGTGTGGTGTTCGTCCGGCACGGCCTGCCCAGCGAGCTGGTGCGGGTCCGGGTCACCGAGGATCGCGGCGGCTCGTTCTGCCGTGCCGACGCGGTCGAGGTGCTCGAGGCGTCCCCGGATCGGGTGCGGGCCACCTGTCCGGTGTCCGGCCCCGGTGGCGCGGGCTGCTGCGATTTCTCCTTCGCCACGCCGGTGGCCCAGCGCGCGCTGAAGGCCACGGTGGTCGCCGAACAATTGCGGCGGCTGGCCGGGATCGAGCGGGAAGTGGTGGTGGAGCCGATCGGGCCCGGCGACGCGATCGGCGGATGGCGCACCCGCGTGCGCCTCGCGGTCGACGCCCACGGACGTGCGGGCGTGCACCGCTATCGCAGCACCGACGTGATCACGGATCTGCGGTGCCCGCAACCGGTCGCGGGGGCTTTGGACGGGATCGCGGACCGGCGGTGGACGCCCGGCGCCGATCTGGTGATCGCGGTGGACGGCGATGGGATACGGCACGTCGTCGAGCTGGCGCCCGCTGCCGAGTCCGAACCGGTCGGCCACGAGCCCGGTCGGCGCGGTCCCGGCGGGAGTGGGCGGCGATCGGAGCCGGGGAGCCGGGATCGGCGTGCGGGCGGCGGAGGTGGTCGCCGCGATCGGCCGCACGGCCGGGATCGGCGCGGCGCACAGTGGCCCGCCGCGGAGTCCGCTCGCAGCGACGACCGGCGCGCGGCATCCGCACGACGCGCAGCGGCGCACGCGGCACGCGACGAGTGGGTGTTCGAGGGCAGCGGGCGCGCGGTCGAGTACGTGGCCGGGCGCCGGTGGGAGGTCGCGGCGACGGGCTTCTGGCAAGCGCATCACGGTGCGGCGCAACGGTATTCGGACCTGATCGCGGAATGGTCGGAACTCGGCCCCGGCGGCCGGGCGTGGGATCTCTACAGCGGCGCCGGGGTGTTCGCCGCGCGGCTCGCCGAGCGGGCCGGGCGGACCGGCGTGGTGCTCGCGGTGGAATCCGCGCGGCCCGCCGTCGCGGACGGCGCCGCCGCGTTGCGCGACCTGCCCTGGGTGGAACTGCGGGCACAGCGGGTGGAGCGCTGGGTGCTCGAGCACGTCGGTGCGGCCGCCCCGGACGTCGTCGTGCTCGATCCGCCGCGCGCGGGGGCGGGCAAAGAGGTGGTCGGCGCGGTCACCGCCAGCGGGCCGACGCGGATCATCCACGTAGGCTGCGATCCCGCCGCGTTCGCCCGCGATCTGGGCCTGTATCAGGCGGCGGGCTACCGGCTCGCCGATCTGCGCGCCTTCGACGCCTTCCCCGCGACGCACCACGTGGAAAGCCTCGCGTTGCTGGAGCGTTGAGCGGTCAGTCCTCGTAGACCGGGGGCCTGCGGTCCTTACGGGCGCGGATCGCTTCGTCGAAATTGCCGGTGGTGAGGCGGACGTACAACTGGGCCGTGCCCTCGTGCTGCATGTGCGATTCGAATCCGCCCGCCTCCATGCCGCTCCACAACATGCGCTTGGTGAGCTCGGTGCCCACCCGGCTGAAGCCGATGATGCGCTCGGCGAGGTCATAGCAGGTGTCCAGCAGTTTCGCCGCCGGAACCGTGCGGGATACCAGGCCGATTCGCTCGGCTTCGGTCGCGTCGACGTCGCGGCCGGACAACATGATCTCGAACGCCCTCGACGCGCCGACCGCGCGGGGCAGCAGATAGCTGAGGCCCAGTTCGGCGGAGGTGAGGCCGTTGTTGATGCCCGCGGCGCGGAAGTACGCGTCCTCGGCGGCGATCCGGATGTCGGCGCCGACGGCCAGGCACAGCCCGCCGCCGATGGCCGCGCCGTTGACCGCCGCGATCACCGGCTGGTGCATCCGCCGCAGCGTGATCAGCACGTCGTTGAGCAGGTCCATCGACCGGCGCGCGACACTGGTGACGGTCAGGCCGTCGACGTTCGGCACCTTTCCCGCGCCGGTCAGGTCGGCTCCCGAGCAGAAACCGTGTCCCGCCCCGGTAAGCACGACGACCCGCACGTCGTTGTCGGCGCGCACACCCTCCAGCGCCTCGCGCAGCGGGATCATCACGTCGAACGCCATCGCGTTCATCCGTTCGGGCCGATTGAGCGTCACCAGGGCGATATGGGGCCGTGGTTTGTCGATGAGCACGAACGACATGCGACCTCCTGAGCGGTGACAACCTCAATATAGGCACGCCGGGCGCGGCGCAGCGGTGAATCGCGCTCGGCACCCGCCGGATCCGGGGCGGGTCGCCGGACCGCCCAATTAGAGTCACCGCCATGACCGTGTACGCAATCGCGCAACTGAAGTTCACCGACCGCGCCGCCTACGATAGCTACCAGGCGCGCTTCCTCGACGTCTTCGTCCGCTACTCCGGGACGCTGCTGGCCGCGGACGAGTCCCCGCAGACCATCGAGGGCGTCACCGATCGCGAGAAGGTGGTGCTGATCTCCTTCCCGGACGAGCCGTCCTTCCGCGCCTGGGCCGAATCGCCGGAGTACCAGGAGATCTCGAAGGATCGGCACGCCGGAGCGGACACGGTCACCCTGCTGGTGCGGGGTCTCGGTCACGGGTCGTGAACCGGCAAGCCGCCGTCAGTCCAGCTGCCAAGTGACGCGGACGTCCGCGGAGATCTCGCTCTCGCCCAGCTCGACCGGGATGGCGACGGCACGGTAGGCCTCCATCGGAGCGGACATCGCCTGTGCCCGCGGAACCGGAGGCGCGGCGGCGGTGTCCTCGGTGATCTGCACGACGTCGCCGAGCGAGCGCCGTGCCCGCCGGGCGTACTGCTCGCCCTTGGCGAGGGCGTTGTCCCACGCGGCGTCGCGGGCACGGGTGAGCAGGGATTCCAGGTCGGCGAAGGTGAGGGCCAGACCGCCGAGGCGCACGTCGTCACCGCCCGCCTCGACGCAGTTGGCGATGATCGTGCCCGGGCCGGGATCGGCCTGCTCGCCGATATCGCGCAACGCGACCGTCAGCGATGTGCTCGCGAGGTATCCCGTGATGCGGTTGCCCTGTCCCTCGGTCCACACCGTCTCGGTCTGTACCGACAGTCCGCTGGTGGCGATGTCCGCGCCGTCGACCCCGTCGGAGCGCAGCGATCGCGCGACCGCGGCCACGCGCTCACCGGCCCGGCTGTAGGCGAGCGCGACCTTGCTCGCGCGCGATTCGACGGAGATCGTCACCCGCATCAGATCGGGGACGGCGCGGGCGGTGCCGTGTCCGTAGGTGGTGACGGTGCCTGCCCGTGAATCGGTGTTCGTGCCCACTGAGCCTCCTCGTCGATCGCTGTCGATCCGCACCGCACCATCGTGCCCGCTTCAGTAGTCGCCGCCGCGGGCCGCGATCGCCCGCACGGCCGCGTCGATCTGCGCGAAGGCTTCGGCGGCCAGCTGTTCGAGCAGCGCGAGCTTCAGCACGGGCGCTTGCGGGGTGAGCCGATCGAACCGTTCGGGGGTCAGCACCGCGACGCACGTCTCGGTCTCCGCCAGTACCTCGTTCCCGAACGGCGTTCCGACCAGCATCGGAATCTCCCCGAACGACATCCCGGCCGACAGGCTGAGCAGCCGGTGCGTGCGTCCGTCGGTGCCTTCGACCGTCAGGCGCACGCGGCCGTCGAGGATCAGGTAGAGACCCGAGCGCGCGCTGCCGCGTTCGGCGATCACCGCCCCGCGCGCGAACGTGCGCACCCGGAACTGCTCCGCCAGGCGGGATCGCTCGTCCGCGGCGAGGCCGGCCAACGCCGGGTGACTCTCGATGCCGAACGACGCGCGGGCGGCCTCGCCGGCGGGGCGATGGTTCGCGAGCACGATGTTCTCGCACCACTCGGTCGCGGTGTCGCGATCGATGAACACCGGCCCCCTCGGATCGTCGGGATCGATGCCGGAATCCGGGGACCGCAGTCGCGCGTCGGGATCGACCAGCGCCACTCGGACACCCGCCGACAACTGCTCGAGTCGCAGGTCGTCGATCATCCGCACCGCGATCGCGCTCACCTCGCCGACCCTGCGCACGTCGATGGCCAGCGCTTCCAGCTCGCCCGCCTGCTCCTCGATGGTGCGCACCGTGCGCTCCGCGCCCGCGAACAGCAGGTCGCCGTGCAGCTCGTAGACACACGCGCGATGCCCGTGCGCGGCGAGCACCGCGATCTCCTCGGTCGGGCGGCGTAGCCGCGAGGGCACCTCGGCCACCGAGTACGCCGCCCGGATCGCGGCTCGCGCCGCTCGGGTCACGTGCAGGAAGTGCAGCTCGAGTCGCCGCGACAGTTCACGGCAGGCGGCCACGCCGCGCACGCTGTTGCCGTGCCCGTCCAGCCGCGGCGAGTACACCGCGATCCCGACCTGTCCGGGCAGCACCGCCACGATCCCGCCCCCGACGCCACTCTTGGCGGGCAGGCCGACAGTAGTCACCCAGTCGCCCGCCGCGTTGTACATGCCGCAGGTGGTCATGACACTGAGCACCTGCTCCGTCAGCGCCGCCGAGGCCGCCTGCTCTCCGGTGACCGGATTGCGCCCGTTGTTCGCCAGCGATGCGGCCATCAGGGCCATATCCTCGCAGGTCACGGTAACCGCGCACTGGCGGAAATAGCGATCGACCGCCTCGTCCGGGTCGGCGTCGAGGATGCCGAACGAGCGCAGCATGTAGCCGATGGCGCGATTGCGGTACCCGGTGCGCGCCTCGGAGGCGTAGACCGCCTCGTTCACGGTGAGCTCGCGCCCGGCGAAGCTCGAGTAGCAGCGCCGGATCCGCTCGAAGCGGTCGGCGGGGTCGCGGCCGTCGATCAGCGAGGCGGCGGTGATCGCGCCCGCGTTGATCATCGGGTTGCGCGGCCGCGCGGTCACCGGATCCAGGCTGATCTCGTTGAACGGCTCACCGGAGGGCTCGACGTCGATGCGCCGGGCGACCGCGGCCTGCCCCCGGTCGGCCAGCGCGAGGGCGTAGGTGAACGGCTTGGAGATGGACTGGATGGTGAATTCGGTCCGGACATCGCCCGCGCCGTAGATCCGGCCGTCGGCGGTGGCCAGGCAGATGGCGAACGAATCCGGTTGCGCCGCGGCGAGTTCCGGGATGTAGTCCGCCAACGTTCCGGAGCGGTCGTCCCGGCAACGCCGGTGGACGTCGTCGACGATCCGTGCCACCACGCCGGGTTCGATTGTCCGGGAGACCACTTGCTCGGGCCGGGCCACCCTGTCACTCTAGGCCGGGTACCGTATGTCGAGGCTCACATTTCGACGCCATGTCGGTTGGTGTGACCGTTCTCGTGCGGGAGCACCGGCCGCCGCTCCGTAGACTGATCGGATCAGATGCGCTATCCGGAGGGAGCTAGTTCAGGTGGGAGTGCTTTCCCGGGTCGACACGCCCGATGATCTGCGCCGGCTGACCGTGCCGCAGGTGCGCGAGCTGGCGGAGGAGGTCCGCGAGTTCCTGGTGCGCAAAGTCGCCGCGACCGGCGGGCACCTCGGCCCGAACCTCGGTGTGGTCGAACTCACCATCGCCCTGCACCGGATCTTCGACTCGCCGGCCGACCCGTTGATCTTCGACACCGGCCACCAGGCCTATGTGCACAAGATCCTGACCGGGCGCAAAGACCAGTTCGACTCGCTGCGCAAACAGGGCGGCCTGTCCGGCTACCCGAGCCGGGCCGAGAGCGCGCACGACTGGGTGGAGTCCTCACACGCCTCGGCGGCGCTGTCCTACGCGGACGGCCTGGCGAAGGCGTTCGCGCTGAGCGGGCAGGACCGGCACGTGGTCGCGATCGTCGGCGACGGCGCGCTCACCGGCGGCATGTGCTGGGAGGCGCTGAACAACATCGCCGCATCCGACCGTCCGGTGGTCGTCGTGGTGAACGACAACGGCCGCTCCTACGCGCCCACCATCGGCGGTCTGGCCGAGCGGCTGACCGCGCTGCGCACCCAGCCCGCCTACGAGCACGCCCTGGACGCGGGCAAGCGGATCCTCAAGAGCATCCCCAGGGTGGGCGAATCGGCGTACTCGATGGTGCACGCGGTGAAGGCGGGCATCAAGGACGCGGTCAGCCCCCAGGAACTGTTCAGCGACCTCGGCTTGAAGTACGTCGGGCCGGTGGACGGCCACGACGTCGTCGCGCTCGAGGCCGCGCTGCGCCGGGCCAAGGACTTCGGCGGCCCCGTCGTGGTGCACGCGGTGACGCAGAAGGGCCGCGGCTACGCGCCCGCCGAGAACCATGTCGCCGACCAGATGCATGCCTGCGATCCCATCGACCCGCTCACCGGCGTCCCGGTCGGTGGTCCGAAGGCGCGCGGATGGACCTCGGTGTTCTCCGAGGAGTTGATCGCGCACGCCGAGCGCCGCGCCGACATCGTCGCCATCACCGCGGCGATGCCGGGCCCGACCGGATTGGCGGCGTTCGGGGAGCGCTTCCCGGACCGGATGTTCGACGTCGGCATCGCCGAGCAGCACGCCATGGCCTCCGCCGCGGGCCTCGCGCTCGGCGGCATGCACCCGGTGGTGGCGATCTACTCGACCTTCCTCAATCGCGCCTTCGACCAGCTGCTGATGGACGTGGCGCTGCTGAAGCAGCCGGTCACCGTGGTACTGGACCGCGCGGGCATCACCGGCTCCGACGGCGCCAGCCACAACGGCATGTGGGATCTGTCGGTCCTCGGGATCATCCCCGGCATCCGGGTCGCCGCGCCGCGCGACGCCGCGACGCTGCGGGAGGAACTGGCCGAGGCGCTGGCCGTCAACGACGGACCGACCGCGCTGCGTTTCCCGAAAGGCAGTGTCGCCGAGGATATCTCCGCGGTCGAACGGCTGGACGGCATCGACGTGCTGCGGATGGCCGAGCCGGACGGCGGATCGGTGCAGGCGGTGCACGGCGACGTACTGCTCGTCGCGGTGGGCTCGTTCGCGGGCACGGCGCTGGAGGCGGCGAATCTGCTGGATTCCGAAGGTGTCTCGGTCACCGTCATCGACCCGCGCTGGGTGCTGCCGGTCTCCGACGCGCTGCTGAAACTCGCGGAGAACTACCGGCTCGTGGTCACGCTGGAAGACGGTGGCCTGCACGGCGGCATCGGTTCCACGGTGTCGGCCCGGCTGCGCAACTCCGGGCTGGACATCCCGACCCGCGATCTCGGTGTGCCGCAACAGTTCCTGGACCATGCCTCGCGCGGTGAGGTCCACGCCGAACTCGGCCTCACCGGCCCGGACATCGCTCGCCGGATCAGCGGGTGGCTGGCCGCTCGCTGACGCCGCAGCCACGGGCGAGCCGACGGAGCGGGCGCTAGTCCGACGGCGGCAACGCCGCGGCCAGTCGCGGGACGTCGAGTTCCCGCTGCCACGGCCGGGCGCCGCCGGACTTCAGGAATCCGTCGACGGCGGAGGGGTCCACCGCCTCGTAGTCGGGCAGTCCGTCCCAGCACAGGCGGCGAACCAGATCCGGCGCGAGCAGGTTCTCCACCGGGATCGCGTGCTGCGCCGACAGGTCGGCCATGGCGGCTCGTGCCCGGGTCAGGCGCGCCGCCGCGGCCGGGTCGCGGCGCTCCCAGCGGTTGACCGGCGGCGGGCCGTCGAACGGCTGGGTGAGCGGCGGGAGGTCGCTGTCGGGCAACGTACGGCCGCGCTCGATCGCGGCGAGCCATTCGCGGGAGTACCGGCGCTGGCGCGGACCGCCGAACACCGGCAAGGTGCGCAACTGCGCGATGGACCTGGGTTCCGCGGCCGCCGCGGCGATGATCGCGGCGTCCGGGAGGATGCGGGCGGGCGCCACGTCGCGGGCACGGGCCAGCGCGTCCCGCGCGGTCCACAGCTCGCGCACCACCGCCAGTTGCCTGGTGCGCCGCAGGGTGTGGATGCCCGAGGTACGCCGCCACCGCTCGGCCTTCGGCGCGGGCGGGTCCAAGGTGCGAATGTGTTCGAATTCCTGTATCGCCCAATCCGTTTTGCCCTGCGCATCGAGTGCGTCGGCCACGGCGTCGCGCAGTTCGAGCAGCAGTTCCACGTCCAGGGCGGCGTAGTTCAGCCAGTCGGCGGGCAGCGGCCGGGTGGACCAGTCGGCCGCCCCGTGCCCCTTGCGCAGTGCGTGGCCCAACAGCCGCTCCACCATCGCGGCGAGCCCGACGCGCTCGAAACCAGCCAGACGTCCGCCGAGTTCGGTGTCGAACAGCCTGGCCGGGCGCAAACCCAGTTCGGCCAGGCCGGGAAGATCCTGGTCCGCGGAGTGCAGGACCCACTCCAGCCCGTTGATCGCGTCGGCCAGCGGGCCGAGGGCTTCGGTGACCGGGATCGGGTCGATGAGGAACGTGCCCGCGCCCGCACGGCGCAGCTGGATCAGATACGCGCGCGCCGAATAGCGGAACCCGGAGGCGCGTTCGGCGTCCACGGCCAGCGGGCCGGTGCCCGCGACCAGCCGGGCGGCGGCTGCGCTGATCTCGGCGGCGGTGTCCAGTACCGGTGGCACGCCCTCCACCGGCGCGAGCAGCGGCGTCGCGGCCGAGGGTTCGGATTCGTCTGGTACGGACATGGTGTTGAACTTTACGTGCCGACGCCACGGCGCCGCCGTCCTATCGGCGCATAAGTGTGTCGGCGAATCGGGCGCGATGTGCCCCGCACACAGAACGAGGGGCTCCGGCGCAGGTCACGGCACGCCGACGGGCGTGCTCAGGGGTGATCGCCGGACAGGCCGGGCCGGATCTGCAGCTGGGTCACCCCGGCCGGCGGCAACCCCGCCGCGTAGGCCAGTACCTCGCAGAACGCCTCCAGATGCGGGCGCATGTCGGTGGTGACCGGCGTCCACGACGCGCGTATCTCCAGCTGATGGGCGCGCGGCGGACCGGCGATGTCTCCGTAGCGCACCGAGCTGGTCGAGGTCACCGTGCCGCCGAGCGCGGTGAACGGCTCGGTGCGCGACTCCAGCGCGTCCACCAGCCAGCTCCACGCCACCTCGGGCAGCAGAGGATCGGTGGCGAGCGCGGCGTCGATGTCGGCCTGGATGTAGGCGACCAGGCGCAAGGTGCCGTGCCAGGTGTCGTCGCCGTCCGGATCGTGCAGCAGGATCAGCCTGCCGAACGCGTCGCCTTCGGAATCGGCCGGTACGACAGGGGTTTCCGGATGAGCGACCTCTGCGCCGATGGCGTAGGAGAACGGTGCGAGTCGTTGCGGGGGCCGGATGGGCGCGAGCTCGATCCGAGGGTGCACGGTAGCGGTGCCCATCGCCTCGACCGCGGCGCGAAACTGAGCTGGCTCGCCATGAGGTCCTTCGGTCGGTGCGGCGCCGTCGCGGAAGTCGAGCGGTGTCACGAATGCTGACGGTAGACCTTGTGCACCCGGCGCAGTCGGAGGCGCGCCGCTACGGGCCATGCGGCGTCCGTGCGGTCATCGCTGCCGCCTCCGCGTCCGCCCCTCCCACCGGGCCCGCATACGATAGCCGTGATGAGCACTCATACCCGCCGCCGGTTGACCGATGCCCCGTTCCTGGCCGCCGCTACCGGCGCGACGCCCAGCAGGCGTCCGGTGTGGTTCATGCGCCAGGCCGGACGCTCGCTGCCCGAGTACCGCGAAGTGCGGGCGGGCATCGGGATGCTCGAATCCTGCTTCGATCCCGAGCTGGTGTGCGAGATCACCTTGCAGCCGATTCGCAGGCACGGCGTCGACGCCGCGATCCTGTTCTCCGACATCGTCGTTCCGCTGAAAGCGGCGGGGATCGACCTGGACATCGTGCCGGGCGTGGGGCCGGTGGTCGCCGCGCCGGTGCGGACGGTCGGCGACGTGCGCGGTCTGCCCCGGCTGCGCCCCGAGGAGGTCGGAGCGGTGACCGACGGCGTACGCCTGCTGGTCGACGCGCTGGGGGAGACGCCGCTGATCGGGTTCGCGGGCGCGCCGTTCACCCTCGCCTCCTACCTGGTCGAGGGCGGTCCGAGCAAGAACCACGAGCGCACCAAGGCGATGATGTACGCCGATCCGCAGACCTGGCACGAGCTGCTGGGCGTGCTCACCGACATCACCATCGCGTTCCTGCAGGCGCAGTTGGCGGCGGGCGTCGACGCGGTGCAATTGTTCGACTCCTGGGCGGGCGCCCTCTCGCTGGCCGACTACCGCAATTTCGTGCTCCCGCATTCGGAGCGGGTGTTCGCCGAGATCGCCGAGGCGGGCGTGCCGCGCATCCACTTCGGTGTGGGGACCGGAGAGCTGCTCGGCGCCATGAGCGAGGCGGGCGCCGACGTGGTCGGCGTCGATTGGCGGGTGCCGCTCACCGCGGCCGTCCGCCGCGTCGGGCCCGGAAAAGCGTTGCAGGGCAACCTCGATCCCGCCGTACTGTTCGCCGGACCGGAAGTGATCGAGGAGCAGGCCCGGCGGATCGCGCGCGAAGCGGACGAGGCGATCACGCTCGGCGCCGCCGGGCACATCTTCAACTTGGGCCACGGGGTGCTTCCGGACACCGATCCGGGCGTGCTGACCGCCTTGGTGGAACTCGTCCACGAGTTGTAGCGCGGGCGAACGCGGGTAGGCCGCCACGGCCGCGAGGCAGCAGTGCGGCGGCTGTGTCGAGCGCTGAGGCCGGGAACCCCTGCTGTCGTCGCGGCCCACCCGTGTCGGTGCTCTTGGAGTCTCTGCGAACGTGATGGCGACTGCCACGGTCGCTCGCTGGGATCCGGCGAAGGTACCGCCGCATACCCGGCCGCCAGGTCGACCCGCGTACCACGCGCCGACGCCCGGCAGCCATCCGCGAGCGGCCGAGGCGGTTCAGGCTGCCATCGGCCGAGTCGAGTCCGGCCGACGTATCCGTCATCGCCGCGGACATCGTGGACACAGTGTGTTCCGAGTCATCCGGGCGCCTACCGTCGGACGGCCGCCGTCGCGGTACGCGATACGGTCGAGGCATGCGTATCGCGGTGGTCGGCGGTGGGATCAGCGGGCTGGTGGCCGCGTATCGGTTGCGGATGTCGCTCGGGCCGGATGCCGACGTACTCGTGCTCGATCGCGCCGAACGGATCGGCGGCATCCTCTACACGGGCGAACTGGGCGGGGAGCCACTGGATCTCGGCGCGGAGGCGTTCGTCGGGCGACGGCCGGAGGTACCCGCGCTGCTGCGGGAACTCGGGCTCGAGTCGCAGTTGGTGACCCCGGCGGGTCTGCGGCCGTTGGTGTGGTCCGCCGGCACCGCGCACCCGCTGCCGGAGGGCACCTTGATGGGTGTCCCGGCGAACGCGGAGTCGATGCGCGGGCTGGTCGACGCCGAGACACTGGCACGCATCGCCGCCGAACCCGACCGGCCGCTGGCCTGGGAGCCCGGCTCCGACACCGACGTCTACCGACTGGTCGCCGACCGCTTCGGCGCGCAGGTCGCCGAGCGCAGCGTGGATCCGCTGCTCGGCGGCGTGTACGCGGGCAGCTCCCGCTCCATCGGTGTCCGCGCCGCGCTGCCCACGCTCGCCGCCGCGCTGGACGACGGCGCGCCCAGTCTCACCGCCGCCGTCGGCGCCGCGCTGCCGCCGCCCTCGAACGCGCCGGTCTTCGGTGGCATCCGGGACGGCTACCGGGTGCTGCTCGAGGCGCTCGCCGAACGTTCCGGGGCGCGGTTCGTCACCACGACGCCGGGCACGCGTCTGGCCAGAGGTCTGCGCGGTTGGGTGGTCGACCCGATCGGCGCCGTCGACGCGGTGGTGCTCGCCACTCCGGCGCCGGTGACCGCGCGACTGCTGGCAGCCGTCGCCCCGGTCGCCGCCGCGGAACTGGCCGGTGTCGAACTCTCCTCGTCGGCGGTGGTCGCGCTGGCGCTGCCCCGCGAGACCGCCCTGCCACAGAACTCCGGCATCCTGGTGGCCACCGGAGAGCCGCTGCGGGCCAAAGCCTTCACCCTGTCCAGCCGCAAATGGACACATCTCGCACAACGTGAAACGGCGCTCGTCCGCGTCTCTTTCGGCAAGTTCGGCGACGACTCCCCGCTGTCCTGGCCCGACGCCGAACTCGTCGCCGCCGCCACCGCGGACCTGGCTACCGTCACCGGGGTCGCGATCGAGCCGGTCGAGGCTGTCGTACAGCGCTGGCCGGGTGGCCTCGCCCAGTACGCGCCCGGCCATCCGGCCCGCATCGCGGCCGTCGAAGCCGAGGTCGCGGCGCTGGACGGGCTGGCGGTGGCGGGCGCGTACCTGCACGGCGTCGGTGTGCCCGCGTGCGTCGCCTCCGGCGCGGCCGCCGCACAGCGCATCGCGGCGGAGGTCGGTGCGGGCACCGTACGCTGACCGTTCGCCGGGCGTGTCCGCACCGACGAGATTCGTCGCGGCACCGCGCACGCGCTTTCCTGTGACCACAATTATGCGGCACTGTTCCGGCCTGTCGGACAATGTGCGGCGCACTTAAAATGCGCACCGATCGGCGTAATTAAGGACACCCCGCCGGAATGCGGAATCGGTGGAATTCGCCGGTACCGTGAGCACCATGCAGCTCTCGCATTTCACCGATATCGGTTTGCGCACCATCATGCGGCTCGCGGTGGAGGACGAGAAGAATTCCCGGGTCACCACCAAACTCATCGCGCGACAGGTCGGCGCGTCCGAAAAGCATGTGGCCAAGGCGGTTTCGCGGCTGGCCGAACTGGGCCTCGTCGAGGCGCACCGCGGACGATCCGGCGGATTGTTCATCACCGCGGCAGGTCGCGCCGCGTCGGTGGGTGAGCTCGTCCGGGAATTGGAAGACAACCGCGACGTGGTGGAGTGCGGGGAACCGAATCCGTGTCCGTTACTCGGCGGGTGCCGATTACGTCGAATTCTCGCCGACGCGAAGAAGGCTTTCTATACCGAACTCGACCGTTATTCGATAGAGGATTTGGTCACCTCGTCGACAACCGGGTTGCTGCATTTACTCGTCCGCTCCACGGCGAGTGTCACCCCTGAGATGAAGGAAGTTTCATGAACCTCGACAGCGTCGTCCGTGCCGAACCGGAACTCGAACCGCGGCACGCCGAGGTCGTCCGCGCGACCCTACCGCTGGTGGCGGCGAACATCGACCGCATCACGGCCGTGTTCTACCGCACGATGTTCGACGCCCACCCGCGGCTGCTGCGCGACACGTTCAACCGGGGCAATCAGGCACAGGGCAGTCAGCAGCGGGCGCTGGCCGCCTCCATCGCCACCTTCGCCACGTACCTGGTCGACCCCGCGCTGCCGCACCCGGCCACTATGTTGTCGCGGATCGCGCACAAGCACGCCTCACTCGGGGTTACTCCGGAGCAGTACCGGATCGTGCACGAAAATCTGTTCGCGGCCATCGTGGAAGTGCTCGGCGCCGACGTGGTCGGCGACGCGGTCGCGGCGGCCTGGGATCGGGTCTACTGGATGATGGCCGACACGTTGATGGATCAAGAGAAGGGGCTCTACGCCGAGGCGGGCGTGGATTCCGGCGACGTGTTCCGGGACGTCCGTGTCGTGGCTCGCGACGACGACCCCTCGGGCGTCGCGGTCTTCACCGTCGAGTCCGCCGACCCGGCTGCGCGGCTACCGGGATTCATTCCGGGACAGTATGTTTCGGTCGGCGTCCGGCTTCCCGACGGTGCGCGCCAGTTGCGTCAGTACAGCCTGGTGGGCAAGCCGCGCGACGGCGCGCTGTCGTTCGCCGTCAAGCGGGTCGAGGCGGCCGCCGGCTGCCCGGCGGGCGAGGTGTCCTCCTGGCTGCACGAGCAGTTGCGCCCGGGTGACCCGCTGCAGATCACCCTTCCGTTCGGTGACGTCGTCCTCGATACCGCGGCGGAGACACCGCTGGTGCTGATTTCCGCCGGCATCGGTGTGACCCCGACGATCGGCGTTCTCGACTATCTCGCCGCCCACGACCCGGGCCGTCGCACGCTGGTCGTGCACGCCGACCGTGCGCCGCGCACCCATCCGCTGCGCGATCGGCTGCTGGGACTCACTGCTCGGCTCGAACGGGCCGAGGTCGAAATCTGGTACGAGGAACCGACTCCCGGCGTCCGGCACGGCCGGGCCGATCTCTCGGTGCTGAACGTGCCCGAGGACGCCGACGTATACGTCTGCGGTCCATCCGGGTTCCTGGGCGAGATGCAACGCCAGTTGCGCGCCCTCGGTATCCCCGACGCCCGCGTGCACATCGAGCAGTTCACGCCCGGCGACGCGGGCGCTCCCGAGCGAGTGGCACGATAGTGCTATGGCGCGACTCGACTATCAGGCTCTCAACTCCACCATCCGCTACCTGATGTTCTCGGTCTTCCAGGTGCAGCCCGGAGTGCTGGGCGAGGACCGGGACGCGGCGACCAAGGAGGCCAAGGCGTTCTTCGACGGTCTGGCCGACCGCGACGTCGTGGTCCGCGGCATCTACGACGTGGCCGGGATGCGCGCCGACGCCGATTTCATGATCTGGACCCACGCCGAACGCGTCGAGGACCTGCAAGCCGCGTACGCCGATTTCCGCCGCACCACCGAGCTGGGACGGGCCAGCGCGCCGGTCTGGAGCAACGCGGCGCTGCACCGCCCCGCCGAGTTCAACAAGAGCCACATCCCGGCCTTCCTGGCCGGCGAGGAGGCGGGCGCCTACATCTGCGTGTACCCGTTCGTCCGGTCCTACGAGTGGTACCTGCTGCCCGACGAGGAGCGCCGCCGGATGCTGGCCGAACACGGCAAGGCCGCGCGTGGCTACCCGGACGTGCGAGCGAACACCGTCAGTTCGTTCGCGCTCGGTGACTACGAGTGGATCCTGGCCTTCGAGGCGCCCGAATTGCACCGGATCGTCGATCTGATGCGTGACCTGCGGGCCACCGACGCCCGTCGGCACGTGCGCGAAGAGATCCCGTTCTTCACCGGCCCCCGCGTGGAGATCGAGCAGCTGATCGCCGCTCTGCCCTGATGCGCCCTGCCCCGGTGCAGGCAAACGCTTGCCCGAAGTTTTCGGGGCATGCGCCGAGCGCCGGGGCTTCGTACGCTGCCCGTGAGCGTCGGGCTGGTTACTCCGCTGCGCTGTCCGAGGGGTGCAGTCGCAGGGCGATGGAGTTGATGCAGTAGCGCTTGTCGGTGGGCGTGTTGTACCCCTCGCCCTCGAACACGTGGCCGAGGTGGCTGTGGCAGTTCGCGCACAGCACTTCGACCCGATGCATGCCGAGCGAGTCGTCCGACCGGAGAATCACCGCGTCGGACGCGGCCGGATCGAAGAAGGACGGCCAGCCGCAGTGCGAGTCGAACTTCTCGGTGCTGCGGAACAGTTCGGCGCCGCAGGCCCGGCACACGTAGACGCCTTCGGTTTTGGTGTCGGTGTACTCGCCGGTGAACGGCCGCTCGGTAGCCGCCTCGCGCAGCACCGAGTACTCCTCGGGGTTCAGCTTCGACCGCCATTCCTGCGGCGAGAGCTGGATGCGCGGCGCGGGCAGGGACGTGTCGGCTTCGGAACTCATGGCTCCACGCTAATACGATTCTGCTCCGCGGGCGTCGAACCGTTTTGTGGTCTGTGGGTTTCCGCCGGGAGAGCCGCGGCGACCGGCGGCTGCGGCTGTTCGCCGCGCGGGTCCGGGGCGGAACTCATCCACGCGGGATCGATGCCGAACGGCAGCCTGCCTTCCCGCCGCGCGGCCAGATAGCGGTCTCCGAGCACGCAGAACACGACGATGAGCAGCAGGCCCCAGCCGAAGGTGATGCGCAGGTACTCCAGGTTGCGGCCGATGTGCTGCCAGCGGTCCGATAGCCACTTGTCGTAGCTCATGAACCCGAAGATCGCCAGCCAGGCCGGCCAGTTGCGCAGCACCGAGTTGCGCAGCACGACGGTCATCAGGAAGGGGAACAGCATCATCGAGTAGTACATCTGCCCCAGCGAGCTGAGCAGGAACGAGGCCGTCAGCAGCACGCCGGAGGAGGTGCAGACGAAGAACAGTTCGTCCTCGCGGTAGTAGCGGTACAGCAGCCACAGCGAGATCAGCACGAGCACGCCGAGCGCCACGCGCATGCCCCAGGTCAGCCACGGCGGCAGTCCGTAGTACTCGCCGTTGCCGACGATGGCGCTGTTGAAGTAGTCGCGGGATTCGAAAAGGTAGGGCGCGGTGCGGGTGATGAACTTCTCTGGGTCCTTCACCAGCGGCCAGGCGATCGCGGTGAGCGCGAGCGGTACGCCGAGGGCCGTCACGAAGACTTTCCACTGCCCGCGCACGAGCGCGATCAAAAGCAACGGAGCCAGTGTCGGTTTGACCGCGATACTCAATCCGAGCGCGGCGCCCGCCCAGAGGTCTCGCCGCTTCAGCAGCAGATGGATGAAGATCAGCTCCGCCAGCAGCACGCAGCCGTTGACGTTGGTGAACACCAGCGTGTTGATCACGGTCTCGGAGGAGAACATCGCCAGCAGCAGCGCGGGCGCGGCGACCGAATGCAGGGTGTACCGGAACAGCCGCAGCAACAGGTACCAGGCGATGAGAATCGCGATCGCGTTGAGGGCGATGAACAGCCAGCGCGACTTCTCGTAGTCGATGGCGGCGATCGGCGCGATCAGCAGGGTGCCGCTGGGCGGGTACAGGTAGTGCGGGTCCACCGAGTCGAAATTCGCGGTGTAGACCGGCCGCCCGTTCAGGAAGTCGAACGACGCCTGGTAGACAGGCCGGTAGTCGTCGGTGATGAAGCCGTTGACAGCCTTGATGAAAACCCGGTTCAGCACGGTCATGACCGCCAGGGGCCAGAGTGCGAACTTGATCACCTCGGCGGTGGTGCGAGCGGTCCTGGGCTCGAGCTGTCGAAGGAACACTGGGGCACGGTACACCGGATGGGTTACCGGCGGTTGGCCGGACCTGTCGGACGCGCCGCTCGAACGGCTCCGCACGCCCGGGCTACGCCGGGCATGCGGTGCCATCTGCGGGAAGTTTGCCGTCCTTCAGATAGTCGAGCACGGCCCGCTGCGCGCAGCCGGAATGCGTGGACACCGGATGCCCGAAGCCCTGCCAGGACAGCGCCGCGTGCCGGGCGCCCGCCGAACCTATCGCGCCGGTCACCGAGGACTGACCGCCGTTACCGACCACCGGATCGGCTACCCCGCCCAGCACGAACACCGGAATACCCAGCTTTTCGGGCAGCGGCGGCGCGGTCGACACCGGCCAGGCAGCGCACTCCATCAGGCCGATGGCCGCCGCCTTGCCGAAAACCGGATACTTGCCCGCCCATGTGCCCGCGAGTTCGTTCGCTTTGGCCGGTGTCGGCGGCAGCTGTGTGTCGGTGCAGCGGTTGACGAACTGGCCGTCGCTCGCGGTGGCCGCGGCCTCCTGCCTGATCAGGTTGCCCAGTGGCCCGCGGTCGCCGCGTCCGGCCGCGGCCAGCGTGTCGGACAGCTCGGTGACCCGAGCGGCCTGGTCGGCGCGCGGGCTGCCGAGGAAGCCCGACACCGCGGTCAGCAACGCGTTCGCCGAGATGTCGCCGAGTTCGCCGCCCGCGGCACGGTTCACCAGATCGGTGACCGCGGCGCGCGGATCGGCCCCGAGTGAGCAGCCGACGCCGACGCAGCGCTGCGCGAAGGCCGTCAGCGCCGCCTCGGCGCCCTGCACGGCCTGTTCGGCGCGGGTCACGGCGTCGGTGCCGACCGGTTCCGGGGAGTCGAGCACCAGCCGGGCGACGTGATCGCCGTACTTGCGGGCGTAGCTGAGCGCGACCTTCGCGCCGTTGCCCGTGCCCAGCAGCGCGATGTGGTCCACCTGCCATTGCCTGCGCAACTGCTCGATGTCGTCGGCGGCGTGCGGTGCGTCGAAGGTGCCTTCGTACGGCTGCAGGAAGTCGCGGCAGGCGATGGTGCCGTCCTGGCTCAACTTCGTCATGCGGGCCACCGGGTCGCCCGCGCCGGGACCGGACTGGGCGTTGTCGGCCAGGCCACGGCGGATCTCCGTGGGCAGGCAATCGATCGGCTGCGAGCCGCCGATGCCGCGCCGGTCCACCGCGACGATCGGGCGGGCGGCCAGCAGCACGGAGGCGGGGCCAGCGGCCAACCCGGCCAGGGTGGCGGAGGAGGAGCGATCCGAGCCCGAGGTGAGCACCAGCGGCGGCGCGTCGGCCGGGGTCTGCGCCAGCCTGGCCCGCAACGCGGCCGCGCGGAAACTGCCCAGCACCGTGCCCGTCGAGTCGATCGGGGTGGCGTACTCGGCGCAGTCGAGCACCAACCCGGCGGGCGCGGGGCCGAGTCCGAACTGATCCAAGGTCGGCTGGGTGCACTCGCGCCAACTGAGGTCGGTTCTGGGCAGCTCGGCCTTGGGCAGAGGAGCGGGCGCGGCGGAGGTGGTCGCGGTGCCAGCGACCGGCGGGCGCTGCACCGCGACACCGGGACGATCCGACGGTCCCGCGCCGCAACCGGCGGTCACGATCGAGAGGGTGGCGGCAAGCACGGCGGCCCGAGTCCAGCGCATTGCTACAGCCTGCCAGGTTCGGACGGTTCTTTCATCGACGGGCCCACCGGGTGAGCATGGTGCCGTCGTCGTCCAGCAACACGTGCGCGCGCGTCATGCGGACGCGGAATTCGTGCGCCGACAGCGAGATTCGCCGCGCCGCGCCGCCGACCAGCAGCGGCGCGGTGGTCAGGCACAGCTCGTCGACCACATCCGCCTCCAGCAGTTCGCCGAACAGATGCGGGCCGCCTTCGGTGAGTACCCGCAGCAGGCCGCGCTCGGCGAGAACCCGCAGCAAGCCGCTGGGCGTCACCGCGATGCCACCCGCTTCGATCACCTCGGCGCCCGCGTCCGCCAGCCGCTGCTTGCGGTCGGCGGGCGCGGTGGTCGTCGTGATGATCAGCGGCGGCACCTGGGTATCGGTGAGCAGGCGCGCGCCGGGGTCGATCGCCGCGCTCGCCGTGACGACCGCGATCGGCGGCGGCGCGCCGTCGGGATGCCCGCCGATGCCGCGCTCGTGGAACGCGCGGCGGCGCGCCGGGTCGGTGCGCGCCCCGCCGTAGTTCTCCGCGCGCGCCGTGCCCGCGCCGACGACGATCACCTCCGCCAGTTCGCGCAGCAACATGAACACCGTTCGGTCGGCCGGGGTGCCCAGCCCTTCGGTCAGGTTGCCGCTGGTGGCGGCGCCGTCGATGCTGGAGACGAAATTGGCGCGGACCCAAGGCGCGTCGAGCGCGGCGGGGAAGGCGTACATCTGCGCGAGGTCGTCCGGGCCGAGTGCTGTGAGCTGGATCGCATTCTGGCTACGCTGCATGAAATCAGATCTCACCACGTCTTTAGGCTTCGTCCATGCAAGAACGCCTCGTCGATCGTCACCCGGAGGTCCCGGCCGATCAGCTCGTCGCCCAAATGGTGCCGCCGCCCATGTTCGACGAGGTGAGCTTCGCCTCCTACATTCCCGATCCGAAGGAACCGAGCCAGGCGGCCGCGGTCGGCAAGGCCGAGGAGTTCGCCGGGCAGGTCGCCAAGATCAGCAAGGCCGCAGGCAAGAAGAGCTTCTTCGGTAAGAAGAAGCAGGTCAGCGGCGCGGGCCTGTATCTGGACGGCGGATTCGGCGTCGGCAAGACCCACCTGCTGGCCTCGATCTTCCACAGCTCGCCCGCGCCCAAGTCGTTCGGTACGTTCGGCGAGCTGACCAACCTGGTCGGCGCGCTCGGCTTCGCCAATGCCCTCGAGCGGCTCTCGGGCAACAGCGTGCTGTGCATCGACGAATTCGAGCTCGACGATCCCGGCGACACGATGCTGGTCTCGCGCCTGCTGACCGAACTGTCCGCGGCCGGTGTCTCGATCGCGGCCACGTCGAACACCTTGCCGGGGCAGCTCGGCGAAGGCCGTTTCGCCGCACAGGATTTCATGCGCGAGATCAAGAAGCTGGGCGCCATCTTCGAGGCGGTGCGCGTGGACGGGCCGGACTACCGCCACCGCGATCTGCCCCCCGCGCCGGAGCCCACCGCCGCCGCGGTCCTGGCCGAACGGGCGGCGAGCACACCGAATTCCACGCTCGACGAGTTCGACGCGCTGCTGAAGCACCTCAGCACCCTGCATCCGTCGAAGTACGGCGCGCTGATCTCCGGGGTGTCGTCGGTGTTCGTCTCCGGCGTGCATCCGGTCACCGATCAGGCCGTGGCGCTGCGCATCGTGGTGCTGGCCGACCGGCTCTACGACGCGAGCGTGCCGGTGACGGTGTCCGGCGCGAAACTGGACGAGATCTTCTCCGCCGAGATGCTGGAGGGCGGCTACCGCAAGAAGTACCTGCGCGCCATCTCCCGCTTGCTCGCGCTGTCGCGGTTCGAGGTCGCGGCCTAGCGCTGCCTGCCCGGCCTCGGCGGCCGGCGAGAGAACGTGGGCAGACCCCACAGACCCGATGATTGGAGCAGCCGAATGGCCACTCGTTTCCGCGCCCCGGTCGCGATGGCGGCCGGCCTGGCGGTCGCCTTCGGGCCGGTAGCCGTCATCGCGCAGGCCGACCCGCCTGCGGTCGTCGTCGCCGATCCCTCCCTGCACCTGCAAGGGGTGCAGAACGCGCGGGACATCGGCGGGTATCGCACCACCGACGGCCGGATCGTGCGCACCGGTCTGGTGTATCGGACCGGGCAGCTGAACAACGCGACGCCGGAGGATCTGGCCGCGCTGACCGGCCGCCGCGTGCGTTCCGTGCACGACCTGCGCACGGTCTACGAGCGCGCGCTCGGTCCGGACCGGCTGCCCACGGGCGCGACGGCGCACTGGGCCGACGTGATCGGCCAGGCTCCGCCGGAGGTCATCGTCACCACGCTCACCGGAGGCGACGGCCTGTATCGCGCGTTCATCACCGCACCCGGCGCGAACGAGGCGTTCGCTTCGGTGCTGCGCGACCTCATCGGCGCCGACGGCGCGGTGTTGTTCCACTGCACCGCGGGCAAGGACCGCACCGGCTGGACGGCGGCCGTGCTGCTCACGCTGCTCGGCGTCGATCGTGCCACGGTCACCGAGGACTATCTGCTGTCCAACCGATTCCGCAACGCGAGCGAGAACGACCCGCTCAACGGCGTTCAGGGATCCTGGCTCGACGCCGCCTTCGACCAGGTGGATCGGACCTACGGAAGTTTCGACGCCTATGTCCGGGACGGCCTGGGACTCACCGGCGCCGATATCGCGGCCTTGCGGGACCGACTGCTGGGCTGAGCGCGGCACCCGGCCCGATACGTCCGCTTCGGCAGTTTCGGTGGCGTGCCGTGCACTACGATCCCGGCATGGCGAAGTTTGAGACATGGGACGGCCTGGAACTCAATTACCGGGTGTGGGAGGGCGAGGGCATCCCGGTCGTGCTGCAGCACGGAGTGGTCGCGGATACCAACGCGAACTGGATGAGCACCGGTGTGGTCGCCGCACTGCAGTCCGCCGGGCACACCGTGGTGTCCCTGGACGCGCGCGGTCACGGCCGTTCCGGCAAGCCGCACGACGCGGCGCGGTACTCGTGGCAGGCGATGGCGCGTGACGTACGCGCCCTCTACGACGAGCTCGAATTCGAGGAGGTCGCGCAGGTCGGGTACTCGATGGGCGGGGTGATCTCGCTGATGGTGGCCGCGACCGACCGGCGGGTGCGGCGGCTGGCCGTCGGCGGCATCGGGTCGGGTGTGCTGGACTGCGGTGGCGTCGATCGCCGCGTGATCGACCTGCCGGATCTGCAGGCCGCGATGACCGGAGACGGCGCGGACGCGTCGCCGACCGCGAAGATGTTCCGGGTGCTGGCCGACGCGGTACAGGCCGACGTACAAGCCATCCACGCCGTGGCGACGGGTCTGGACGATCGTCCCATCGAGACGCTGGCGGACATCACCGTGCCCGCGCTGGTGCTGGCGGGCGAGGACGACCCCTTCGCCGCCGAACCGGAGCGACTCGCCGCCGCGCTGCCGAACGGTGAACTGGCCGTGGTGCCCGGCGATCACCTGATGGCGGTGCTGAACCGCGCGTTCCACACCGCACTCGTCGATTTCCTGCGCTGAGGCGGGATCAGAAGACCAGCCGCAGCACGTAGTCGTGATGCACCTGGGCGCCGACGGTGAACGTCCTGGTGCCGGCCTCGGTGAAACCGTGTTTGGCGTAGAAGCGCCGAGCGCGGACGTTCTCCTGGTTGACGCCCAGCCATACGCCCGGATATCCCTCGGCGCGCGCCCAGTCCAGCGCGGCGTTCATCAGCGCGGTGGACACCCCGGTGCCGTGCCGGCCGGGCAGCACGTACAACTTGCTGAGCTCCACCATCGGGTGCGGCCCGACCGGCTCGGCCACCGCAGGGTCCGCTGGGCCGCCCGTGACCAGCATCGCGTAACCGACGATGTCGTCGTCCGCGACAGCCTTGAGCACGATCCGGGCCGGATCGCTCAGATATTCGCCGAACCGTTCGCCCGACAGGACCTCGCCGACGAACACCGCGATGTCGTCGGGCGTCGCCTCGGGCGGGCACGCCAGTGGAAAAGTCGCGGCGGCAACATCACTGAGCGCTTCCGCGTCCCACAGCCCGGCGCGGTCGACGACGACGGAGAGGTTGCTCATGGCTACATCAGAGCATATCGACAACGCGTCAGCGGCGCGGCTCAGGGCGCTCACCTCGTCGCGCGCCTGGCAGCAGGCGAGCGCCATGGAGGAGGCCGTCATCCGCCCCGCGAAGTCGGGCCCCGCGCCCGCGCCGCCGGTGAGCATCGCGGACTGGCGATCGGTCGCGGATCAGGTGAACAGCGAAGTGGTGGCGCTCTGGGGCGACCAGAACCAGCAGGCCGCAGACACCGCGGCGGGGCGGTCACGCGACTCGCTGCTGACCGGCGCCGCGGTGTCGGGCGCCACCGCGCCGGCCTTCCTGTTGTCGCCGTGGCTGGCGAATCGGCTGATCGGCCGATTGCGGCGATTGCGCTCGGAGACCTTGGCGCCGGCCGAGGTCCGGTTGTGCACCGCTGGTCGCACTAGCCGGTGGCAGGCCCGAGTTCGGTGGGCTGGTCCAGTTTCCGCGTAGGAGGCGCGCTCGCGACCCGATGGGAGCGGAAGACGCGGGAGAGCCCGATCAGGGCCACGGCGAACAGCAGCGGGATCACGAATCCCACGCGGTGACCGACGCTCGCCGCGATCGCGCCGACCACACCGCCGCCGAGCAGTGTCCCCGCGTAGTTGAACAGGTTGAGACGCGCGATCAGTGCGTCGAGCTCCCGTCCGGTCGCGAGTTGCCCGGCCGCGCTGAAGCACAGCGGCGCGATCACGGGCAGGCCCGCGCCCGCGACGAGGAACCCGGCGATCGCGACCGCCGGACTCGGCGCGGCCACCACGAGAGCCAGACCGAGGACTCCGGTGCCCGCGGCGGCCCGCACCACAGGGCGCGGACCGAAACGGCGCACCAGCGAATCCCCGGCGATCCGGGAGACCAACGACGTGCCTTGATACGCGGCGAAGGCGAGCGCCGCCGTCGCCGAACCGGCGAGCAGGTCGTCGGTCAGGTATAAAGCCGACCAGTTGCCCACCGCGAGGTCGACCGCGAAGACGAACGCCATCGCGACCCCGAACCCGACATACGCGCGCAGCGCGACGGTGGGACCGGACGCGGCGGTCTCGACGGGACTCGTCTCCGCGTCCCGCACGCCGAGCAGCCCTCGTCCGAGCGCCCAGCCGAGCAGCAGCACGATCGCGGCGGCCGCGAGCAGCGATTCGCGCAGCGTCACCTCCAGCGCCTCGCACCCGGATACGAACAATGCCCCGGCTATCGTTCCGGCGCTCCACGCGGCGTAGAACGACGACAGGATGAACGTCCCATAGCCGTGCTGGATGAACACGGCCTGCATGTTGGTGCTCGCGTCGACGATGCCGACCGCGATCCCGTAGCAGCCGAGTGCGGCCACCAGCAGCGGCGTGTTCGGCGCGAACGCCGCCGCCGATCCGGTGACGGCCACGAGCAGCAGCCCGATCCGCACCGCCGCGCGGCTGGACCAGCGCAGCGCCAGCCGCTCCGCGAGGACGCTGCCGCCGCCCGCCAGCAACGAGATCAGCACCACCGAGACCGCGATCACGCCGTCCGATAGCCCGAAACGCTCCTTCTGCTGCGGCAACTCGGTCAGCACGACGGCGAGGAAGAAGCCCTGTGCGCCGAACGCGAACGAGTTCGCGATCCGGGCACGCCGCAGGACGGGCGCGATCGAACTCACTGGCGCAGGGTAGCCGGACCCTGACGACGACGCGCGCCGGGCCGGGCCGCGACGAGGGGCAACGCTGATCACAGGATGGTCCGGTCGCGCGGCCTGGCCGAGATCCGTGATCGGTGTCACCATCGAAGGGCCGCAACGATACTCACGAATCAGGGGGAACCGATCGGATGAGAGAGCTGCCCGCGGATTTCTTTCGCACGCCGCATGCCTTCTACCAGCAGTTGCGCGCCGAGGGGCCGGTGCATCAGGTCCGGTTGCGCACCGGTGTGCGCGCCTGGCTTGTGGTCGACTACGACGCCGCCAAGGAGGTGCTGCGCCATCCCGACGTCCACAAGGACCCGCACGCTCCGAGGGGCGCCGAGGCGCGGCGATCAGCCGCAGGTGGCAGCGGCGTCACGGCGGTCAACCCGCGCCTGAGCCTGCATCTGCTCAATTCCGACCCGCCGCGGCACTCGCGGCTGCGCAAACTCGTCACACCGGCGTTCGCGCCCGCGCGGATGGAGGCCCTCACACCGCGGATCGTGGCGATCGCGGACGATCTGCTCGACGCGATCGATCGTGCGACGGGCGCCGGTCCGGTCGACCTGCTCGCGGAGTACGCGTTCCCGCTGCCGATCACGGTGATCTGCGAACTGCTCGGCGTGCCGGTCGAGGACCGCGCGCGCTTCCGGGAGTGGTCGGCGGCGGTGGTCGACACGCCCATGTCCACGCCGGAGGGCATCCGTGCCGCGACCGACGCCATCGTCGACTACTTCGACGACCTGGTCGCCCGGCGGCGCGCGGAGGGCTTGGGTGAGGATCTGATCTCCCAGTTGCTGCTCGCCACCGAGGAAGGGGACCGGCTCAGTCACGACGAGCTGATCTCCATGGCCTTCCTGATCCTGGTCGCGGGTCACGAGACCACGGTGAACCTGATCGGTAACTCCGTGCTGGAACTGCTCGCCGATCCCGCCCGCTACCTGGCCCTGCGCGACGACCCGGCGGGCGTCACACCGCTGGTGGAGGAAACGCTGCGCCACAACGGCCCGGTCAACGTGGCGACCCTGCGTTACACCACCGCGCCGGTCCACCTGGCGAGCGGCGTCATCCCGGAAGGGGAACTGGTGCTGGTCTCGGTGGCGTCGGCCAACCGTGACGAACGACACTTCGCCTCGCCCGCGGCGTTCGACCCGGACCGCGGCACGAACGGGCACCTGGCCTTCGGCCACGGCATCCACTACTGCCTCGGAGCGGCGCTGGCCAGGCTGGAGGCCCGCATCGCGCTGACCCGGCTGGTGCGGCGCTATCCGCAGCTGCGGCCCGCCGTCGACGACGCGGACCTGCGGTGGCGGGAGAGCATTCTGATCCGTGGGCTGCTCGAGCTTCCGGTGGTCCCGGTGGGTACGCCCGTAGTGCGCTGAAGAGCGGATTCGGTCGACCGACTTTGCTGTGCGCCGCTGGCGACGTAATCTCTCGCGCATGACAAGCGGAAGCCGCATCGGGATCGTCGGTGCGGGTATCGCAGGTCTCGCCTGCGCGAAAGTGCTGAAACAGGCGGGTTTTCCGGTCGAGGTTTTCGACCGTGCACCCGATGTCGGTGGTGTGTGGAGCGCGACCCGGCGATACCCGGGACTGCAGACGCAGAACTCCAAGGACACATATCACTTCTCCGACTTCCCCATGCCTGCCGACTACCCGCGCGTCCTCGACGGGCAGCACATGCAGGCCTATCTGGCCGCCTACGCCGAGCACTTCGGGCTGACCGAGCACCTGCGGTTGGGCACCGAGGTGGTCGCCGCCGATCCGGTGGACAGCGGCTGGTTGCTGGAGATTCGCGATTCGAGCGGAGTCCATCGCGCCTCGTGCGATCACCTGGTCATCGCCAACGGTGTTTTCAGCGAACCCGCGATGCCGGAGTACCGCGGCGCCGACTGGTTCCGCGCGGCGGGCGGGCGCTTGTGCCACTCCTCGGAGTTCACCGATCTGGAGTCGGTGCGCGGCAAGTCGGTCGTCGTGGTCGGCTACGGCAAGTCCGCCTGTGACATCGCCACCGCGGTGAGCGAGGTGGCGGCGTCCACCTCGGTGGTGGCCCGGCGGCTGTTCTGGAAGATGCCGCGCAAGCTGGCGCGGGTGATCGACTACGAGCGGTTGATGCTGACCCGCTTCGGCGAGGCGCACTTCCACTACCTGCGGCCCCGCTGGATGGACCGGTTCCTCGACGGCCCCGGCGAATCGGTACGGATCAGCAATTTCGATCTGATCCAGGAACTGGTCACCAAGCACTCGCAGCTGCGTGAACTCGGTCTGGTGCCCGAGGGGCGGTTCGAGCAGATCGCCGAGAGCACCGTCAGCCTGGTGAGCGAAGGCTTCTACGAGCAGGTCGCCAACGGACGTATCACGGTGCACCGGGACACCACGATCACCGAGATGGGCGGTGGCCCGAAGGCGGCGCCCGGGATCCGGCTGTCCACCGGGCAGGTGCTGCAGGCGGACGTCGTGATCTGCGCGACCGGCTTCCAGCAGCGCGTGCCGTTCCTCACGCCGTACATCCAGCGCAGGCTGACCGATGAGCACGGCAATTTCCGCCTGCACCGTCAGATCCTGCCGTTGGAGGTCCCGAATCTGACCTTCGCCGGCTACAACTCCTCGGTGATCAGCACGCTGAACGCCGAGGTCGCCGCGCACTGGACCGCCGCGCTGCTCAACGGCGGGCTCGTCCTGCCGCCCGCCGAGAAACTCGACGAGGAGATGGACGCCCGGCTGCGCTGGATGGAGGAACGCACGCACGGCCACCACGCGCACGGCACCGCGGTCGTCCCGTTCTCCATCCAGAACATCGACGAGATGCTCGCCGACCTGAAGTTCCGCCTGCCGCTGCACACGCGCGTGGCGCAGGTGTTCCGCCGGATCAGGCCGGAGTCCTACCGCGGACTGGCCAACCGTCGCAAGCCGGGGCCAGGGCCGGTGGCACGCCCGGCGGTGCCGATCGAGGCTGAGCTGCTTCCGTACGAGGGCGACAGCGGCCGGGTCAGCCACTAGAACATCGGGGCGGACCCGGGTAGCGCCGGTCCACTCGGTCAGCGAGTTCTCCGATCGGTCCGGGCCGCGGGGTGGGCGACCGCGTGCGCACACTTGCATCGACTGCCGAACCGGCGGCTGTCATGCGGCAAATCGTGCCGGGCCGTCCGATGGCCGATCGGTCTGCGGTGCTGCTTTCTGGGTCCGGCGCGTCGATGAGGACTGTCGCGCCGCCGCCCAGCTGGCCTGTGCGGGGCGTATCCCCAGCTCACCGGCCAGCCGGATGCTCGCAACGGTGCCGTGCCCGTGGCGGCGGCCCGCTCGAGCACGGACGGTTCCGCCTCCGACTGTCCGGTGGAACCGCTCGGTTCGGACTCGCCGCGAGTTATCGCGCGCGCAATACCGGGGGCCGCTGTTTGCGTTGGCGATAATCCAAGGGTGGAAGCGCTGGACATGAATCTCCTCGTGGCCCTCGACGCACTGCTGGACACCAACAGCGTCACCTTGGCCGCGGAGCGCCTACACACCTCGCCGCCCGCGATGAGCCGGACGCTGGCCAGATTGCGCGACGTACTGGGCGACCCGCTGCTCGTGCGTGCCGGTCGCAACCTGGTGCCGACGCCGCGCGCACTGGAATTGCGATACGAGGTCAGCACGCTGGTCGAGCAGGGACGCGCACTGCTGACGCCGCGCGACGACCTCGACCCGGCCGCGCTGCGCCGGACGTTCGCGATACAGGCGGGCGACATGGTGCTCACCGAACTGGCCGGGCCCCTGCTGTCCGCGGTGCGCGCCCAAGCGCCGGGCGTGACGCTGCGCTTCCTGCCCGACATCGCCGAGGGCACCGGGGCGTTGCGGGATGGACGCGTCGACCTGGAGGTCGGCGTGATCGACCACACCGACCCGGAGACCACTGTGCGCAGAGTGCTCACCGACCGGGTGATCGGAGTCGCCGCCACCGACCATCCGCTGGTCACCGATCGCGTCACCGTCGCCGCGTACGCCGCCGCGCCGCACCTGAGCATTTCGCGCACCGGCCGTTCGCACGGCCCGATCGACGACCGCCTCGCCCTGCACGGCCGCACCCGGCGGGTGGTGGCCACCGTGCCCACGCTGACCAGCGCGCTGTTCGCGGTGCGCGGCAGCGACCTGGTCTGCCCCGCACCCGCCTTGCTGAGCGCCGCTACCCTACCCGCGATCGGATTGAGCACGTTCGAGATACCCCTGCCGTTGCCCGAAGTCGCCATCGGGATGGCCTGGCATCCGCGCAACACCGCCGACGGGGGGCATCGCTGGCTGCGCGATCTCGTCCAGCAGATCCTGTTGCGTTCGTTCGCGGCGGCGCCTCCGCCGAAGCGGCGGCGCGTCAAGGCCCTTCAGGACATCGGGGGCGGGCTGGATAGCCGGTAGTCGGCCGGTCGGCGCTGCGCGTCGGTGCGGTCGGACTGATAGCCATTCGTCGTCGACTCGCCCGGCGCCGGCCCGAAGAGGTCGGAGCGGCCCAGCGGAGCCGCCGCCGTGCGCTTGAGTTCGTCCAGCATGGCTTGCAGCTTGTCCACGTGCGTGTTCTCGACCGGGGTGCGGTCGTCGTCGCCGGCGCGGTGCGCTCCGGTGAGTCCCGGGGTGCCGGGGGCTGTGCCGTTCTCCGCGCCGTTGTGCGTCGTGCTCGGGGCGGACGCGACGATGCTTTCGTACGCGGCGTTCTCACCGGGGGAGTACGAGGTGGCGGGTTCGCGCGAGGCGATGAACGCCTCCTGCTGTCCCGTGCTCGGGTCGCGCGGTGTCGGCGCGGTGAAAGGCGATACGGGCTCCCGTTGGACCGGAGTGGTGAAAGCCGGCTCACGGGACGGCGGGGCGGTGAAGCTCGCCGCCGGGTCGCGGGGCGTGGTGAAGTTCTGCCCGGACGTGGCGTTCGTATCGAGCACGGTCGGCGTGGGCTCGCGCGGCGGTGTGAAACTCGTCTGCGCAGTAGAACTCGGTTCGACCGCCGCGTGCACCGGCTCTCGCTGCGTGCGCTGCGGGCGCACACCGTTCGTGGCACCGGCCGGCTCGCGGGAATCGCTCTTCTGCGCAGTGGCTTCGGCGCCGCCGTGCTGCGGTCCGCGCGCGTTCGATCGTCCCGCGGCTGCCCGGGGTAGCGGGCGTTGCGCAGTTCGCTGGTCCTCCTGCGCTGGGTCGTCACCGGATTCCAGGCGCTCCACCCTGGCATCGAGACTCGAGATGTCCTGTCCGGCACGGAAAGCCCACGCCTCGAGCTCGGCCAACCGCCCCTCGACGGTCGGTTCGCTCACCACGGTCTGCGCACCGTCGATCCGGGCCGCCACCGCGTCGAGCTTCTCGCTGACCTCTCGGAGAGCCGACGCGATACTCGCCAACATCGCGCCGACCGACTCGCCGGTCTGCTGACCGTGCTCCATCCAGTACCCACTTCCCCGTATCGGCCCAGCTCGCACTCGGCCGGACGATTCTATCCGCCCAGTTGGACATCCGCGGCTCGCGAAAGATCGGCGGTGCACCGCCGAATCAAGACCTGATCGAAGCAGCCTAGGCCCCCGGAATCAGCCCCCTGCAGGCGGATTACGCGGCGACCCGGTTTGTCCGGAAACGGGCCGACGCATCTGATCGGTCATTATCCGCCCGAAGCGCGTCCTGCGCGAGTTCACGCCCAGGGGTGGATGCGCGAAGGCCGTGCCGGTTGCCGCGGGGCCAGGTTGCGAGCGGCCGGGCGCGTCGTGGGATGGCGGCAACTGTCAATTCAGCGTTCCCGCAGTGGCCGATGCCGTCCCGTGGCATGATGAAAGCCCTTGTGCCGCAGAGTACAACGCAGATCTCGTCGGCAGGCCACGTGTGTGGCACACCCGAGCGCGGGGTGAGCGGGGCTGGCGAGGTAGCCGAGTCTGACGCACTCTTGATCTATGGCGTAGGTCGCCGGGCCTGCGGTGGTTTGTGCAGGGGAGTGGTCGCGTGAGAACGAAGCAGCGGGCGGAGATCGCCTGCGGGCGCCGAGCGATGCTCGCCGAGTTGGGTATCGGAGAGGCCTCCGGCCGTATCCGTGGATCGAAGACCGGTTACGCCTGCGGGTGCCCGGAATGTGCCGCCGCCCAGTGGGATATGCGGCGGCTCAAATACTGGTTGTGCGGCAGGCTGCTCGCCTACGGAGCCGACGAGGCCGAAGTGGATCAGCGCGTCGGGACCTTGCCGGTGGACGTGTACTGGCGCAAGGGCGACCGGATATACGCGATCGAGGTGCGTAGCGGTCCGCTGGAGCGTGGACTGGCTCAGGAGCACACCGAACGGCTGCGCGCCGAGGGTTGTACGGACGTGTTGTGGCTGTGCCCACCCGGCTACTGGGTGCCGTACCTGCACGCCCTGGGCATCGCGGACTTCGCGCCCGCCGCCTGTGATTATCGCGCGGTCACCGGCGTGCTCGACACCGAGCACGCGATGGCGGCGCCGCGGCGTGAGCCGGTCGAGCTGCGCGAGTTCATCGCGGGCTGGGTGAGCGGCGAGTATGTCTGGGGCCATCGGGACGAGAGGACAGGAGGCTGGGCGACCGTGACCGACTGGGAGTACCACACGAAGACGCAGGCCACGGTCATCGCCCGGCAGCGCCAGGAGCTGGTCAACCAGCGCACGTCGCTGGCGGTGGCCCGGAAAGCCTTGCGCGACAAGCAGAAACATCTGCTGAAGATGACCACGCGACTGGAGCGCGCGGAGCAGGCCGCGCAGGAACGGGCCGACGCGCTCGCCGCCGCGCAGCGCACGATCGCCGATCACGACCGGCTCGACAAGGCCCTGCGCAACACGATCGCCAAGCTCGAGGTGACCATCGGCCGCTGGCAGCTGATCACCATCTGCGCGATGCTGCTGATCGTCACTTTCCTGGCGGGGGCGATGGTGGTGCGCTGAGCCGGAACGGCGCCCGGTCCCACCGCCATTCGTGGCGCAGCACCAGCGCGAGGAAGTCCAGCAGTTCCAGGCCGGTCTTCGCGCGCACCTCGCGGAGCGCGGCCCAGTGCACGGGGCCGCGCTCGACGAGGTCGCGCAGCATCCGTTCACCCGCGGCGTCGACAGGGCGGGCGCGCAGATCCGGGACGCCGACGCGGCTGCCGGTCCAGACCAGCCAGCCCCAGCCGTTGGCGTGCGCGTATGCCCGAGCGGCGGCGGATTTCGCGACGTTCACGTGGAAGCCGACATGGCCCAGCGGCGTGACGTCGATCAGTACGGTGCGGCCGTCGGTGAGCCGCGCGACGATGCTCGGATAGTGCACCCGCTCCGCGCCGTCGAGTTCGTAGACGACCGCCGCGGGCTGCTCCAGGAAGGTCTCGACGAGATCGCCGGCGTTGAGGATCCGCAGCAGCCTGGCCTCGAGACCGGAGTCGAACGGCACGTCGCGACCGACCTTGTCCAGATAGAAGCGCCCCCGGCCGTCGTCGTCGCTGTCCACAGTGCGCGCGGACGAGGTCGGGATCGCGGCCGCGGCGCCTGCGTGGGGCCAGTCGACCTGCCCCAACCAGGTATTCAGCTGACTCGTGGCGCGCGGCTCGGCGTCGTGTAGTTTGGCCAGGCGCCGGTTGGTCTTCTTCTGCCACGCCGCGATGCGCTGGGTGACGAATCCGGCGATTCGCTTGGCGTCCTCGGCGGCGTGCCCGGCCAGCCGGAGTTTGAGATACGACAGCTCGGTCGCGGCGATATCGGTGTCGGTCGCGTACGTCTCCACCAGCAGCGCGCGTGTGAGCTGCCGGTCCATGGCGTCGAGGGGGTAGCGCGCGGACAGGACCGCGGCGGCCCGATGTCCGGAAAGCTGTGCCATCCGGATCATCTGCCCGACCGCTTTGGTGTGCAGTTGCCGCACCCGGTCGCGGGAAAGGTCGTAACGAGCGCCGATCCGGGCGAGTGTCTCGGGCTTCTCGCCACCGACTCCCAGCCGAGCCGTCAGCAGGTCGCCGTCCTTGGCCTTCTGGTCGGCGCGCAGCGCGATCAGCTCCCCGAGCACCTCGTTGACCTCTTCGAGTTCGAACGAGATGTCGTCGCGCAGGTCGAGTGACTCGGGATCGTCGTCATCCGGCGCCGCGCCTTGCGCGACCTCCGCGCTGATCGTCACGCGACAACCCCCTGACTCGGCTCCGGCACTGTGCGCCACAGCGTATCCCTACCCACCGACACGCGGCCCCATCCTGGTCGCCGGCGACAGCAGTCGTTCCCTGGCAGTCGGCGCGCTCGGTCAGGTGCGGCGCACACGCGGCGAACCGAGCGGCTCTCGTAGCTCCTGGACCGGGGCTGATCGGAGATCGCATCAGAACTCCCAACTCGACTACTCGTGATCAGGGAGAACGCTGCCAGTAGGTACCGGACTGCTACGGGTAGCCGACTACGTGTTCTCGAGCCGGACCGCGACGAATGGCCAGTGGAAACTCGATCCGCGTGCGGGGCACAAACAAAATCAGACCCGGTGAAAACCGGGTCTGACCTCGTGAGACGGTGGTGCGCGATACTGGGATTGAACCAGTGACCTCTTCCGTGTCAGGGAAGCGCTCTCCCGCTGAGCTAATCGCGCGAGGTGGAGACGGGAATCGAACCCGTGTGCACGGCTTTGCAGGCCGTTGCCTCACCACTCGGCCACTCCACCGCGCAAAGGGGGACGGCGTAATGTTGCCTGGCCCTACCTCTCGAGCGGATGACGGGATTCGAACCCGCGACCCTCACCTTGGCAAGGTGATGCGCTACCAGCTGCGCTACATCCGCATTCTGCCTCCCCGGGGCTCGTTTCCGGCCTCCGTGGTGCGAGACAGAACATTAGCGGACGCTCGGTGAAAGGTACAAATCCGCTGGTAGAACGGCGGAAATCTGGAAAGTGGGCGCTGTGACGCCGGTGGCTCATGTGGTGGATGGGGGAGTCGAGGCGCTCGGTGGTCCTCTCGATGGTCGAGCCGCACCGAATCTGCGACCGCAGCCGGCGTGGTCGCGACCCCGCTTGTCCGCCACCTAGAGTTCGCGCAAGATCGAGAGGAACTGCTCGCGAGTGGTGGCTCCGCGCCGAACCATCCCTGTCCGGACGGCGATTTGGTGAACCACCGGTGGCGCGTGCTAATGTTTCGTCTCGTCCGGAGGGCGCCACGCGCCGCCGGAACCCGTCAGGTCTCATAGCTCAGCGGGAGAGCGTCCGCCTCACACGCGGAAGGTCGCTGGTTCGATCCCAGCTGGGACCACTCGATTCCCCTCGACAGATTGCCAGGTCGGGGGGATTTTGCGTATCCGATCGTTAGAACCTCGTCGACTGCCTCGGCCCGCGTACCGCGGCAAGTGGGAGACGCTCTTCGTGAGCCTCAGGCGGAACGTCCGGGTGGGCGAAGTATCGCGCGCTCCACTGGGCTGGTGGCGTGGGCGTTCTCGTTCGCACCGGAGTCACGATCGAGGGATTCGTCTTCGACGTCGTTCGCCGGTGAGCGGGCTGTCTCTTGGCCATCCGTCCAGTTGAGCGTCCTGTCGCTGCGAAGCTCCCCGAATCGGCAGCCGTCGACGTTCTTTGTTGCGCTGTGACCTGAGTCACATTATGGTAGCGGTTGCCTTTCTGGGAACCGGGAACCTTTCCACACCCTTTGCGAACTCTTTACTATCGTTTCGATCACTGTGTCACGGGGTCGCCTCCACCGACGGAGGAACGGCCCGAGCTTCGCCCGCCGCTCGCTTTCGATGCCAAGAACATGTTTGACCGATGAACCGGGGCCATCCCGGCGAAGGAGAAAATATGTCCACCGACACCGATTCCGCACCACGGACGTCGCCGCGCGCACACCTCGCCGGTCGCCTGACCAGCGTCGGCCGTGCCGATCTACCTGCCTCGATCGTGGTTTTCCTGGTCGCGCTTCCCCTTTCGCTCGGTGTGGCGGTGGCCTCCGGCGCTCCGGTGGCGGCAGGACTCATCGCAGCCGTTGTCGGCGGTGTGGTGGCCGGATTGCTGGGTGGTTCCGCGATCCAGGTGAGCGGGCCCACCGCGAGCCTCACCGTTGTCGTCGCCGAGAGTGTGCACCAATTCGGCTGGGCGGCAACGTGCTTCATCACCGTCGGAGCGGGTGTGCTGCAGATCCTGTTCGGGCTGAGCCGGGTCGCGCGCGCCGCGCTGGCCATCGCCCCGGTGGTCGTGCACGGCATGCTGGCGGGCATCGGCGTGGTGATCGCGCTGCAACAGGTGCACGTGCTGCTCGGGGGCAGCTCGCTGAGTTCGTCGTTCGCCGCGCTGGTGGGGTTACCGCGGCAGCTTTTGTCGGTGCGCACCGGCGACCTGTGCGTGGGCCTGGTCGTCATCGGCATCCTGGTCGCTTGGCGCTTCGCGCCACGGCGGGTGCGCGTGCTCCCCGCACCGCTCGTCGCCGTGGTCACCGCCACGCTGCTGGCGCTCGTCCTGCCCACGCGGGTCGAGCACCTCGTGCTGAACGAGTCGTTGCTGGAGTCCCTGGGCCTGCCCGCCATCCCCTCCGGAGGCCCGGCGGCCGTCGCCTCGACCGTGATCACGATCGCGCTCATCGCCAGCGTCGAAAGCCTGCTGTCGGCGGTCGCGGTGGACAAGATGCGGCCTGGTCACCGCACCGATTTCGACCGGGAGCTGATCGGGCAGGGATCGGCCAACGTCGTCTCCGGCCTGCTCGGCGGCCTGCCGATCGCGGCCGTCATCGTGCGCAGCATCACCAACGCGAACGCAGGCGCTCGCAGCAGGGCGGCGACCGTGCTGCACGGAGTCTGGATCCTGCTGTTCGCGGTGGTCCTGGCCGGCCTCGTGCGGCAGATCCCGACCGCCGCGCTGGCCGGACTGCTCATCTTCGTCGGCACGCAGCTGATCAAGCTGGCGCACATCCGGCTGGCCAGGCGGGCCGGTGAAATGTACGTCTACCTGGCGACGGTGCTGGGTGTGGTGTTCCTGAATCTCTTGCAGGGCATGCTGATCGGTCTCGTGCTCGCGTTCGCGCTGCTGCTGTGGCGGGTGGTGCGCGTGCTGATCGTCGCGGCTCCCGTACCCGGCTCGCGCCGGTGGGTGGTCGCTATCGACGGCACGTGCACCTTCCTGGCCTTGCCGAAGCTCACCGCGGAACTGGCGAAGGTCCCGGCCGACGCCGAGGTGACCGTCGAGATGGCCGTCGACTTCCTGGACCACGCTACGCACGAGTTCCTCACCGAATGGGCTCGCGAGCGCGAAACGCACGGTAGTGCAGTGGAATTCGTCGAACTCGGCGGCGAAAGGATGGCAACCGCCTTGGCCGGACCGCCCGAGCGCGGGCACTTCAGGCAGGTTGTCGACCAGGTCATCGGACCGTGGCGGCGCACGGGCGACCGGGAGGACCGCATCGCGGCGGGCATCGCCGCCTACCACCGCGGCCACGCCCACCTGCTGCGCCCGCACCTGGACAAGTTGCGTCATCGGCACGACGCCGACTCGTTCTTCCTCACCTGTGCGGACGCCAGAATCGTGCCGAACGTCATCACCAACAGCGGCCCTGGCGACCTGTTCACCGTGCGCAACGTAGGCAATCTGGTGCCTACGCGCGGTGGGGACGTCTCGGTGGAGGCGGCGCTGATCTACGCGTTGGAGCGGCTGGACGTGCGCGCGGTCGTGGTCTGCGGCCACTCCGGCTGCGGTGCCATGGAGGCGCTGCATCGCGAGGTGCGGGCCGGGGCGGGGCTCGGCGACTGGCTGGCGCACGCCCGGCCGAGCCTGGAGCGCTACCGGCTGGGGCATCCGGTCGCCGCCGCGGCGGCCGTCGCGGGATTCGGCCCGGTGGATCAGCTGGGCATGGTGAACGTCGCCGTGCAGCTGGAGACGCTGCACGCGCACCCGGTCGTGCGCCGGGGGATCGAGGAGCGGGGCGTGGCGGTGTCGGGATTGTTCTTCGACCTCGCCACGGCCCGGGTGATCGAGGTCATGGCCGACGGCATCGCGGAGTTCGGCGACGAGCGGCGCGGTATCGCGGCGGAACCCGTCTGACCAGGCATTGTGCGGTGGATCATGCTGATGGACGACGACCGGATAGTGGGGAATCGCACACAATCGGCGAACTTCTCAGGCTTTGCTAAGTCTTTACCAATAGACTTGCACTCGTTTACATCTCGACTCATCGCTGTGTCGGGACTGCTTCACCGCGAGATGCCGGTTCGCGGTCTTGTGCCCTGCTGGACATGTTGATCGTCAACCGACCTCGGCGAAACAGCCGAGTCGGCGAAGGAGAGTCATGGCTATCGATCACGATTTGGCCCCGCCACCGTCGAAGCCCGCACCGGCGGGTTCGAGCCGCAGTTCCGGACCGCTGTCCGATCGCTTCACCGAAATCCTGCGCCACGATGTGCCCGCATCGATCGTTGTTTTCCTTGTCGCGCTGCCGCTTTCGCTCGGCATCGCGATCGCCTCCGGAGCCCCCGTCGCCGCCGGGCTCATCGCCGCCGTGATCGGCGGTGTCGTCGCCGCAAGCCTCGGTGGTTCGGTCCTGCAGGTGAGCGGCCCCGCCGCGGGCCTCACCGTCGTGGTCGCCGAGACGATCAATCAATTCGGTTGGCGCACAACGTGTTTCATCGTCTTCGCCGCCGGTGTGCTGCAAATTCTGCTCGGCCTGAGCCGCGTGGCCAGGGCGGCGCTCGCCGTGGCGCCCGTGGTGGTGCACGCGATGCTCGCCGGTATCGGCATCACCATCGCGCTGCAGCAGATCCATGTGCTGCTCGGCGGTTCCTCGCACAGCTCGGCCTGGCGGAACATCGTCGAGCTGCCCGGGCAGTTGCTGTCCGCGCACGGGGGTGGCGCGCTGATCGGCGTGGTCGTGATCGCGATCATGCTCGGCTGGAAGTACCTGCCCGCCAGGGTCCGCGTCGTGCCGGGTCCGCTGGTCGCGGTGCTCGTGGGTACGGCGCTGTCGCTGGCGCTTCCGCTCGACGCGGTGCGCATCGTGCTGAACGGCTCGCTGTTCGACGCCATCGGCCTGCCCGCGCTGCCTCGCGGCGACTGGTCGGGTCTGGCGCTGGCAGTCGTCACCATCGCGTTGATCGCCAGCGTGGAGAGCCTGCTGTCCGCAGTGGCCGTGGACAAGATGCACTCGCGCAAGCGCACCGACTTCGACCGGGAACTGATCGGCCAGGGCTCGGCGAACGTGCTGTCCGGTCTGCTCGGCGGCCTGCCGGTCACCGGCGTGATCGTGCGTAGCGCCACCAACGTGCAGGCGGGCGCGCACAGCCGCGCCTCCGCGATCCTGCACGGGGTCTGGGTGCTGGTGTTCTCGGTGGCCCTGGTCTCCGTGGTGGAGCAGATCCCGAAGGCCGCGCTGGCCGGTCTGCTCATCGTGATCGGCATCCAACTGGTGAAGCTGGCCCACATCAAACTGGCGCGGCGCACCGGCGACCTGCTGGTCTACGCCGTGACGGTGCTCGGCGTGGTGTTCGCGAACCTGCTCGAGGGCGTGCTGATCGGTCTGGGCCTGGCCTTCGGCCTGCTGCTGTGGCGGGTGGTGCGCGTGGCGATCGAGGCCCGACAGGTACCCGGCACGCAGCGCTGGCTGGTCACCATCGACGGATCGGCCACCTTCCTCGCGCTGCCGAAGCTGTCGGCGCAATTCGCGAAGATTCCTCCGGGAGCCGACGTCACGGTGGAGATGACCGTCGACTTCCTCGATCACGCGGCGTTCGAGGCCATCGAGGAATTCGCCCGCCAGCAGGTGAACAACGGCGGCAACGTCGATTTCGTGGAGATCGGCGGCGCCAGGATGGCCCACGCCGCGGCGCAGCCGCCCGCGCGCAGCTTCGCCCGCTCGGTCTGGGACGACATCCTCGGCCCTTGGCGGCGCGACGAGCGGCACGAGAATCCGGTCGCGGCGGGTGTGGCGGCCTTCCACCGCAGCCACGCGCACGTCGTCCGGCCGCATCTGGACGAGTTGCGCGACACGCAGGACCCGGATTCGTTCTTCCTGACCTGCTCGGACTCGCGGATCGTGCCGAACATCATCACCAACAGCGGGCCGGGCGATCTGTTCACGGTGCGCAACGTGGGCAACCTGGCGCCCGCCGAGGGTGACGCGTCGGTGGAGGCCGCGCTGGTGTTCGCGCTCGAGCAGCTGAACGTCCGCTCGATCGTGGTCTGCGGGCATTCCTCGTGCGGTGCGATGAAGGCGTTGCACGCCGGGGCCCAGGTCCCCGGCGTGGACGCCTGGCTCGCCCATGCGCGCCCGAGCCTGGAGCGGTTCCACGCGGGCCACCCGGTGGCGAGTGCCGCGCGGGAGGCCGGTTTCGGCGAGGTCGATCAGCTGGCCATGGTGAACGTCGCGGTGCAGCTCGAGTTGCTGCACCGGCACCCAGCGGTGCGCAAGGCGGTCGCCGAGCGCGGCGTCAAGGTGTCGGGCCTGTTCTTCGACATCGCCAGTGCCCGGGTGGTCGAGGTGACCGAGAACGGGATCGCGCACATCGATGACGCGGGCCATCAGCCCGCTCCCCAACTCGTCTGATCGGACGGGGATGGGTGATCCCGCCCGGGCGGCCTGCTCGGGCGGGGTCACCGTTGTCCGGGCGAGTGGGATCGCGATTCGCTGTGCCGGACCCTCGTACCCTGGGAAACGTGACGGCAGACCTCGAAACGAGCTCGGACGATCGGCCGACCCGCTGGCGCGCCTTCCGCGCCGGCCTCGAACGACGACCTACGCTGTACCTCGGCTACCGGATCGTGGTCGCGGTGGTCGGTGTAGCCGTGCTCGCGGCCGGTGTGCTCGCGATTCCCTATCCCGGTCCCGGCTGGGCGATCGTGTTCGCCGGGCTGGGCATCCTCGCCACCGAATTCGCTTGGGCGCACCGGGTCTTGACCTGGCTGCGGGACCGGTATCGGCAGTTGATGGACTGGTACTCCCGGCAAGGTCTGGCCGTGCAGGTGGCCGGTGCGGTCGGCACCGCCGCGCTGGTCGTGGCGACGCTGTGGGTGTTGGGAACCTTCGGGCTTGTGGGTAGTTGGATCGGAGTCGAATGGGAATGGCTGCGCAGCCCCCTGTAACGGTGACCACCGTTCCGGGGCGCATGCTCACCCAACCGGAATGGCTGGCCGCGCGTATCGCGGAGATGGGCCATTCCTGGGGGACCACGTCGCTGCGTATCGCGGGCACGCTGTGGTGGTGCATGGCCGCGTCCGCGCTGGTGGAGCAGGTCGCGCGGGCGTACGCGCACGACGCGGACGCCCCCGAGGCCGCGCTGGACCGGCTGGAATGCGAAGTGCGCCCCGACGGCGGCATCGAACGGGTGCGCATCCCGGTGGACGGCGCCCGGGCTTCCGGTAGCGCATCGGCGCTGCGCGAGACGCTGGCGACCGTCATCCCGCCGGTCGCCCGGGTGTCGAGCGCAGGCGTCCCCGCGTTGTGGGCGATCGTGGCCGACGCGATCGGCAATCGGGCACTGGATGCCGGGTCGCCGGACGCGGGCGCGCGGCTGGCCGCGGAGGTCGGCGGCAAACTTCCGGTTCCGCGTTTCGTCGAGATCGGCGGACGCACCTTCGTGCGGCGCATCTCCTGCTGCCTGGTGTTCGAGGTCCCCGGCTGCGAGATGTGCACCAGCTGCCCGAAACGTTCTGCCGCCGAACGCATCGCACTGCTCGCGGACCTGGCCGCCGAGGGCTGACCATCCGGCGCGCGACAACTCGACGGGAACGCCAGGAACTCCGGCGTCACCCGGAGAGAGACCCGAACGCAAATCTCGCGCCACCCGACCGCTACGGCCCAAAACCCGGAGGGGCGGGCCGAAGCGGCGGGACAGTAGCATGGTCGCGCCGGACGAACTTGCGATCGGCCACCATCCAGCGGGACCCCGCCCGCGCACGAGAAACGCCAAGGAGAGCGCAGCCGTGACCACCTCAGCCGCCATCAGCCCAGTCGCCCTCGTCCGGGTGCCGGCCGGGACGACGGCGGGCGCCGCGGTGCGCGAGGCCGGACTGTCCACCAAGGGGCCGGAGACCGTCGTCGTCGTCCGGCTGGACGGCGAACTCAAGGATCTGTCCTGGACCCCGGACGAGGACGTCGACGTGGAGCCGGTCGCGGCGAACACCCCCGACGGCCGCAACGTCATCCGGCACTCCGCCGCGCATGTGCTCGCCCAAGCGGTGCAGCAGGAATTCCCCGAGGCCAAGCTGGGCATCGGTCCCTACATCAAGGACGGGTTCTACTACGACTTCCGGGTCGAGCGGCCGTTCACCCCGGAGGATCTGGCCAAGCTGGAATCCCGGATGAAGAAGATCGTCAAGGGCGCGCAGCGTTTCTCCCGCCGGGTGGTCGAGGTCGACGAGGCCAGGGTCGAGCTGGCCGGTGAGCCGTTCAAACTGGAGCTGATCAGCGACAAGTCCGGGATCGATGATCCAGAGGTCATGGAGGTCGGCGGCAAAGAGCTGACCATCTACGACAATCTGGATCCGCGCACCGGCGAGAAGATCTGGGGCGATCTGTGCCGCGGCCCGCACATCCCGACCACCAAGTTCATCCCGGCCTTCAAACTGACCCGCAGCTCGGCCGCCTACTGGCGCGGTGACCAGAGCCGGGAGGACCTGCAGCGCGTCTACGGCACCGCGTGGGAGTCCCAGGAGGCGCTCGACGAGCACCTGCACCTGCTCGCCGAGGCGGAGCGCCGCGATCACCGCAAGCTCGGCCTGGAACTGGACCTGTTCAGCTTCCCCGACGAGCTCGGTTCCGGTCTCCCGGTGTTCCACCCCAAGGGCGGCATCATCCGCAAGGAACTGGAGGAGTACTCGCGCCGCAGGCACGTCGCGGCGGGCTACGAGTTCGTCAACACCCCGCACATCACCAAGGGCCACCTGTTCGAGGTCTCCGGCCACCTGGACTGGTACCGCGACGGCATGTTCCCCGCGATGCACCTGGACGCCGAACTCAACGAGGACGGCACGGTCCGCAAGCCCGGCCAGGACTACTACGTCAAGCCGATGAACTGCCCGATGCACAATCTAATCTTCCGTGCCCGCGGCCGGTCGTATCGGGAGCTGCCGCTGCGGCTGTTCGAGTTCGGCTCGGTCTACCGCTACGAGAAGTCCGGCGTGGTGCACGGCCTGACCCGGGTGCGCGGCATGACTCAGGACGACGCGCACATCTACTGCACCAAAGAGCAGATGCACAGCGAACTGACCGACACGCTGCGGTTCGTGCTGGATCTGCTGAAGGACTACGGCCTCGACGACTTCTACCTCGAGCTGTCCACCAAGGACCCGAAGAAGTTCGTCGGTTCCGACGAGATCTGGGAGGAGGCCACCGAGACCTTGTCCAAGGTCGCCTCGGCCTCCGGTCTCGAGCTGGTACCCGATCCCGGCGGCGCCGCCTTCTACGGTCCGAAGATCTCCGTGCAGGCCAAGGACGCGCTGGGGCGCACCTGGCAGATGTCGACCATCCAACTCGACTTCAACCTGCCCGAGCGCTTCGACCTGGAGTACACCGCGTCGGACGGCACCAAGCAGCGGCCGGTCATGATCCACCGCGCGCTGTTCGGGTCGATCGAGCGCTTCTTCGGTGTGCTCACCGAGCACTACGCGGGCGCGTTCCCGGCCTGGTTGTCTCCGGTGCAGGTCGTCGGCATCCCGGTCGCGGATACCTTTGCCCCGCACCTGGATCGGGTGATCGAACGGTTGCAGGACGAGGGCATCCGGGCACAGGTGGACCGCAGCGACGACCGGATGCAGAAGAAGATCTTCAACAACACCGCCCAGAAGGTGCCGTTCATGCTGCTCGCCGGTGAGCGCGACGTGAACGCGAACGCCGTTAGCTTCCGCTTCCGCGACGGTACCCAGGTCAACGGCGTGCCGGTCGACGACGCGGTGGCCACCATCGTCGCGTGGATCGCTCACCGCGAGAACGCGTCGCCGACGGCCGAGGGTTTCGAAATCCGATCAGCGAACAAGGGTGGGGCATGACCGAGCGGACGGTGCCGGAGGGGCTCGCGGATCTGGACGGGACCGCGACCTCGGCCGAGCCGGGCAGCATCGTGGACACCGGCGCCGGCGAACCGGATCGGCTGCAGCGCCTGTGGACGCCGTATCGCATGTCCTACATCGCGGAGGCGGCCACCGGTCCCAAGGATTCGACCGGCCACCCCTTCACCGACATCCCGAAGATGTCCGACGAGGACGGATTGGTCGTCGCCAGGGGCGAGTTGGTGTACGCCGTGCTCAACCTGTACCCGTACAACCCGGGACACATGATGGTGGTGCCGTACCGCAAGGTGGCGAACCTGGAGGATCTCACCGAGGCGGAGAGCGCCGAGTTGATGGCCTTCACCCAGCAGGCGATCCGGGTGATGAAGAAGGTGTCCCGGCCGCACGGCTTCAACGTGGGGCTGAATCTCGGCGGGGTGGCCGGTGGGTCGCTGGCCGACCACCTGCACCAGCACATCGTCCCGCGCTGGGGTGGCGACGCGAACTTCATCACGGTCATCGGCGGGGCGAAGGTGATGCCGCAACTGCTGCGGGAGACCAGGGCGCTGCTGTCGGCGGCCTGGAAGGAGGCGTAGATGAGCGACCGGGCGGGTCGGCCGTGCTGAGTTTCTTCGGCCGCGAGACGTTCGCCAAGGCGACTGCTCCACTGGGCCGCGCGCTGGTCGGCACCGGACTGACGCCGGACGCGATGACGCTGATCGGCACCACCGCCTCCATCGTCGCCGCGGTCACGCTCTTCCCGACCGGACACCTGTTCTGGGGAACCATGGTGATCTGGTTGTTCGTCATGTTCGACATGCTCGACGGGGCGATGGCGCGGGCACGCGGTGGCGGCACGAAGTACGGCGCGGTGCTGGACGCCACCTGTGACCGGCTGGCCGACGGGGCGATCTTCGGCGGGCTGGCCTGGTGGGCGGTCTTCCACGAGCAGCACAAGCCCTTGTTCGCCGCGACGCTGGTCGTCTTGGTGACCTCGCAGGTGATCTCCTATGCGAAGGCGCGCGCCGAGGCCAGTGGGCTGTCCGCGGACGGCGGCCTCATCGAGCGGCCGGACCGGCTGATCATCGTGCTGGTCGGCGCCGGATTCACCGGCATCGGTGGCTACTGGGGGATCGAATGGCTGACGTACGCCGTGCACGTGGCCATGTGGATCCTCGCCGTGCTCAGCATCGTCACCGTCGTTCAGCGGGTGCTGGCCGTACGCAACTCGCCGGGAGCGCGCACCGTGATCCCGACCGGGCAGTCGCAGCGCCCTGGCGCGGGCACCGCCGACACCTCGGGGCTTCCGACGTGACCTCACCCGATGCCGGGCGCGAACCGATCGACGGTGGCGTCCGGGTATCCGTCACGATGAATTGCGGACCTGCGGCTCGGGGGCTCGGATGACGATCGGGGAACAGCTCGGCGCCGCCGGATACGCGGCGGGCTGGCGACTGGTGCGTGCGCTGCCGGAGACGACGGCACGACGACTGTTCGAGTGGGGCGCCGACCGGGTCGCCCGTCGCGCCAATCGGGAATTCCACGCGGGCGGCGCGCCGAACCAGTTGCGGCGCAATCTGGCGCGCGTGCTCGGCGTGCTTCCCGCCGACGTGCCGGACGAACTGATCGTCGCCAGCATGCGGTCCTACGCGCGGTACTGGCGGGAGGCGTTCCGCCTGCCCACGATGGACCATGCCGCGATCGACTATGACGTCGGCGGGCTGGAGCATCTGGATGCCGCGATTGCGAAGGGCCGAGGCGTGCTCTTGGTGCTGCCGCATTCCGGCAACTGGGACATTGCGGGCGTCTGGCTGGTTCAACACTACGGCGGCCCCACCACCGTGGCCGAGCGGCTGAAGCCGGAGTCGCTGTTCGAGCGGTTCGTCGCTTATCGGGAGAGCCTCGGCTTCGAGGTGATCCCGCTGACCGGCGGTGAGCAGCCGCCGTTCGGTCTGCTGGCGGCCCGACTGCGACAGAACAAGATCGTGTGCCTGCTGGGCGAACGCGACCTCACGGGCAAGGGCGTGCCCGTGCAGTTCTTCGGCGAGCGCACCTGGATGCCGGCGGGTGCGGCGAAACTGGCGATCGAGACCGGCGCGGCATTGCTGCCGGTGCACGCCTGGTTCGAGGTCGACGCCGATGGCCGAGAGGACTGGGGCCTGAAAGTCGAAGCGCCGCTGAATGTTTCCGATGGCGTGGCGGCGGCCACCCAGGCGTTGGCGGAAACTTTCGCGGCGAATATCGCCGAGCACCCCGCGGATTGGCACATGCTGCAACCATTGTGGGAGAGCGATCTCTCGCCGCAGCGGCGTGCCAGGATCGCCACCGCGCAGGCGAGCATCAAAGCCGAACAGGGGGACGTATCGCCATGAAGATCGGCATGGTCTGCCCCTATTCGTTCGACGTCCCCGGCGGGGTGCAGGCGCATGTGGTCGAACTGGCGCGAGTGTTCATCGAACGCGGGCACAAGGTGAGCGTCCTGGCGCCCGCGTCCGAGGGCACCCCGCTGCCGGAGTTCGTGGTGTCGGCGGGGCGCGCCGTGGCCATCCCGTACAACGGGTCGGTGGCGCGGCTGTCGTTCGGGCCCATGGCCTACACCAGGATCCGCCGGTGGATCGAGGGCAACGACTTCGACGTGCTGCACATCCACGAGCCGAACGCGCCGAGCCTGTCCATGCTCGCGCTGAAGATCGCCGAGGGCCCGATCGTGGCGACCTTCCACACCTCTACGACGAAATCGTTGGTGCTGAGCACTTTTCAGGGTGTGCTGCGGCCGTATCACGAGAAGATCTCCGGTCGTATCGCGGTGTCCGAGCTCGCGCGCCGCTGGCAGGTCGAGGCGCTCGGCTCGGACGCGGTGGAGATCCCCAACGGCGTCGACGTCCCTGCGTTCGCGCGCGCGCCGATGTTGCCTGGTTATCCGCGCCCCGGCGGGACGGTGCTGTTCCTGGGGCGCTACGACGAGCCGCGCAAGGGCATGGAGGTCCTGCTCGGCGCGCTGCCCGAGCTGGTGCGCGAACATCCCGACGTCGAGATCCTGATCGTCGGCCGCGGCGACGAGGACCGGTTGCGCCGGGAAGCGGGCGACCTGGCCGGCCACTTGCGTTTCCTCGGCCAGGTGTCCGACGAGGAAAAGGCTTCCGCGATGCGGAGCGCGGACGTGTACGTGGCGCCCAACCTGGGCGGCGAGAGCTTCGGCATCATCCTGATCGAGGCGATGGCGGCGGGCACCGCGGTCGTGGCCAGTGAATTGGACGCCTTCCGCCGGGTACTGCGGGACGGTTCGGCGGGCATGCTGGTCCCGGTCGGCGACTCGGCGGCGCTGGCCACCGCGCTGCATGCCGTACTCACCGATGAGGTGCGCAGGGAGGGGCTCGTGCACACCGCGACCCAGGTCGTCGGCGAGTACGACTGGCCGGTGGTGGCCGAACAGATCCTGCGCGTCTACGAGACGGTGACCGTGGGCGACACGAGAGTGCGGGCCGCCGGATGATCACCTTCTCCGCGACGACCGTTCTCGTCCTCGCGCTGATCGCGGCGGTCGTCGTCGCGATCGGTCTGTGGGCGTACTCCACCGCCAACCGGCTCGACCGGCTGCACGTCCGCTCGGATCAGTCCTGGCAGGCGCTCGACGCGGCGCTGGCCCGCCGGGCGGTGGTGGCCAGGTCGGTCGCCATGGCGATCGCGGGTCCGGTGTCCGATCCGGCTCTGTCGGAGCAGGCCGGACAACTGGCAGCGTTGGCGGACCGGGCCGAGCGCGCCGGTCGCGCCGAGCGCGAGACCGTGGAGAACCGCTTGTCCACCGCGCTGTCGGCGGTCGACATCGGCACGCTGCGCCCGCAACTCGTCGCCGAACTGGCCGACGCCGAGGCCAGGGTGCTGATCGCACGCCGCTTCCACAACGACGCCGTACGCGACACGCTGGCGCTGCGCACGCGCCGCCCGGTCCGCGTCCTGCACCTGGGGGGTACCGCGCCGCTGCCGTCCTACTTCGAGATCACCGAGCGCGCTACCCCGGCCGCGTCCACCGGCCTCGCGGTGGACACCATCCGCACCACCGCGCGGGTGGTGCTGTTCGACGAGAACGACCGGACTCTGCTGATGCGCGGCAACGATCCGAAGACGCCGCAGGTGTCGTTCTGGTTCACCGTCGGCGGCGGCGTGGAGCCGGGGGAGAGCCTGCGCGCGGCGGCGGTACGGGAACTGTACGAGGAGACCGGATATCGCGGGGATCCGGCCGCCCTGCGCGGTCCGATCTGGCGGCGGGTCGCGGTATTCCCCTTCAACGGGGAGCTGATCCGGAGCGAGGAGTTGTTCTTCGCCCTGCGGGTGCGTGGTTTCGACCCGCAACCGGCGAACCTGACCGCGATCGAACGCCGCTCCATCACCGGGCACCGATGGTGCACCGCCGCCGACATCGTCACGCTGGACCGCTCCGGCGAAACCGTCTACCCGTATCACCTGGACGAACTGCTGGCCGAAGCAGCTCAGGCCGCGTCGGGCACCGGCGATCCGGAGGTCCGCTCCATCCGCTGACCGGCCACGGAACACGTGTGATGTGTTTCACGATCGTGATAGCGTCGCGATGATCCAGGGCGCCGGAGGGTACTGCTGTCGGGGACGCATGTGCTTTCGGTGTCGTGGTCCCGCTGACGGCGGGGCTGTTCCTGTTCGGTTGTGGAGGTAGTTGGTTCATGTCGTACCTGCTGTTCGATTTCCTGTTGCCGCTGATCGGTCCCGCAGCCGCGGAGTACTGGGCGCAGTTGCTGGTGGTCGGCCCGCTGTGATCGGGCGCCCGGCGCGAACCGGGCAGGCCAGTGCGGCGCCGGGACGGCACTGCGGCCGAGCCTTCCCGGCGTAAGGCGCCATTACCGAGATCACACCAGGCCAGTGCACTCCAACTGGCTATCAAGTGGCCTTTTGCGCCCACCTAGAATCGTGGCGTTCGTATGCGAGTGATCGATTTGGCGCACATGCCTGGAGGAGTTTGCCGTGACCACCCCCGAGACCACCCAGACCGTCGGTACCGCCCGCGTGAAGCGCGGCATGGCCGAGATGCTCAAGGGTGGGGTGATCATGGATGTCGTCACGCCGGAGCAGGCCAAGATCGCCGAGGACGCCGGTGCGGTCGCGGTGATGGCGCTGGAACGCGTCCCCGCCGACATCCGTGCCCAGGGCGGGGTCTCCCGGATGAGCGACCCGGACATGATCGACGGCATCATCAACGCGGTCTCCATCCCGGTCATGGCGAAGGCACGCATCGGCCACTTCGTCGAGGCGCAGATCCTGCAGAGCCTCGGTGTCGACTACATCGATGAGTCCGAGGTGCTCACCCCCGCGGATTACGCCAACCACATCGACAAGTGGAACTTCACCGTGCCGTTCGTCTGCGGCGCCACCAACCTCGGCGAGGCGTTGCGCCGAATCACCGAGGGCGCGGCGATGATTCGCTCCAAGGGCGAGGCCGGTACCGGTGACGTGTCCAACGCGACCACGCACATGCGCAAGATCCGCCAGGAGATCCGTCGCCTGTCGTCGCTGCCCGAGGACGAGTTGTTCGTCGCGGCCAAGGAGTTGCAGGCGCCCTACGAGCTGGTCCGTGAGATCGCCGAGACGGGCAAGCTGCCTGTCGTGCTGTTCACCGCGGGCGGCATCGCCACTCCCGCCGACGCCGCGATGATGATGCAGCTCGGGGCCGAGGGCGTGTTCGTGGGGTCGGGCATCTTCAAGTCCGGCAACCCGGCGCAGCGTGCCGCCGCCATCGTCAAGGCCACCACGTTCTACGACGACCCGGACGTGCTGGCGAAGGTGTCGCGCGGGCTCGGCGAGGCCATGGTCGGCATCAACGTCGAAGAGATCGCCCAGCCGCACCGCCTGGCCGAGCGCGGCTGGTGAGCTCGGGCCGGTAGCGTCGGCCGCGTGGAGTTGCGGCAGCTGCGGTACTTCGTGGTTCTGGCGGAGGAATTGCACTTCCGCCGGGCCGCGGAGCGATTGTTCATCTCGACGCCGACGCTCAGCCAGCAGATCAAGGTGCTGGAGCGGGAGCTGGGCGGCCCCTTGCTGGTCCGGGAGCCGCGGGTGGAGCTGACGGCCGCGGGCGCGGTGCTGCTGCGCTCCGGTAGGAACGTGCTGCGCGCGATGGACGAGGCGATGCGCGAGACCAGGCGCGCTGCCGCCGCTGGTGCCCCGGTGCTGCGTCTCGGGCTGTTGAACGGCGTCCCGCCCTGGCTGCCCGCCCACATCGGCGGCCTGCTCACCGCCGTGCTGCCCGATGCCCGGATGGTGCTCACCGGTGGGACCACCGCCGATCAGGTGCGTTTTCTCGATGACGACGAAGTCGATCTCGCGTTGGTCCGCGCCCCGGTGGAGCTGCCCGAACGCTTCGCGCAACGTCCGGTTGCCCGCGAGGAGCTGGGCGTCGTGATGTCCGAGCGGCATCCGCTCGCCGGGGCGGCGGCGCCGCTGGACCCGGCCGAGCTGGATGGGCACGAGTTGATCTTGTTCTCCCGCGAATCCGCCGCGGGCCTGCATGATTCGCTGTTGCGTATGCTCGCCGACCACGGCGCGGCGGTACGGCTGAGCGACAGCGCGATGGGCCATGCGCAGATGCTGGCCGTGCTGCCGTCACGTCCCGACGCGATCGGGCTCAGCTCGTCGCGCGTAAACGGACTGTCCGGTCTGGTTTGGCGGCCGTTACGTGGCGCGCCCCTGCGGGTGACCTATGCGATCGCCTGGCGCGCGGCGGTGCGCGATCCGGCCGTCGCGGCGCTGCTCGCGGCACTGGCGTCCGAACTGTCGCCGGAATGAGCCCGCCGGTACCGCTTCCGATGCTAGGTTCACTTCTTACGGCGGCCAGAAGGTCGTCTCATGGTTCTCACAATCACGCTCAGTAGCTTCGCCATTCGATGGCCGTCCCGGCCATATCGCGCCCTATCACCGTCGGATCGATCCGAGCGCAAAGGACGAACAGTTGAAGCTTCTCAAGACCGGACGCATCGCAGCAGCGGGCCTGGCCCTTGTGGCCGCCCTCGGCCTGGCCGCCTGCGGCAGCGACGACAAGAGCGATTCGCACAACTCCACCCACACCACCACCGCCGCCGCTTCGGCGACCGCGAAGGTACCTGCCCCGCCCACCAAAGAAGAACTCAACGCCAACCTGCAGCGTGCGCTCGACCCCGCGGTGCCGAACGAGGAGAAGCTCGACCTCGTGCAGGGCATCGAGGCCGATCCGAGCCTGCCCAACCGCTTGGCCCAGGCGTTTCAGCAGGCCAACGCCACGGCAGTGGTCACGGGCGTCACCGCCTTCGGTGACACGGTCACCGCCCAGGCCACGTTCACCGTCAACGGGCAGGCGAACCAGGTCGACGTTCCGTTCGTCCTCGAAGACGGCAAGTGGAAGGTCCAGAAGGCCTGGGCCTGCCAGGCGCTGGCCAACCTGAACCAGCAGTCCCCGGCCTGCACCGCGTGATGACGGGAGCCGGCCCGGCGCGCGGGCGGTGACGTTCGTTTCGTCGTGACCGGCGTCGGCTCCACCCACCGCGGTCCGTGCACCGAATCGGTCCACGGCCTGCGGTGTTAGCCCGTGCCTAAGGCGTATTCGACAGTGCGACATGGACACTCGACCGCGGCGATGGTCGGGTGGAGTCATGACAGCAAGCAGCACAACACCCGAACGCGTCGTCATCGTGGGCGGCAGCTCCGGCATGGGACTCGCGCTGGCGGCATCGCTGATCGATACGGGCGCGCAGGTCACCATCGCGGGCCGTTCCGCCGAACGGCTCGCCGCGGCGGAGCGCATCTTGTCCGTGGGGCCGGGCACGGTGCGCTCGGTCGTCGCGGATATCACCCGCGAAGCCGACCTCGAGCGTTTGTTCGCCGAATCGGAGCCGGTCGATCATGTCGTCACCACCGCCGCCGATGTCACCGGCGCCTATCAGCAGCTGGATCGGTTCGACGCCGACCTGGCTCGGAACCTCGTCTCCGCCAAATTGATCGGCCCCATGCTGCTCGCCAAGCACGCCCGGGTCGTACCGGGCGGCTCGGTGACGTTCACTTCCGGCGTCGCGGCGTATCGGCCCGCGCCGGGCGGCGCCATGGTGGCGGCGGTCAACGGCGCGCTCGCCTCGCTGGCCTACGCGCTGGCCCTGGAGCTCGGCCCGGTCCGCGTCAACGTGGTCTCGCCGGGGTGGGTCGACACACCGATCTGGGACACCATCGCCGGGCCCGCGAAAACCGAACGTCACCAGCAGCTCGCCGCACGCCTGCCCGTCGGGCGCATCGGCCGCCCTTCCGATATCGCGCAGGCGATGCTGGGCGTGATGCGCAATCCCTTCATCACCGGCACGGTCCTGCACGTGGACGGCGGGCATCGGCTGGTCTGACCGCTGGGCGACGGGAAACCCATATGGCTACGCGGTTATGCGCATCTGATCATGGGATTGTGCCTCACCACAGAAGCCGAGCTCGAGCGGTAATCGACAAGGACCCGGGAACCTAGTCGGCCCGGTCCTGGTCGACTCGAAGCGCCGGACGATCAGGGTGGTCCCAGCGCACGAAGAAGGTCGGCGTGTAGGGGTTATCGGCATCGTGCCGCAGCAAGGCCGGGATGGTCCATTGCGCGTCGGGCGGGGTGCGGCGGCGGAGCGCGGCCTCGGACAGCTCCAGTCGGAGGATCAGGTCGGCGTCGAGGTGGCGGCCCGCGAGCATCGGGCCCGCGACGACAACGGTGGTCGCGGGCGGCGCCGTGCGGATCGCGGCGCGCGCGGAGCGGTCGGCGGCTTCATCCCACAACGCGGGCAGCCACCGGCCGTGCTCGCGCAGCGCCTCCACGACTTCGCGGCGCAGCGCGGCGTAGTCGAACCACGCGGTGCGATAGGACATCTCGTCGGTGCGGCCGAACTCCATGCGCAGCGAGGCGGGACGCACGTAGTCATGCAAGGAGACCACGTGGGCCGACCGGCCCGCGTCGCGCAGCGCCTCCACGATCCGGTCGGCGAGCGCCACCGGCTGTGCGGCGTCCGCGCCGTCGACGGCGATCACCGTGTGTGCGGTCGCGGTCAGCAGGGGCTGGATCACCTGCGTGACGAGGGCGTCGGGCGTGATGGGCAGGAAGCGCGGCACCCATCCATCTCAGCAAAGTGCGACGGCCGGTGCGGCGTGGGCGTAGCCAGGCGTTCACCGGCGGCCGAACGGCGACGCCGTGAGCGGCCGGGATAATCTCTGCGCATGGCGACAATCGAAGAGGCGCTGGAAATAGAGCGGCTGGAGCGGGACATCTTCCGTGGCGCGTCCACCAAGACCCAGCTCGCGCGCACGTTCGGCGGCCAGGTTGCCGGCCAGGCGCTCGTGTCCGCGGTCCGGACGGTGGAACCGCGATTTCAGGTGCACTCCCTGCACGGCTATTTCCTCCGTCCGGGTAATCCGCAGGAGCCGACGGTCTACCAGGTCGAGCGCATCCGGGACGGGCGGTCGTTCTGCACCCGCCGGGTGACCGGCATCCAGGACGGCGCCGCGATATTCACCATGTCGGCCTCGTTCCACGTCGGCGACGAGGGGCCCGAGCATCAAGATGTCATGCCCGATGTCCCGATGCCGGAGGATCTGCCCGACGCCAGCACCACGATGACGCCAGAACGGCTATGGGCGATGCGGGAGTGGGAACACTGGGACATACGCATGGTCCCGCACGAGAACGTGTCCCGCCGCGATGGTGTGGTCTCCCAGCAGCAGGTGTGGTTCCGCTACCGGCACCTGCTGCCCGACGATCCGCTGGTGCACGTGTGCACCCTCGCCTACATGAGCGATATGACGCTGCTGGGTTCCTCGAAGGTCATCCATCCCGACGAGCCGACCCAGAATGCCTCGCTCGACCACGCGATGTGGTTCCTGCGCCCGTTCCGCGCCGACGAATGGCTGCTCTACGACCAGGCCTCGCCGTCAGCGGCTTTCGGCCGGGGGCTGACCGGCGGCAAGATCTTCACCCGAGAAGGCACGCTGGTCGCGGCCGTGGTGCAGGAAGGCCTCATCCGCAGGCTGCGGGAGGACTGACCCGGCGGGCCATCGCGACGCGGATGCGGCCGACCGTGAGCGGGCCCACATCGGTACGGCTCGTAAGCTTTCCGGCGTGAACGCTTCCTCGGTCACCGCACCCGCCGCCGACACCGGACAGGCGCGGTCCCGTCCCATGATCGGCGTGCTCGCGCTGCAAGGCGACGTCCGGGAGCACGTCGCCGCGCTCGCGCACTGCGGCGCCGAGCCGGTGCTGGTCCGGCGCGAGGCGGAGCTCGCGGCCGTGGACGCGCTCGTGCTGCCCGGTGGCGAGTCGACCGCGATCAGCAAGCTGCTGCAGGCCTTCGACCTGCTGGAGCCGCTGCGCGCGCGGCTGCGCGACGGTATGCCCGCGTTCGGTTCCTGTGCGGGCATGATCCTGCTCGCCTCGGAGGTGCTCGACACCCGCCCGGACGCCCAGCATCTGTCCGGCATCGATATGACGGTGCGGCGCAACGCGTTCGGCCGTCAGGTCGACTCGTTCGAGACCGACCTGCAGTTCTCCGGCCTGACCGACGGTCCGGTGCGAGCGGTGTTCATCCGCGCACCGTGGGTCGAGCGGGCGGGTGCGGGCGTCGAGGTGCTGGCCACGGTGCCGGATGGCCCCGCCGCGGGCCGGATCGTCGCGGTGCGGCAGGGCAACGTCCTGGCGACGTCGTTCCATCCCGAGGTCACCGGCGATCTGCGGGTGCACCGCATGTTCGTGGAGATCGTCCGTTCGGCCGCCGCGTAGTCGGGGCCGCTCTGTACGGCCGTGGTGGAGGCCCGAGTAGGCTGGAGAAGTTGTCCGCCCGGCGGTGCCGGTACCGTACACACCACCAGACGTGCCACCGACCTGAAGGAAGTAGGGAATGAGCGGCCACTCCAAATGGGCCACCACCAAGCACAAGAAGGCTGCGATCGACGCGAAGCGCGGCAAGCTGTTCGCGAAGTTGATCAAGAACATCGAGGTGGCGGCCCGGACCGGTGGCGGTGACCCGGAAGGCAACCCGACGCTGTACGACGCCATCCAGAAGGCGAAGAAGTCGTCGGTCCCCAACGACAACATCGAGCGCGCCCGCAAGCGCGGCGGCGGCGAGGAAGCCGGCGGCGCCGACTGGCAGACGATCATGTACGAGGGCTACGGTCCCAACGGCGTCGCCGTGCTGATCGAGTGCCTCACCGACAATCGCAACCGGGCCGCGGGCGAGGTGCGGGTCGCGATGACGCGCAACGGCGGCAACATGGCCGACCCTGGCTCGGTGGCCTACCTGTTCCATCGCAAGGGCATCGTCACCCTGGAGAAGAACGGGCTGTCCGAGGACGACGTGTTGCTGGCCGTGCTCGACGCGGGCGCCGAGGAGGTCAACGATCTCGGCGAGTCGTTCGAGATCGTCAGCGAGCCGGGCGATCTGATCGCGGTCCGCTCCGCGCTGCAGGGCGCCGGTATCGACTACGACTCCGCCGAATCCGGCTTCCAGCCGTCGGTGTCGGTCGCGGTGGACGTCGACGGCGCCCGCAAGGTGATCAAACTCGTGGATGCCCTCGAGGACAGCGACGACGTGCAGAACGTCTACACCAACGTCGACATCCCGGACGACGTGCTCGCCGAGCTCGAGGACTAGTCGATCGACCGCGCGCCGTACTCCCGCACGGCGGGATGCTGAGCGCGAAATCGGGGCGGCCGGTCTGTGTACGGGCCGCCCCGAGTGGGTTCATTCCTGGTTCCCAGCGCACCGCTCGGCGGCCGCGCCCCCACCTTCCGGTCGGCGCTGCGGCCGCCGGGGAGGTGGGGCCGGACTCACTCCGCGATCTCGGTGCGGTCGCACCACTCGTACACGCGCAGCCGCCCTTCAGGCGTGTCCTGCTCCCGCTGACTGACCTTGAAGTGCTCGTATCCGCCGCGGAACGGCACCTTCAATTCCACGCCGGGTGGGGTAATCGGGACGATGCGCGAGGGCAGATCGTGCGGCCCGCCTTCGAGGACTGCTTTTGCGCCTTTGCTCATCCTGGGATGGTAGAAGCGCGAAGGTCCTGATCGTGGCATATTTCATGGCACGGTGAGTACCAATTTGCCGACGGTTCGCCCGGTCTCGCCGAGCGCGTGCGCCTCGGCTGCCGCGGACAGCGGGAACGACCGGGCGACCGCCGGGCGCAACGCGCCGGATTCGACGAGTCCGGCGAGAGCGAGCATGCCCGCGTGATCGTGCTCCACCAGCATCCGGATCGCGCGCACGCCCAGCGCCTCCGCCTCGACTGCCAAGTCGACCGCGCCGAAGGCCCGCAACGTCACCAGCAGTCCGCCTGGACGCAGGGTGCGCAGGGACCGGATGCTGTTGTCGTCGTCGATCGAGTCCAGCACCACGTCGACGTCGCGGACCGCCTCGGCGACGTCGGTGTCGCGATAGTCGATCACCTCGTCGGCGCCGATATCGCGCAGGAACGCGTGGTTCGGCGCGCTGGCGGTGCCGATGACGTACGCCCCGCGCGCTTTGGCGATCTGAACCGCGAAGTGGCCGACGCCGCCCGCTGCCGCATGGATCAGTACGCGTTGCCCGGGGCTGAGCCCGGCGGTGTCGACCAGCGCCTGCCAGGCGGTGAGCGCGGCGAGCGGGATCGCCGCCGCCTGTGTGTGGTCGAGCGCGGCCGGTTTGGGGGCGAAGGCGCGGGCGGGGCCGACGACGTATTCGGCGCAGGAACCGTGGCCGTACGGGTAAGGGAGCATGCCGAACACCTCGTCGCCGGGGCGGAACAGGGTGACGCCGATGCCGGTGGCCGCGACCTGGCCGGAGACGTCCCAGCCGAGGACGAACGGCGGCTCGGGAAGGAACAGTCCCGCGGTGGCGCGGTGGCGCCAGTCGGTCGGGTTGAGCCCGGCCGCGCGGACCCGGACCAGGATCTGGCCGGGGCCGGCCACCGGCTGCGGCAGTTTCACTTCGGTGAGCACCTCGGGTCCGCCGAGGGTCTGCTGGCTGATCGCGCGCATGGTCGCGGTGCTGTCGATTTCGGTCACGGCTGTCAGCCTGCCGGTATCCGACGGCAAAGAAAATGGCACGATTGCCATTCTTCGATATGATCATGCCATGGATTCGACGGCGCCTCATCGAGTGGTGGTGTTGGCGCTGGCGGGGGTCTACCCCTTCGAACTCGGTATCCCGAATCGGGTGTTCGGCAGTGCGGCAGGTAGATACGAGGTGATCACCTGCTCTGTCGACGGTCGTCCGGTGCGCAGCGCCGCCGATTTCGACATCGCGGTGGCCCACGACAGCCGCGCCTTGCGGAACGCAGACACCGTGGTGCTGCCCGCCTGCGATATCACGACGGCTCTCACCGGCACGCTGCCGCAGCCGGTGCTCGACGCGTTCGCGCTGATTCCGGCGGGGGCCAGGATCGTCGCGATCTGCACCGGTGCCTTCATCGCCGCGGCCGCAGGGCTGCTCGATGATCGACCGGCCACGACGCACTGGAATCAGGCCGGTCTGTTCCGGCGCACCTTCCCGCGGGTCCGCCTCGACCCGGACGTGCTCTATGTCGATGACGGGGACGTCCTCACGTCGGCGGGCGCCGCGGCAGGACTGGACGTCTGCCTGCATCTGGTGCGGCGCGATCACGGCAGCGCCGTCGCGAACGCGGTCGCGCGCCGTTGCGTCGTTCCCCCGTGGCGCGACGGCGGCCAAGCGCAATACATCGAGCAACCCGTGCCGCCCGAGACGTCGGCTGGGACCGCCGCGGTCCGGCAATGGGCCCTGGAGAACCTGCGCCATCCGCTGACCGTCGATGAACTGGCAGCCCGCGCCCGGATGAGTAAACGAACCTTCGCCCGGCGCTTCCGTGACGAGGTCGGCATGAGCCCGGGACGGTGGCTGATCCAGCAGCGGGTCTTCCGCGCCAGGCATCTGCTGGAAACCACCGACCTGACCGTCGATCGCATCGCGGGCGAGGTCGGCTTCGCCACCGGGACTTCGTTGCGTCAACATCTGGCCGACGCGATCGGCGTGTCACCGCAGGCTTATCGTCGTACGTTCCGTGCACGAGCAGGCGCCGCGGCGAGCTGAACGCCGGTTCGCCGACCGGTTCAGTCGGCGGCCGTGACGGGCAGACCCACGCGGCCTGCGATCCACGGCAGCGACGAGGTGAAGGCTGCCGAAGCGAACTGCCAGGTGTGGCCGCCCTGGGTGGTGTAGACGGTGCAATCGATGCCGACCGCGCGTCCCGCGGCGCAGAGTTTGTCGGCGGCTCCGACCTCACCGGAATCGGGTATCCCGTCGCGGCCGCCGAGGCCCGCGCGGTCGTCGTCTGGAACGGGCGCGCGCCTCGTCCCCCCGCCGGAGCGTTGTGCGGGGACGAGGTCGTCGAACAGGCCGGCGACGCCGCTGTAGCGACCGTGCGCGGCCATGACGGTCAGCGGGTCGAACGCGGCCCATGCGGCGGAGTCACCGCCGAAGAGCCGGGCGATGGTCTGCTCCTTGGTGCCGGACGACGGCCCGAGGTCACCGGCGATGTCGACGAAGGTGTGGACCAGATCGGGGTGCATGACCGCGAGGTCCACCGCGCAGGTGCCGCCCATGGACCAGCCGACCACCGCCCAATTCGCGGGATCGGCCGAGGCGCCGAACCGCGATTCGACATAGGCGGGCACGTCCTCGGTCAGATGGTCGGCGGCGTCGCCGCGAGGGCCGTCGACGCATTCGGTGTCGTTGTTGAACCTGCCGCTGGAGTCGACGAAGACGAGGATCGGCGCGCGGCCGCCGTTGGCCTTGGTGAAGCTGTCCAGGGCCGGCATGATCTGGCCACTGCGGATCCAGTCCGCCGGCGTGTTGAACTCGCCGCCGATCATCATCACCACCGGCAGAGCGGGCGGGGTCGGCCCGGCGAACCACGCGGGTGGCAGGTAGACGTATTCGGTGCGGTGCGGGAATCCGCTGCCCGCGTCGGGAATGCGCACCGGCACCAGTTTGCCGTCGGTAACGGCGGTGTTCCGCAGGCCGGGCAACGCCGAGAGGTCGGTTTCGTGCGGGAGCGGACCCGCGGTGACCGCGCCCCAGGCGGCCTGCACGGTGGGGTAGTAGCCGACCCACTGGTTCAGCACGATTCCGGTGCTCACCAGGGTCAGCGGGATGGCGAGGACCGCGATCCCGCGCCGCCACCAGCGTGCGCCCGGCCAGCCGACGACCGCGACGGCGATGGCGACGGCGGTCGCGCCGACCCACGCCCACAATCGGATGGGTGCCGGATCGGAGGCCAATCCCTCGTCGGCCACGTACCACGCGGCGCCCAGCGCTCCCGCGACGCCGAGCGCCACGCAAACCGGCAGCTGGATCAGCCACCACCGTCTGCCGCGCCGAGCGACGGCGAGCAGCACGACCACCGCGGCGAGGAGCGCGACGGTCACCGGCAGCCAGCCGTGCAGCAGTGAGATCCCGTGGTGGAAGGTGTGCTGCTGGTTCGAGGCCGGACTCGCCGGGGGAACCTGCGGTGGCGCCGGAGACGTGGGCGCGGCGAGTATCGGCACGTCCAGCATTGTGCAGGCGGTTGCTCGAGAGACGCTGTGAATCGGCTCAGGTGCTCCTGTGCGACCGGCCCGAAATGTTGTCGTGCCGTCCGGGGTGCGCGAGGAGAATGCGAGCATGGTCGAACTGGTGCTGGTGCGCGGCGACATCACCGAACAGGAGGTCGACGCGGTGGTCAACGCGGCGAATTCGTCGCTGCTCGGCGGCGGGGGAGTGGACGGAGCGATCCACCGGCGCGGCGGCCCGGAAATCCTGGCGGAATGCCGCCGATTGCGGGCGTCCCACTACGGCGCGGGACTTGCCACCGGAGCGGCGGTGGCCACCACGGCGGGTCGGCTTCCCGCGCGGTGGGTCATCCACACCGTCGGGCCGGTGTGGTCGGACGTCGAGGACCGCTCCGCTCTGCTGGCCTCCTGTTATCGCGAATCCCTGCGTGTGGCGGACGAATTGGGGGCGCGCACGGTCGCCTTCCCGGCGATCTCGACCGGGATCTTCGGCTGGCCGATGGACGACGGGGCGCGAATCGCTGTCGACACGGTTCGTACGACCGAGACGGCGGTATCGGAGGCGCGATTCGTTCTCTTCGACGAACGGGCTCACGGTGCGTTCGCGCGGCAGGTCTGCGGGACTTGAGACCTCCTGCGCCGGCATCCGCCGTGTCGTCACGGGTACGGCAGGTCCGCAGCACCGGTGGGCCGAACTTGTCGGTCACCGCTGACATAGTCGGCGCGTGTCGTTCAGTACTCGCATCGAAATCCGGGTCTCCGACCTGGATCCCCAGTTGCACGTCACCGGCGCGGCCTACCACCAATTCGCCGATCACGCCCGTTTCGCCTGTGTTCAGGCGGCGGGCGTGTCGGTGGACGAGCTGATCGCCTCCGGGCTCGGGCCGGTCAACTTGGAGACCGTGCTCCGCTTCCAGCGCGAACTCCGCGGTGGCGACACCGTGGACGTCTCGTGCGCCTGGCAGTGGGGAGACGGCAAGACCTATCGTGTCGAGCACGTCCTGACCCGCGCCGACGGCGTGGTGGCCGCGACGGTGACCAATGTCAGTGGCTTGCTCGATCTGGCGGCGCGGCGCCTCGTGGCCGATCCCGCGCGGCAGTGGGCGGCACGCGCGAGCCGTCCGGAGTTGCTGGGGTTGCCGGGCGCCGCGCGGGAAGCGGCGGTTGTCGGCGAATAGCCCGGGGCTGTGTCGCTGGACGGCGAAAGGCGACGCCTCCGCTAGACTCTCGAACAGTTGTTCGTGTCTGCGAGAGGGGTTGTCGTGCGGGTGATGGGCGTCGACCCCGGACTCACTCGCTGCGGCCTCAGCATCGTGGAGGGCGGATCGGGGCGGAAGGTCACCGCCGTGGACGTCGACGTGGTCCGCACTCCCGGCGATATGGATCTGGCGCAGCGCCTGCTCGCGGTCGCGGACGCAGCCGAACGCTGGATGGACATCCACGAGCCGGGGGCCGTCGCCATCGAACGCGTCTTCGCTCAGCACAATGTCCGTACCGCCATGGGCACCGCACAGGCGGGCGGCGTGATCGCGCTGGCCGCCGCGCGCCGGGGAATCCCGGTCGCGTTCCACACACCCAGCGAGGTGAAGGCCGCGGTGACCGGCAACGGCACCGCGGACAAGAGGCAGGTGACCGCCATGGTCACCCGTATCCTCGGGCTGCCGTCCGCGCCGAAACCGGCGGACGCGGCGGATGCGCTGGCGCTGGCGATCTGCCATTGTTGGCGAGCGCCGCTGCTGGAGCGGATGGCGGCGGCGGAGGCCAAGGCGGCCGCGGCGCAGCGCCGATACCGGGAGCGGCTGGCCGAACAACGGAAGGCGGTGCACGGGTGATCGCGTCGGTACGCGGTGAAGTGCTGGAAATCGCCCTCGACCACGCGGTGATCGAGGCGGCAGGCGTCGGCTACCGGCTCAATGCCACTCCGTCCACCCTGGCCGGGCTCACCCGAGGCGAGGAAACCCGGCTCTACACCGCGATGATCGTTCGCGAGGACTCGATGACCCTCTACGGTTTCGCCGACACCGAGGCCCGCGACCTGTTCGGCCTGTTGCAGACAGTTTCGGGCGTCGGGCCTCGCCTGGCCATGGCGGTGCTGGCCGTACTCGAACCCGAAGCGCTGCGCAAAGCGCTGGCCGAGAGCAACGTGGCGGCACTGACCCGGGTCCCCGGCATCGGCAAGCGCGGCGCCGAGCGCATGGTGGTGGAACTGCGCGACAAGGTGAATCTCGTTCCCGTGCCTGCCGGCCCGCCCGGATCCGCGCCCGCCGCGGTGGTCACCCCCGTGCGTGACCAGGTCACCGAAGCGCTCGTCGGCCTCGGTTTCGCCGTCAGACAGGCCGAACAGGCGATCGACGCGGTGCTGGCGGAACAGCCCGCCGCCGACACCTCCGCCGCCCTCCGGGCGGCGCTCGGCCTGCTCGGCAAGAACCGGTAAGGCGTCATGGATCATCCTGAGGAACCCACCGAATCGCAGGTCAGCGCAAACTATCTGAAGTCCGACGGCGAGATCGAGGCGAGTCTGCGCCCGAAGTCGCTGGACGACTTCATCGGGCAACCCCGTGTCCGCGAACAGCTCGCGCTGGTGTTGCGCGGCGCGAAACAGCGCGGCGGCACACCGGATCACGTCCTGCTGTCCGGGCCGCCGGGTCTGGGCAAGACCAGCATGGCGATGATCATCGCGGCCGAGCTCGGCACCGCGCTGCGGATCACGTCGGGTCCCGCGCTGGAGCGGGCCGGAGACCTCGCCGCCATGCTCAGCAACCTGGTCGAGGGCGACGTACTGTTCATCGACGAGATCCACCGGATGGCGCGCCCCGCCGAGGAGATGCTCTACCTGGCGATGGAGGACTTCCGGGTGGACGTCGTCGTCGGCAAGGGGCCGGGGGCGACCTCCATTCCCCTGGATATCGCACCGTTCACCCTGGTCGGGGCCACCACCAGATCCGGAGCGCTGACCGGTCCGCTGCGCGACCGTTTCGGTTTCACCGGGCACATGGACTTCTACGAACCCGGCGAATTGCTGCGCATCTTGCAACGGTCGGCACACATCCTCGGTGTCGTCATCGAGGAGGAGGCGGCGGCTGAGATCGCGGGCCGCTCACGCGGCACGCCCCGTATCGCCAATCGCTTGCTGCGCCGTGTGCGCGACTACGCGGAGGTGCGTGCCGACGGCCGGATCACCCGCCCCATCGCCCAGGCCGCGCTGGAGGTCTACGACGTGGACGTGCTCGGTCTCGACCGGCTCGACCGCGCGGTGCTCGGCGCGCTCGTGCGCAGTTTCGGCGGTGGCCCGGTGGGGGTGTCCACCTTGGCTGTGGCGGTCGGGGAGGAGGCCGCGACCGTGGAAGAGGTCTGCGAACCGTTCCTGGTTCGCGCGGGCATGGTCGCGCGCACACCCCGCGGCCGGGTCGCCACCGCCGCCGCGTGGGAGCACCTCGGTCTCGTTCCGCCGCCCGACCTGGTGTTCGGTTCCATCGAAGTGCGCGGTCGCGAGCCGCACCCCACGCTCGACCTGTTCGAATGAGCCGCGCGCTCGGGTGATCGCCGCCGCGGTGGCGGGTCAGCGGCGATGGCGCAGGGCGGCGGCGACCAAGTCGCGGAAAGCGTCGACCTCGTCGCGCTGGTAGCCGCGAGTGCCGAGGCGGGCCTCGGTGAAGCGGACGGCCTCGACGTCGGTGAGGGTGAGGCTGCCCGGTCCGCCGTGCGCGAGGGTCGCGGCGACCAGATCGAGGAACGCGCCGACCTCTTCCTCGTTGTATCCGCGCCTGCCCACCGGGGCCTGGCTGAATCGCATGCGCTGCACATCGTCGAAGGTGAGCATGGCGTGGCCGTTCCCGTTCGCGGCGGGCACCGGACGGACGCCGCGCTGCCGGAACTCCAGTTCCGCGCGCAGTTGGTCGAGGTACTCGTCGACCTGGTCGGCGCGGTAGCCGCGCTGGCCGAGCCGGGGCGCGCCGAAACCGACATGCCGCAGATCGTCGGCGGCGAGAACGCCGTGCCCGGCCAGCGTCGCGGCGACGAGTTCGAGGAATGCATCCACCTCGTCCGCGTGATAGCCGCGATGCCCGAGCGTCGGGGTCGCGAAACGGGTGCGGCGCACGTCCTCCGGAGTCACGGGCGACATTCTGTCAGGCTCGGCGCGTCCGGCCGATCGGAAGGGAAACTTCGCGATTCCCTGGCCTTTTGCGAACAAGGGCCGTCCCCCTGGCGAAAGCGTCGGATCAGTGCGCCTCACCCTAGCGCCGGTGGCGGTGTCAGGGGGATTGCCGAGGTGCTCAGTCCTTGCGCACGCCGTCCACAAGCAGGCGGCGGATCGCCTGGTTCAGCCCCGCGATCGCGGCCTCGTCGGGTTCGCGCAGTGAGTAGACGATGCCCCCGATCAGCATGCCGGTCACCGCGCGCGCGGTGTTCGACGTGTCCAGGTCGGCGCGCAGGTAGCCCTGCTCGACACCGTGGTCGAGATAGCCCGCGGTCAGCGCGTCGGCGGTGTCGAGCAATCCGTACAGCCGCTGGGTGAGTTCGTCATCGATGCCGGTGGCGTGGAACAGCAACAGCTGGGCGACCCGGCGATCGGTCAGCAGGATTTCGGTGAGGGCCACCCCGATCCGGTCGATCTGGGCGCGGTATTCGTCGAGGGTGGCGGCGGCGTCCGGGGCGTTCTCGGTGCCGAGGGCGGCGATGATGCGCGCGGCGAGGTCATCGATGACGTGGTCGATGATCTCGCGCTTGTTACTGAAGTAGCGGTAGAAGGTGCCGTGACCGATGCCGAGCTGTCCCGCGATGTCGGCGATGCCGGTGGCGTGATAGCCCTTCTCCGCGAAACAGACGAAGGCGGTGTCGATGATCTCTTGGCGCAGTTCGGCTTTCCGTCGCTCGGCACGCGTGGATGGCTTCGTCACCTTCCCGATGATACAGTCATCACAAACGGAATGATGTGTCATTCCGTGATATGTGGTTCAGCTAGCAGGAGGTTCGGTGTGGCGCCTCAATACGACGCGGTCGTGGTCGGTGCGGGGTTCGGCGGTATGGGGGCCGGTATTCAGCTCGATCGGCTCGGCCTGAGCAATTACGTCATCCTCGAACGCGAGGACGACCTGGGCGGCACCTGGCACGTCAACCACTATCCGGGTCTCGCGGTCGACATCGCCTCGGTCACCTACTCCTACTCGTTCGAACCGAATCCGCACTGGTCGCGGCTGTTCGCGCCGGGCGAGGAGCTGAAGAAGTATGCCGCGCACGTCGCCGACAAGTACGGCCTGCGCCGCCGCATGCGCTTCGGCACCGTCGTCGACGGCGCGCGCTGGGACGAAGAGCGGCAACACTGGGTGGTCTCGATCGCGGGCGGGGAAACCGTCACCGGCCGATACCTGCTGACGGCGACGGGATTCCTGTCCCAGCCCTATACCCCGCCGTTCCCCGGCATCGACTCGTTCGCGGGCAAGATCATCCACACCACCGCGTGGGAGGACGACTTCGACCTCACCGGCCGCACGGCCGCGATCATCGGCACCGGCGCCACCGCCGTGCAGCTGGTGCCCGAGGTGGCCAAGAAGGCGCGGGCGCTCACGGTGTTCCAGCGCACCCCGATCTGGGTGGTGCCGAAGGTCGACACCGCGATTCCCGCGCCGGTGCGCAAGCTGTTCGAACGGGTTCCCGCCACGCAGAAGGCCGCGCGCCTGGTCAACACGAGCCTGCTGGAGGCGCTGATGGTGGTCGGGGTGCTGCACTTCAAGCAGGCCAAGCTGCTGAACAAGGGGGCGGGAGCGCTGGCCAGGGCGCACCTGCGGGCGTCCGTGCGCGACAAAGCGACGCGCAGGCAGCTGACACCGCACTACGATTTCGGGTGCAAGCGGCCGACCTTCTCCAACCACTACTTCACCACGTTCAACCAGCCGCACGTGCGCCTGGAGACGAATTCGATCGACCACATCGAGCCGGACGGCATCGTGACCGCCGACGGGCACAAGACCGAGATCGACACCCTGATCCTGGCCACCGGCTTCAATCTGTGGGACGTGAACTTCCCGGCCATCGAGATCATCGGCCGGGACGGGGTGAACCTCGGAAAGTTCTGGCGGGACAACCGTTTCCAAGCCTACGAGGGCATCACGGTGCCGAAGTTCCCCAACTTCCTCAGCCTCAACAGCCCGTACTCCTACAGCGGCCTGTCCTACTTCACCACCATCGAAGCCCAGATGAAGCACATGGGCAGATTGTTCGGCGAGTTGCGCCGCCGGGGCGAGACCACCTTCGAGGTCAGCGAGCAGGCCAACGCCGCGTTCCTGGACCGGGTGACCGACAAGCTGGGCTCCTCGGTCTTCTACGGCGGCGACTGCGCCACCGCGCGCAGCTACTACTTCAACCAGCACGGTGAGGCCGCCCTGCTGCGGCCCACCAGCACACTGAACGCCCATCGCGAAGCGGTCGCCTTCCCGCTGGAGGACTACGTCTACGGCAAGACCGCCTGACACCGTTACCTCGGCTCGCCCGCCGGAGCGTGTCCCGGCGGGCGAGCCGGTGTGCGATCTGGGCCGTTGTAGCTGCCCAGCGGGCGTGCGGGTGTGGCACCCGCGCAGCGAACTGGCAGACTGTGTGGGTACTTGCCCATCCCACCCACGACACTAGGGACTGACTTCGACGATGGAACTGCTGTTTCCGCTGCTACTGGTAGCCCTGCTCGTGCCGATGTTCCTCGGTGTCCGCCGTCAGAAGCGGGAAGCCGAGAAGGTCACCCAGATGCAGGACAGCCTGAAGATCGGCGATCAGGTCGTCACCACGTCGGGTCTGTACGGCACCGTGGTCGAACTCGACGACACCACGGTCGACCTCGAGATCGCCGAGGACGTGGTCACCACGTGGCTGCGCCAGGCCATCCGTGAGGTGCGCACCGAGGACCAGGTGAGCACCGAGGAGACCGGCTCGGAGACCACCGGCTCGGACACCACCGAGGCCGTCGAGGAATCCGCCGAGCAGACCGAGACCCGCCTGACCAAGGACTGATCGTTCCGGTTGTGCCCCGGCTCGCCGGATGTCGCCGCGGCCGTCCGTCCGCGCACCCGGCGGCGCTGGTGCACGTCCGCATGTTCCATCCTCGACTTCCCGCCTAGGAGATGACGTACTGTGCCACCTTCCCAGGGATCGGCGCACCCGCTGCGGCTGCTCGGTGTCTACGCCGCGCTGCTGGCCGTGATCTATGCGCTGGTGTTCTTCACCGGTGACAAGTCCCCGACACCCAAGCTCGGTATCGACCTGCAGGGCGGCACCCGCGTGACCCTGTCCGCGCGCACGCCGGACGGCAGCAAGCCGAGCCAGGACAGCCTGAAGAAGGCGCAGGACATCATCGAGAACCGGGTCAACGGCCTCGGTGTCGGCGGATCCGAGGTCGTCATCGACGGCGACAACATCGTGATCACCGTGCCCGGCGACGACGGGCAGCAGGCGCGCGCGCTGGCGACCACGGCCAAGCTCTACATCCGTCCCGTGCTGCAGGCCGTGCCCGCGGCGGGACGCGGCGCGACCCCGCAGACCGCGCCGGGCACCCAGCCCGCGCCCGCCGCGCAGCCGGAGACCACGCAGCCCGCCGCGCCGGAGACCACCGAGCCCGCGCCCGCCCCGCAGCAGCGCGTGTTCCCCGCTCAGCAGCCGACGCAGCCACCCACGAATCCCGGTCTGGAGCCCACCGAAGAGTCGACCAAGGAGATCCAGGCGGCCAAGGCCCTGCGCCAGAGCACCGACCAGTCGGTGCAGCAGGCCGCGCTGGCCACCATGGACTGTGGAAAGGCCGATCCGCTCGCGGGCAACGACGACCCGGCCCTTCCGCTGGTGACCTGCTCGACCGACGGCACCGAGGTCTTCCTGCTGGACAAGAGCCGCATCGACGGCCAGGAGATCAAGGACGCCACCTCGGGCCTGAACCAGCAGCAGGCCAGGCACGAGGTCTACCTGGACTTCAAGTCCGGCGGCAGTGACGCGTGGGCGTCGCTCACCGGTGAGTACGTCTACAAGCGGGTCGCGTTCGTGCTCGACTCGAAGGTGGTCAGCGCACCAGTCGTGCAGCAGGGCCCGCAGCAGGGTGGCCGCACCCAGATCTCCGGCAACTTCACCGCGACGTCGGCGAAGGAACTGGCGAACACGCTGAAGTACGGCTCGCTGCCGCTGTCGTTCCAGACCTCGGAAGCCGAGACGGTGTCCGCCACGCTCGGCCTGTCCTCGCTGAAAGCGGGCCTGCTCGCCGGCGCGGTCGGCCTGCTGGTCGTGCTGCTGTACTGCCTCCTGTACTACCGGATGCTCGGATTCGTCACCGGTCTGTCGCTGGTGGCATCGGGATTCGCGGTGTACGGCATCATGGTGCTGCTCGGGCGCTGGATCGGGTTCACGCTCGACCTCGCGGGCATCGCCGGTCTGATCATCGGTATCGGTATGACCGCCGACTCGTTCGTGGTGTTCTTCGAGCGCATCAAGGACGAGATGCGCGAGGGCCGCAGCTTCCGTTCCGCCGCTCCGCGCGGCTGGCAGCGTGCCCGCCGGACCATCCTGTCCGGCAACGCGGTCAGCTTCATCGCCGCGGCGGTGCTCTACATCCTGGCCGTCGGACAGGTCAAGGGCTTCGCGTTCACCCTCGGTCTCACCACGATCCTCGACGTGGTCGTGGTGTTCCTGGTCACCTCGCCGCTGGTGCTGCTCGCTTCCCGGACGGCGTTCTGGTCCAAGCCGTCGGTGAACGGCCTCGGCGCGATCCAGCAGGTCGCCCGCGAGCGGAAGGCGGCCGAGGCCGCACTCGGGAAGGCGTGAGGACGATGACCAACAGCCACACCACCCCGTCGCTCGACAAGACGAGCGCCACCGAGATCACCGACGTGTTCGCGGCGGTCGGCGACGCGCAGACCCCCAAGCACGGCTTCTTCAACCGCCTCTACACCGGCACCGGCGCGATCGACGTGATCGGCAAACGCCGGATGTGGTACATCATCACCGCCGCGATCGTGCTCGTCTCGCTGGGCAGCATCATCTTCCGCGGCTTCAACTTCGGCATCGACTTCGAGGGCGGTTCGCGCATCCAGTTCCCGGCGGGGAACGCGACCACCAGCGCGGTGGAGGATGTCTACCGCGGCGCGATCGGCACTGACCCGGTCTCGGTGCAGACCGTCGGCGCGGGCGGATCGGCCACCATGCTGATCCGGTCCGAGGCGCTGAACCAGAAGCAGGTCGAGGCGCTCAACAGCGCGCTGTTCGCCGAGTTCCAGCCGAAGGACAAGTCCGGCAACCCGAGCCGGGCCGCGATCAGCACCTCCGACGTCAGCGAGACCTGGGGCAGCCAGATCACACGCAAGGCGATCATCGCGCTCGCGGTGTTCCTCGTGCTCGTCGCGGGCTATATCGCGATCCGCTACGAGGCGCACATGGCCATCGCGGCGCTGGCGGCGCTGGCCTTCGACGTCACGGTCACCGCGGGCGTGTACTCACTGGTCGGGTTCGAGGTCACCCCGGCGACCGTGATCGGCATCCTGACCATTCTCGGCTTCTCGCTCTACGACTCCGTCGTCGTGTTCGACAAGGTGGAGGAGAACACCCACGGTATCCTGCACCTGACTCGGCGCACCTACGGCGAACAGGCCAACCTCGCGGTGAACCAGACGCTCATGCGCTCGATCAACACCGCCTTGATCGGCATTCTGCCGATCGTCGGGCTGATGGTGATCGCGGTGTGGATGCTGGGCGTCGGCACCCTGAAGGATTTGGCGCTGGTACAGCTGGTGGGTCTGCTGGTCGGCACGTACTCCTCGATCTTCTTCGCTACTCCGCTGCTGGTCTCGATCAAGGAACGCTGGGGGCCCGTGGCGGCGCACACGAAGAAGGTTCTGGCCAAGCGGGCCGGCGCGGCGAGCGCCCGTGCGGGCGTCGCGGCGGAGCGCCGGGCGAGCGTGGCAGCCGGGCGGGACTACGAAGAGGCGCCGCGCAAGCAGCGCGCGGCCGGGCAGGCGCCGCGACCCGGCGCGCGCCCGAGCGGCAAACGGCACAAGAGGCGGAACTGACACCAGGCAAGGGGTTTCATGCGACAGCCACGCAGTGCGGTACGACTGATCGGAGCGCTCGCTGCGGGGACGCTGGCCGCCGGGCTGATGGTCGGCTGCTCCAGCAAGAATCAGGTGCCCTCCATCGGCTACGCGACCGATGCCACCATCGCCACCTATAACGGCGCCAGCTCGCTCGGGGCGAGTTCCGGGTCCTCCGCGGTGTTCTCCCGGGTACTGACCGGCTTCTTCTACACCGGTCCGGACGGCCAGCAGGTCGCCGACACCGACTTCGGGACCGCCAAGGAGGTGCCGGGCGAGTCGCAGACCATCCAGTACCGCCTCAATCCCGACGGCGTGTACTCCGACGGTGTGCCGACCTCCTGCGACGACTTGGTCCTTGCTTGGGCCGCCCGCAGCGGGCGGTACACCAAACCCGGTGATCGGGGCCCCGTTCCGCTGTTCGACGCCGCGAGCACCAGCGGCTACGACGCCATCGAGCGGGTCGACTGCCAGCCCGGCTCGCGGGATGCCACGGTGGTGTTCCGGCCCGGCAGGCGGTACCTGCCGTGGCGAAACCTGTTCGCGGCCGGTGAGCTGATGCCCGCGCACGTCGCGGCCCGAGTGGCGAACGTGCCCAACGTGGTGTCGGCGTTGCAGACCGGCGATCCGAACGCCCTCGGCAGGATCGCGGAGTTCTGGAACACCGGATGGACCATTCCGGCCGACGGACGGCTCGACCTGTCGCGGTTCCCCTCGTCGGGGCCCTACCGCATCGAATCCTTCGGCAGCGAAGACGGTTTGGTGCTGGTGGCCAACGAGCGCTGGTGGGGAAACAAACCGGCGACCGGTCGGATCGTGGTGTGGCCGAAGACCTTCGACTTGAAGAAGAAGGTCGGCGACAACGCCGTCGGCGTGCTCGACGTCGGTGCGCACTCGGTGAAGGACCTGAATCTGAACGGATTCTCGGTGCAGACCCTGCCCGGCCGCGGCGCCGAGCAGTTGACGCTGTCCACCGGCGGGGTGTTCGCCTCGGTCGAGGCGCGCCGGGCGTTCGCGCTGTGCCTGCCGCGCCAGACGCTGTTCGACAAGCTCGGGAAGGTGCCGGACGCACCCAAGACCGGGCTCGGCTCCGGACCGCTGAACGCGCACGTGGTGCAACAGGATTCCCTGCTCTACCCGGCGGTCATCGGCGCGTCGAACAACTATTCCGGCGGTGATGTGGCGAACGCGACCAGGGCCGTCGCCGCCTCCGGCGCCCCGAATCCCACCGTCCGGATCGGCTACGCGGGTCCGGACGATCGGCGCGCGCAGACGGTCACCATGATCGCCGAGGCCTGCAAACCGGCGGGCATCACCGTGGTGGACGCCGGAGCCCCCGATTTCACTCCCGCCCGGCTCACCGAGGGCAAGGTCGACGCCGTCCTCGGCAGCACCGCGTCGGCCCCCGGTCCGGCGGGCTCGATCGGGGGAGTAGCCGCGACCAGCGCGTTGCGCACCGGTAACGGTCTCAATTTCGGACGGTACGGCAACGGCCGTTACGATGCGATCACCGATCAGCTCGGGGCCGACGACAGTTCGGCCGCACAGCTGAATCTGCTCACCGAGGCCGAGAACCTGCTGTGGGCGGAGCTGCCGAGCATTCCGTTGTTCGCCACCCCGCGCACGATCGCCTTCGGTAAGGGGTTGCGCAACGGGATCGCCGCCCCCAACCAGGCCGGAACCGGCTGGAACATGGACCGGTGGGTGCTCGAGCGGTGATAGACGGTGTGGGTGATGTGATCATGGAGAGGTGTCGATGAGCAAGCACGCGGCGATCGAGTCCGAGAATGTAGCCGCCGAACGGACCACCAGAGCCGCTGAGGTGGTCGACCGTTTGACCCGTTGGCACGACGACTTCCCCACGCCCGGTGTACGTTTCGCGGATCTCACCCCGGTGTTCGCCGATGCCGAGGGCTTCCGCGCCGTGGTCGATTGCCTGGCCGCGTGCGCACCCGACGCCGATCTGGTTGCCGGCGTCGACGCCCGTGGCTTCCTGCTCGGTGCGGGTGTCGCCGCGTCCCTCGGCACCGGCGTGCTCGCCGTCCGCAAAGCGGGCAAACTGCCGCCGCCGGTGATCAGCCGGGAGTACAGCCTCGAATACGGCACCGCCGCGCTGGAGATTCCCGCGGACGGCCTCGACCTGACCGGCCGTCGCGTTCTGTTGCTGGACGACGTCCTCGCCACCGGCGGCACGCTCGCCGCCGCGGCCGAGCTCTTCAAGCAGGCGGGCGCCGAAGTGGCCGCCGCCGCGGTGGTGCTGGAACTCGGCTTCCTTGGCGGGCGCGCCCGGCAGGGCGACTACCCGCTGACCTCGATCGTTCAGCTCTGAGCCGACACCGGCCGTGCGCGGGGCCGCCCGCGGGGAGCCGCTCGCAGCCTAATTCTGTTGCTCGCCACCGCGGCGACTGTCAGGATCGCGGCATGCGACCTGAGGAGCCGCCGCGCCGGATCCGGGCGGTCTACGACGAGCGGACGATCGTCGTCTATCAGGCCTACTCCCCGGAGATCGCCGAACCCGCCGTTGCCGCTGGGACTTTCGTCGAGCCGTTTCGCCGGGAGCGGATGACCTGGATCAAGCCCTCGTTCCTGTGGATGATGTATCGCTGCGGGTGGGCGAGCAAGCCCGGCCAGGAGCGGGTCTTGGCGGTGACGATCACCCGTGCCGGGTTCGAATGGGCGCTGGCGCATGCCTGCCTCAGCCATTACGACCGGAAGCTCCACCCGGATCGTGAGGTGTGGGCCGAGCGGTTGCGGGCGAGTCCGGTACGCGTCCAGTGGGATCCGGAACGTGACCTCGCGCATCGTCCGCTGGCGTACCGCTCCCTGCAAGTGGGCTTGGGCGGTATCGCCGTGGTGCATTTCCTCGACCGCTGGATCACCGGGATCCGCGATGTCACCGGGGAAGCGCGGCAGCTGCGGCAGTTGCTAGCGGACGGGAAGCTGGAGGCGGCGACTCGGGCCCTTCCCGAGGAGCGCCCCTATCCGTTGCCCGCGGCCGTCGCCGCCGCCATCGGCGCGTCGTCCTGACGAAGCGTGATCCGAATCGCACTGGCGCATCTGCCGAAGTTGTGATTAACCTGTAGAGGTCTTATTTCCGTTGATCGGAGTTCTGCCGTTGCTCATTTGAGGTAGCCACCGTGCGGCCCGCATTCGCGCGCCGTGTCTCGTCGCAACCTCTGGGAGCTGGCATGACCAATCTGTCTTTTTCCGATCTCACTTTCGGCTGGCCGGACGGCACCCCCGTTTTCGAGGGCCTCGACGCCGTGCTCGGCCCCGGTCACATCGGCCTGGTCGGCGGGAACGGTGCGGGTAAATCCACTTTGCTGCGGTTGATCGCGGGGGAGTTGAAGCCCGTTCGCGGGTCCGTCACGGTCGCCGGGCATCTCGGGTATCTGCGCCAGGACCTCGGTCTGGGCTTGGGGCAGCGCGTCGACGCGGTGCTGGGCATCGCGGAGGTGCGAAAAGCCTTGCACCGCATCGAATCTGGAGTCGGCAGCGAGGCCGACTTCGACTCGGTCGGCAACCAGTGGGATGTCGAGGAACGGGCGTTGGCGCTGCTGGCACGGCTCGGCCTGCACTATGTCGCCGACTCGGTGGAGCATCTCGATCGCACGCTCGACACCCTGTCCGGCGGCGAGACGGTGCTGCTCGGACTGGTCGCCGAGCTGCTCGCCGAGCCCGACGTGCTGTTGCTGGACGAACCGACGAACAACCTGGATCGGGTGGCTCGCGCGCGGCTCTACGAGGTGATCGGCCAATTCTCCGGCACGGTGCTCACGGTCAGCCACGACCGTGCGCTCCTGGATCGGATGGCGACCATCGCGGAGCTGCGCCACGGCGAACTCCGGTTGTTCGGCGGCAATTTCAGCGAATACGAGCGGATCGTCGCCGCCGAGCAGGAGGCCGCCCGCGCCGCGATCCGGGACGCGCGCAGCGATGTCCGCAAGCAGGCACGCGAACTCGTCGAGGCGCGCATCAAACTGGACCGCAGGCAGCGGTACGGGCAGAAGATGTGGGACCAGAAGCGGGAGCCGAAAATCGTGATGGGCGAACGCAAACGGCAGGCACAGGTGTCCGCGGGCAAGTTGCGCAACAACCACATCGAAAAGTTGGACTCCGCCAAGGAACAGCTCGAGCAGGCCAAGGAGTTGTTGCGCGACGATCGGGAGATCCGGGTGGAGTTGCCCGACACGCGGCTGTATCCCGGTCAGGACGTCATCGAGCTGGACGGAGTCGAGCTGGCGTGCGGGCCGACGGTGGCGTTGCGGGTGTCCGGTCCGGAGCGGATCGCGTTGACCGGCCGCAACGGCGTCGGCAAGACGACGCTGCTGCGGCGCATCGTCGAGGAGGGCCCGAAGGTGCCGTGGCGGATGCTGCCGCAGCGCTTGGACGTCTTCGACGAGCGGAAGACGGTATTCGAGAATGTCGCCTCCACCGCGCCGCACGCCTCCGCGGAGCGGATCCGGGCGCAGCTGGCCCGCTTCCTGTTCCGCGGCGCGGACGCCGACGTCGCGGCGGCGGCGCTGTCCGGCGGTGAACGGTTGCGCGCGGCGCTGGCGATGCTGCTGCTGGCCGACCCCGCGCCGCGCCTGCTGCTACTGGACGAGCCGACCAACAACCTCGACCTGCCCAGCCTGGAGCACCTCACCCAGGCGCTGGCCGGCTTCGAGGGCGCGCTGATCGTGGTCAGCCACGATCCGCGCTTCCTCGACGAGATCGGGGTGACCCGGCGTCTGGAACTCACCGCGGCGGGATTGACGGAGACGCTGGTGACCTGACCCGCCGTCAGGTCAGCAGCGCCGAGAGCCGCTTCGGGGCGACGAGTCGGTAACCGTCCCGGACGATCTCGGCGACTTCGTCCCAGTCGGGTTCCACGTCCAGCCGGACGCCGATCCAGCCGCGGTGCCCGACGTAGGGCGGCACGAAGAACCGGGTGGGCTCGGCGGCGACCAGTTCGGCCTGCACGCCTAGGGGAGCCGGGCACCAGATCGTCGTACCCGGCTCCCGGTGCCGGTCCTCGAGGTAGTACACGAACGCCTTCTTCGCCGCCACGAAGAAGGTGGGGGAGCCGTGGCTGGGCCGTTCGGTGCTTTCCGGCAGATCCAGGCAGATCGCGCGGATTCGGGCGAGCGGGTCCACGAGTGGGAGTCTATGTGGCCTTGGCCGCACGCCGCATGAGGCCGGGATGCTTGGACAGGCCGAGCGCCAGGCGCACCGCGAGGTAGGTGAGCGTCAGCCACGGACGTAGGTGTGGCTGCAACGTGCGGATGCGGCCTTGGTCGTCGAGCCGCAGCACCAGCGCTTCGGTCAGCCGGAACGGTCCGATCCCGGCTTCGGCCAGCAGGACGCGCCGCGCGCCGTCGCCGATCTCCTCGGTCCACCGCAAGCCGGTGAGACTGCCGTACGCGGCGGAGAGCAGCACGCGCAGGTCGTCCCGGCCGCGGAAGACCAGTCGGCCGGACAGCGGTGAGATCAATTCGGCATCGGGCGCGAGTACCCGTGCCAGCGCATCCATGTCGCCGCTTTCGGTCGCGGATCGGAACTCGGTGATGGCGTCGGACATGCTGGTCAACCCCTTCGCTCGTCGCTGATTCCGAACCTAGGGCAAGTCACTTGCAAAAAGCAATGGACTAGACTGGGCAAATGCCCAAGGCCGCTTTCTCCGACATCGTTTGCTCGATCGCGCGCACGGTCGACGCGATCGGCGAGCGCTGGACGCCGTTGATCCTGCGCGATCTGTTCGTCGGCCTGACCCGCTTCGAGGATCTGCGTCGCGACCTCGGCATCGCTTCCAATGTGCTCGCCGCTCGTCTGGAGGTGCTGCGTGAGCACGGCATCGTGGAAAAGCGGGCGTACCAATCGAATCCGGCCCGCTACGAGTATCTGCTCACCGAACGTGGCCGTGACCTGTATCCGGTCCTCGCGATGCTGCTCACCTGGGGTGACAAATGGCTCGCGGGCACGGAAGGCCCGCCCGCCGTAGTGGTCCATCGCGAGTGCGGGCGGTCAACCTCGGGCGTGGTGGTGTGCCGGGAGTGCGGTGGGTCGCTCACCGCGGACAATGTCCGGTGGCTTTCCGGACCCGGTGGCAGGCAAGCGCCGGGAACGATGCTGATCGGGGGAGTGCTCGAAGCCGCAGACGCCGCGGACTGACCGAAGTCCGGCGGTGGAGGCCGCCACGGCGCTGTCCGGAGCCCGTCCCGGTGCGGCGAACCTGAACCGGACGCCGGCGGCCATCCCGGGACTGGCGCGCACCGCCGAACGGCGTCGGGTCAAAGCGACCGGCCGGCCTGCGGCGGTGTGGGGCGTTCGGCGCACCCGAGTGAATCGGAGCACCCGCCCGCGGGACGCTCGCGCGGTCGTTCCTCGAGGGCGTGCACCGGATTCGCGAGACAACGATCGAGGGCGTCGCGACACTCCGGTCAGCGGCGCGGCGCGTACATGATGACCGTGACGCCGACCAGGCAGATCGCCGCACCGAGGTAGTCCCAGCGATCGGGGCGGAACTTGTCCACCAGCATGCCCCAGGCCAGCGAGCCCGCGACGAAGACACCGCCGTAGGCGGCCAGGATGCGGCCGAAGTTCGGGTCCGGCTGGAAGGTGGCGACAAATCCGTAGACGCCGAGCGCGAGCACGCCCGCGGCGATCCAGACGACGCCGCGCTGTTCTCGCCAGCCCTGCCACACCAGCCAGGCACCGCCGATTTCGGCGAGCGCGGCGAGGGCGAACAGCAGCAGTGAACGGGCGACGATCATGGCGGGGACGGTACTTGCTCGCGGTCCGCCGGACGTCGCGAGCCCGGCCCGACCTCGTAGACGGCGTAGGTGCGCCGCAGTACCGGGTAGGAGACGTTGCGTACCGGCACGCCGCCCTGGGTGCGGCCGAATTCGCTACCGCCATGGGCATGCCCGTGGACGGCGAGCACCGCCCCGCCCGCGTCGACCGCCTCGGCCAGATCATGGCAACCCAGGCCGGGGTAGATCTTCGGCGGTTCCCCGGCCAGGGTGTCGACGACGGGCGCGAAATGCGTGAGCGCGATGCGAGTTTCGCAGTCGATCCGGCCGAGTGCCCGGCGTAGGCGAAGGGCGTCGACCGGTCCGCGCCGCATGCGAGCGCGGTGTTCGGCGGACCCCTCGTCCGGTGTGCCGGGATGGCCGGGGAAGCCACCGCTGCCGCCCATGACTCCGGCGACGCCGAGCCGAATGCCGTTGATCTCGAGACAGATCGAAGTGCCGTCGAGTACGTGGACGCCCACCGTGGTGAGCCGTGCCGCGATCAGGTCGCCCGATTCGTCGTCATGGTCGTGATTGCCGAGTACGGCGACCACCGGCACGGGAAGACTTTCGAGTTCCGCGCACAGCAGATCGGCTTGCGAGCGGGTGCCGCCATCGGTGAGATCGCCTGCGAGCAAAAGGACATCGGCGGCTTCGGACAGGCGCAGGAAGTCCGGACGAAAACGCCCGGCCACGGCCGCGTGCATATGCAGGTCGCCGACGGCCGCGACGCGAATGCGCTCGGCGGTGCGCGCTGGGGTCACAACGGCCAGCCAGCCATACCGGCGAAGGGCGTGTCAAGCGACGGCGCGAAGCACGTCCGCGACGGCCGACCGGGGCGAAGCAGGAAACTCCGCGTTCACCCGACAGCGACCCACCGTGAGATCGGTATATAGCTGTTGGCTATTCCTTGTTCAAGGGCTGTTCAGTGAGACTACGGGCAGTGTGGCGTCCGATGAAACGTCCATGAACACTGCCGCGTCGGACTATCGCGCGCGCCGGTCGCTCCCGCATGGTCGCGATATGAGCGGGGCGCAACTGCTGTCGAAAGTCGTTGCCACCGCGGCGGCTGGGTTCCTCTCACTGCCCGCCGCGGCCGGAGTCGCGCAGGGCGAGGCGCCCGCGGCCAAAGTGGTCGTGATCGGGTTGGACGGCTTGATGTACGGCAAGGTCGAGCAGGCGCAGGCGCCTAATCTGCTGCGGCTGAGCGGCGAGGGCTTGCTCAGCCGTTCGTCCATCGCCCCGCACATCACCATCTCCGGTCCGTCCTGGGCCACCGTGCTGACCGGCGTGTGGGATCGCAAGCACGGCATCACGGACAACCAGTTCACCGCCGCGCCGTTCGCGCGGTACCCCACGGTGTTCACCCAACTCGAACGCGCTCGGCCCGCGTCGAAGACCCAGTCCATCGCCACCTGGGACCAGATCGCCACGATGACCGGCAGCGGCAGCCCGCGCGCCGACGTCGTGGTCTCCACCGCGCCCGTGCCGGACGATCCGGACGAGTCGCGCACCGACGCCGCAACCGCCGACGCCGTGGCGTCCGCGATCGGCAGGTTCGCGCCCGACCTGCTGTTCACCCACCTGGACCAGGTGGACCACGCCGGTCACGGCGCGGGTGGCGCCTCGCGCGCCTACCTCGACGCGGTGCGGCGCATCGATGTCCTGGTCGGACGCATCGTCGCCGCGGTGGACGCCCGCGCCGCCGCCCACCCCGCCGAGCGGTGGACCGTCCTGGTCACCGCCGACCACGGCCACACCCCCGAAGGCGGGCACGGCGGCCAGTCGCCGGACGAGACGACCAACTTCGTCATCGCTCGCGGCCCGGACTTCCGGCCCGGCGCCACCAGTACCCGAGCCACCCTGGTCGACATCACCCCGACCGTGCTCGACCTGCTCGACGTCGCTCCCGCCGCCGATCTCGACGGTCGCTCGCTTCGTTCCGAGCCCGGCTCCGACCGGACGCCGTTCGCCGGATCCCAGCCCGCCGCCATTCGCTGACCGCGCCTGTCTCGCCTCGGCTCGTAGTTCTCGCCCCACCGGTTCGGGTATCACGCCTCATCGGGTAAAAGCGCTGGTCAAGTGAATGAATCTCGCTGCGGAGAGCGTCGCGTGCGCAGGGAGGCTACCGAGCGCCGCGCTCCGTATGTGTCCGAAATACGACGGTGGAAGAGGGTGGCCGGGACCCCTGCGCGACCGCGCCGGTTCGTCGTCCCGGCACTCCGGCGCGCATCCTTCCTCAGCAGAGCGGACGTGGGTGCTCCGCCCGGACTAAAGTTGGTGGTCCGGGAGGTTGCACCGGTCGGATAGGGTGGTCCGATCGAGGCGCGGAGAGGTGGTGGCATGACTCAGCATCTGGGCGAGGCGAAGGTCGAGCAATCGACGTCGGGCCCGCGGTCGAACGGTGCGGGCGCCACCGACGCCGCGCAGACCCCGAAATCGCCGGAGTCGGCGAACGCGACCCCGCCGCGTCAGCCCGGCACCTCTTCCGCCGTTCCGACCTCGGCTTCGCGCCGGGTGCGAGCCCGTCTGGCCCGCCGCATGACCGGGCAGCGCGGTATCGCGGCGGTCAAGCCGGTGCTGGAGCCGCTGGCCACCGTGCACCGCGAGCTGTACCCGAAGGCGAACCTGACGCTGCTGCAACGCGCGTTCGATGTGGCCGACGAGCGGCACAAGCATCAGTTCCGCAAATCGGGTGACCCCTACATCACCCATCCGCTCGCCGTGGCGAACATTCTCGCCGAACTCGGCATGGACACCACCACGCTGGTGGCCGCGCTGCTGCACGACACGGTCGAAGACACCGGCTACAGCCTCGAACAGCTCACCCAGGACTTCGGCTCCGAGGTCGCGCACCTCGTCGACGGCGTCACCAAGCTGGACAAGGTCAACCTGGGCGCGGCCGCCGAGGCCGAGACGATCCGCAAGATGATCATCGCGATGGCCCGCGACCCGCGTGTGCTGGTGATCAAGGTGGCCGACCGGCTGCACAACATGCGCACCATGCGTTTCCTGCCGCCGGAGAAGCAGGCCAAGAAGGCCAAGGAAACGCTGGAAGTCATCGCACCGCTCGCCCATCGCCTCGGCATGGCCACGGTGAAGTGGGAGCTGGAGGACCTCGCCTTCGCGATCCTGCACCCGAAGAAATACGACGAGATCGTCCGGCTGGTCGCCGACCGCGCGCCCTCGCGCGACACCTACCTGGCGAAGGTGCGAGCCGAGATCGTCAACACGCTGGCCGCGTCCCGGATCAACGCGATCGTCGAGGGCCGCCCGAAGCACTACTGGTCGATCTACCAGAAGATGATCGTCAAGGGTAAGGACTTCGACGACATCCACGACCTGGTCGGCATCCGCATCCTGTGCGACGAGGTGCGCGACTGCTACGCGGCCGTCGGCGTGGTGCACTCGCTGTGGCAACCCATGGCGGGACGGTTCAAGGACTACATCGCCCAGCCGCGCTACGGCGTCTACCAGTCGCTGCACACCACCGTGGTCGGGCCGGACGGCAAGCCGCTGGAGGTGCAGATCCGCACCCAGGACATGCACCGCACCGCGGAGTTCGGCATCGCCGCGCACTGGCGCTACAAGGAGACCAGGGGTAAACACTCCAACGACACCGCCGAGGTCGACGACATGGCGTGGATGCGCCAGCTGTTGGACTGGCAGCGCGAGGCCGCCGACCCCGCCGAGTTCCTGGAGTCGCTGCGCTTCGACCTGAAATCGCCGGAGATCTTCGTGTTCACGCCGAAGGGTGACGTGATCACGCTGCCGCAGAAGTCGACTCCGGTGGACTTCGCCTACGCCGTGCACACCGAGGTGGGGCACCGTTGCATCGGCGCCAGGGTGAACGGGCGCCTGGTCGCGCTGGAGCGTCAGCTGGAGAACGGCGAGGTCGTCGAGGTGTTCACCTCGAAGGCGCAGAACGCGGGACCCAGCCGCGACTGGCAGAACTTCGTGGTGTCGCCGCGCGCCAAGGCCAAGATTCGCCAATGGTTCGCCAAGGAGCGTCGCGAGGAGGCGCTGGAGAGCGGCAAGGAGCAGATCTCCAAGGAAGTCCGTCGCGTCGGGCTGCCGCTGCAGCGGTTGATGAGCGTCGACGCGATGACCGCCGTCGCCCACGAACTGCACTACACCGACATCTCCACGCTCTATACCGCCGTCGGCGAGCACCAGGTCTCCGCGCACCACGTGGTGCAGCGGCTGATGGCGCAGCTCGGCGGCATCGGCGACGTGGAGAACGAGCTGGCCGAACGCTCCACCCCGTCGACGACACCGAGCAGGCAGCGGGTCACCGGCGACGCGGGCGTGCTGATCCCCGGCGCTCCCGGCACGGTCGCCAAGCTGGCGAAGTGCTGCACTCCGGTGCCCGGCGACGAGATCATGGGCTTCGTGACCCGCGGTGGCGCGGTGAGCGTGCACCGTACCGACTGCACCAATGCCGGCTCCCTGCGTGAGCAGGCCGAACGGATCATCGAGGTGTCCTGGGCCCCGTCGCCGTCCTCGGTGTTCCTGGTCGCCATCCAGATCGAGGCGCTCGACCGCACGCGGCTGCTGTCCGACGTGACCAAGGTGCTGGCCGATGAGAAGGTCAACATCCTGTCCGCCTCGGTGGCCACGCACGGCGACCGGGTGGCGATCAGCAAGTTCACCTTCGAGATGGGCGATCCGAAACACTTGGGGCACTTGCTGAACGTGGTGCGCAACGTGGAGGGCGTCTACGACGTCTACCGCGTCACCTCCGCGGCCTGACGCGCGCGAACCCTTCAAGTAACTGTCAATTAGCTCCTATCGCAAGGGCTTCCGCTTGCCGCCAACTCGGCTCCAGGGGTTGCCATTCGGGGCGCGATGCCGGAAACTTGTCGGACCCTTCCCCGGAACGCGCCACTGCGTGTCGCGTTCAACTCGGTGTGTCGTGGAAGTTTTCCGTCGATGCGGCAGTAATAGCCGTAATCTGTTACGGTCTATTGCGTTTCATGGCGTTGAGGTAGCTGCGGCTGACGACTTGATTGCGGATCGCTATGACTGGATACTCGGCAAGACTCTCGGGGATGCTGGTAGCACTCGCCGTGGCTGTGGCGACCGCCGGTGTCGCCGCGGCTGAGCCGTCGAATCCTGTTGGCCCGTCGACGAAGATCCGTCTCACGACCTGTCCCGCGTTGTACGCCTTGGGCATTCAAGGAACGGGTGAATCGTCGCCGGATGCCGCGCCCACCACCGACACCGGAATGCTTTCCACCGTGTTCCGCCCGATGATGGCGAAAGCTCCGGACACCGGACTCGTCGATCGGGCTTACGTGCCATACGAATCCGGCTTCGGCGGTGCGACAGCCGGTGGCGCGGCGCCGTATTCGGAATCCGTGGCCGGCGGCCTGGCCCGTCTGCGGAGCATGGCCGGGACCGTTGCCGAGGCTTGCCCGAACAGCCGGTTCGCGGTCGTCGGTTATTCGCAGGGCGCGCACGTCGCCTCGATGTTCGCCCAGGAGGTCGGCCAAGGGCACGGTGCGCTGCCCGCCGAAAAGGTCGCCGCGGTCGCGTTGTTCGGCGACCCGACCCGCAATCCCGGTGCGCCGCTTTTTCCCGGCGCGACCGGCAAGGCGACGCCGGACCCCGCGCCGGGAACCTCGGGGGACCGGCTGGTGTCCATCGCCGCACTGCCGCAGGCGCCCGCCACCGGCGGCGGCATCGGCCCGGAACGAGACAAGGCCGCGAATTTCGGGGCGCTCACCGGCCGGGTGGCGAGTTTCTGCGCGGCGGGGGATCTCGCCTGCGACGCCCCGGACGGCGCGCCCATCCTGAAGGCGGTCGCCAACGTGGCGGGCCAGTCCAAGCTCAGCGGCGGCGACCCGATCGCCTCACTGGTATCGATCGCGCAGGCGCTGGCGTTCACCTCCATCAAGACCGCGACCGAAGTGGTCAACGGCGACATCCAGGGCAATTCGCTGGCCACCCTGTCGATCTCGCCGCAGAAGTCGATCTCGCAGCGCCTCGCCGACGCCTCGGATCCACGAACTCCGCTGAATCTGCCCGCCGCGCTGCAGGCGCTGCTGAAAGTCGGCATGATCGGTTTGAACTCGGTGATCGCGGTGGTCCGGACGGTGATCGCCCCGGCGAACATCGCCGAGCTCGCCACCGCGGGCCTGGCGAATCCGCCCGCCGCCCTGCTGTCGCTCGGCGTCAAGCTGCTCGGCGCTATTCCGCAGCTGATCCCGCCGACCACCGGCGTCCGTCTGGTCACCCAGGCGTTCGACGCGGTGGTGCAGAACATCACCGACAACAGCGAGCTGCTGAACACGACCACGTGGGTGCGCTACTGGGACACCGTGCAGCGTCACACCGCTTACACCAGCGCGACCGTCTCGGCGAACGGTGACGCTCCCACCCAGTTCGTGGCCGACTGGTTCGCGGCGATCGCTCGCGACATCGCCGACGCCTTCGGCAGCAAGGCCGAGCCGAGGGCCGTGCTGGAGAAGCAGCCGACCGGATTCTTCGGGGACGGCTCCGGCGCGTCTCCCACGCCGAGTTCGTCCGGTACGGGACAATTTCCGTTCGGGACAGGAGCCGACGGCGCCTCATCCAGCGGCGTGACGTCGATTCCGCCCACCGACCGAACCGGCACACCCAACACCTACCCGTTCTCCACGAACTGATCGCCGAGAGGGTCCGACGATGCGATACTGCGTGCCCTGCTCTGCGGGAATGGGGGAATGTTGAAGTCGTACAAACAGCTTTCCCGCTGGTACGGCGCTCTCGAGCCGGCGGTCGGAACGCCAGAGGCGGGCAAGCCGGATGAGGCGGACACCATTGCCCCGGCAGACGACGACGCGCCTTCGCGCTATCCGGACTACATCCGCGACGACACCGAGCCGTGGCAGCGCAAGCCCGAGGAGGTCCCGTCGGATCTGCCCGCGCAGCGCAGCGAATTCACCGGCGGGTGGTCGGATTGGGTGGTGACCGGCCGGGCGCCCGGCCCCGATGACGACTACGTCGCGCCGCGGCAAACCGATCCGGTCAAGTTGCCGTGGGCCGACGACGACACACCCGAGCCGGTCGAGCGGCCGCGCCCTGCGGCGTCGCGTGCGCTGCGCCAAGCCGCCCGCGACCATCCGGCGGTGCGCCGAGCCCGGCTGCTGCTCATCGGGATAGCGGCGGTGCTGATCATCGCCGTCGCCGCGGTGTGCGTGCTGCTGCTGCTGCGCTCCGCCGCCGGTCGCGCCGCGCTGCCCAAGGACTCACATGGGTCCGCGTCGGTGCAGCTCACCGTCGGCGGTGTGCACGCGGGCGGCGACCCGCGCGCGGTGAGCGCGGGCGCCTGCCCGACCGAGCGCAGTGACGCGATCGTGCGCAGCGCGGAGCCGGGCGGCACGGGCTCCGGGCCCGACGCGGTGCTGTCGTTCCAGTACGCGTACTACGTCGAACGTTCGGGGGACCGCGCCCGCGCGGCCGTCGCTCCGGACGCCGACGTCCAGCCCGCCTGGGTCATCCAGCGGGGCATCGACTCCGTCCCGATCGGCACGACGCACTGCGTGCGGATCGTGACGGTCGCGGACAACCGGTATTCGGTGGAAGTCACCGAGTACCGGCCCGGCGGCGCGCCCGCCACGTACAACAGGCAGACGGTCACCACCGCGGTGATCGACGGCCGCACCCTGATCACGGGTATCACGGCCGGATAAAGGAGAGCAGAGGCGATGGGAGAGGACTGGAGCCGCTGGCTCGACGATGCGCCCGGGGAGGGCGCGGCGTCGAGCCGGCCGGTGCGTTCGAAGGCTCCGGTAGTGCGGTTGCGGCGCGGCAAGGGTGACGGTTCCGATGCGGATCGTCCGGCGCAGCGGCCGATCCTGGTGGTCGGTGGATGCGGTGGTGCGGGTACCACGACGACGGCATTGGGTTTGGCGGGTGAGATGGGCACGGGTGGAACGCCGACAGTCGCGGTGGACGCCACTTCGGCGGGCAGTGATCTCGCGCTGCGTGGCGCGGACGAGCATCTGCACCCGATCAGTTTGCAGTCCTGGTTGTACGGACGCGGTGACGACGAGCCCGCGCCGTTGAAGGAGTGCCTGTCGCGGGCGACCTCGGGCGTCGGCCTGCTGTGGCGCGATGCCGCGCCGCTGCGCAGGCGTGCGACCTATCTCACGGTCGCCCGCGCGGTGCGCGACGCCGGATACACCGGCGTCTACGACGGGGGGCATCCGATTGCCGCCCGGCAACTGCTTCCCTTGCTCGACGACGCGGAAGTCGCTCTGGTACTTGCCATTCCGGCGCGCAACGATGCGGCCAACCGGCTGCGGGTCGCCCTGGAATGGCTCGACGACCAGTTCGGTGACGCCGAGGAAGGACACGGCGGCGGCATCGTCGGCGACACCACCATCGTCATCTCGCACCAGTATCCCGGCGACGACTCCCGGGTAGCGGATCATTTGCGCCAGCACCTGTCCGGCTGGGTTCGCGATATCAGGGAGATTCCCTACGATCCGCATCTGGCCCGTGGTGAACTCGTGCGGCACTCCTCGTTGGCGGACGAGACGCGCCGGGCGTATGGGCGCCTGCTCGCCGGGGTGGCATCATGACCGCCGCCATGATTTTTCCGCGTCAGCCCGATCCCGCGCCCGCCGGTGTGATCGCCCCGCCGGAGTCCCGCCGTGCCGCCGTCTGGGACCGTCCCGTACCGGGTGTCGGCCGTGCGCCGCTGGTCTGGCTGCTGGGTGTGCACGGCGGAGCGGGAGCCAGTACCCTCGCGCATGTGCTTGCGCCCGCGGCGGATTCGGGCCGCCGCTGGCCCGGCGTCTTCGACCGCGAAAGCCCGTTCGTCGTCCTGGTCGCCAGGGAGACCATCGCCGGTCTGTCTCGCGCGCACGATCTTCTGCGCCAACATCTTTCGGGTTTCGCCGGTCCTTCCGACGTGCTCGGCCTGATCACCGTCGCCGCCAGGCCAGGACGGATGGCTCCCGAGATCCGGCGCTACCGAGACGTGGTCGGCTCCCTGGCCGGACAGGTGTGGCAGGTGCCGTGGTACGAGGAGTGGACACTGGTCGAACCGGAGCAGCTGCCGGTGTGGTCGCCCGGTGACCTGGTGCCATCGAGGAAACGCAAGCTAGATCTGCTGGAGGAAGTCCCGCTCGATGTCCGGGAGCTCGGCGCCGACATCGTGGCGGCAGCTCGGACGGCACTGGAGGAGGCCGGCTACGACCGCGGGTCTCCGGATCTTCGCAAGCCGTCCGATGAGTGAACGTCCGCATCGCATCGGCGACCACCACCCACTATTCGAGAAAGGCACCCGATGAGCACGCTCCTCCTCGCCGTGCAGGACACGTACGGCACCGTACTCGCGCAAGTCGGTAATCCGACGCCCGAGGCGCCGCCCGGTTCGGAGAAGATCCTGCAGCTGGTGCGGTATCTCACGTGGTTCGTCCTGTTGTCCGGGATCTGTGGCATCGTCTACGCGGGCGGCAAGTTCGCCTGGGAGAAGTGGACCGGTGGTGGTCTGGAGTCGCCGAAGATGGTGGCGGGCGCGATGATCGGCGGCGTGGTCGCCACCAGCGCGGGCACCATCATGAACGCGGTCATCGGGACCTGATGTCGGCGATGGGTACCGTACAGATGCTCGCGGCCGGGTCGCTGGCCTACAAGCAGATGCCCGCCGACGTTCTCGCACCGCTGATGCAGCTGCTGAACTGGCTGCTGTGGTTCGTCCTTCTGGTGTGCCTGGCCTGGATGATCGTCTCCGCGGGGAAGCTGTGGCTGGTCTTTCGCAGTGACCTGGCCATGAACGATGCCTCGCACGGCGTTCTGATGAGCCTGCTGGGTGCTGTGGTGGCGAGCACGGCGTCGGGGATCGCCCTGGCGTTCCTGCCCGCGTGAGCCGCCGGAGCGGGACGGGGACGACGCGGGAATGAATTCGACAGTACTGCGGCCGGCGGACACCGCGGCGTGGCGGCGTGACATCCGTCGCCCCGCGGCCGGAGTCGTCGGCGCCGCGCTGCTGTTCGCGGCGGTCGGCTGCGGCGGTGGCACGGACTCGGTGGGGCCGGACCTCTCGGCCGCTCCCACCGATGTGCGGTGGCAGCCGTTCCAAGGGGTGCCGCTGCCGCACACCGGCCAGGGACCGCGGTCGACGGCCGACGGCGCGGCGACCGGTTTCGAGCACTCGCCGCGCGGCGCGGCCATCGCCGCGCTGACCCACTCCGTGCGGCTGGCCGTGGCGGCCGATACTCAATGGGCGAAAGTCGCTGCCGCGGAGCTGGTTCCGGGCCCGGCCAAGGACGAATGGGCGATCAACCGGGTGCAGCTGTCGATCACCGGCCCGGCGGGCCCGGAGTTCGCGCCCCGTTTGCTCGGCTACAAGATCACCGGCTACTCGGAGTCGCGGTCCACCGTGGACGTCTACACGGAGTACTCCGACAGATCGAAGGCGGTGCACCACACGGCCGTGGAGTGGTTCGGCGACGACTGGAGATTACGGCTGCCGGATCCGGATTCGACCGTGCGACCGATCGATTCGATCGACGCATTACCTACCGACATCGTGAAAGTGGAGGCACCGACGTGAGCGACAGGGAGTCGTACGCGCGCGACCGTGTCTCCTTCGGGATCGTCGCCTCCGCCGCCGTGCTGGCGCTCATCGTGGTGGTCGGCATCTTCGTTTTCGTCAGCCGTGACGACGAGCCGGTCGCAGGCGCGCCCGCCGTCGCCGAAGGCTCCGGCGGCACCGGCTTCGCGAGCCCCGAGCTGGACATCCTCGGCAGACGGGTCGACATCCCGAACAACGCTGCCGGGCAACCGCTCGCGCAGGACCCCTCCCGGCAGCGCAAGCCCAGCGACGCGGACTGGCTGACCGCCGCGCCGGAGGGTACCGCCGAACCACACGGCTGGCAGCGGGTGTACGGCGCGTCCGTCCCGTTCTCCACCTCCGACGGGCCGACCCGGATCGAGGACGACTTGGCCGTCGGGTACTCGCACACCCCGCAGGGCGCGGTGCTGGCCGCGGCGCAGATCACCTACCGGCTCAACGCCCGGCCCGCCGACCGTGACCTGTACGTGCGCCAGGTCCGGGTCTCCGCCCAGCAGATCGCCGCCTACGACAAGGCGCTGGCCGACTCCCGGCTGCCGAAACAGCAGCCGGAAAAGGTGACCCGCTACTTCGTCGCCTCGGACGCGTTCAAAGTGGATGACTACGCCGACGATCTCGCCATCGTCCGGTTGGCCACCAGGGGCCCGGTGATCGACGGCAAACAACTGTGGGCGGCGACGCGTCTGGCCATGGTGTGGGACGCGGGCGATTGGCGCCTGAAGCCCACGACCACCAACAACGCCCAGACCGAGTACGTCGAGTCGCTGCAGGGGTGGACGCGATGGTGAGTCGTAGGAGGTCTTCCGATCGCATGCCGCCTGCCGTGCTGGGCGCGGGAGCGGTACTGGCCGTGGCGGTGGCCGCGGTCGTCACCGTGTTCGCGGTCCGGGACGACGACGCGGCAGCCGGCCAGGTGTCGCAGACGACGGCATCGGCCGACCTTTCCGGCGCACCCGGTCCGGGGTCGTCCTTCGCTGGAACGGGTGCGGACTCGTTCGGCCATCGTTTCGATATCCCGAAAGACCCCGCCGGGCAGGCGCTCTCGCAGTCGGGCGCGCCACGGACGCCGACCGATCCGGAGTGGCAGACCGGCGCGCCGGGCGGGACGAACCAGCCGGGCGGTTGGCAACAGGTGTACGGCGGCCCCGTGGTTCCGTTCTCGACGACCGATGGACCCGCGCGCGTCGACAACGGTGTGCCGACGGGGTTCGCCAAGACCCCGCAGGGCGCCGCCCTGGCCGCCGAGCAGATCTACTGGCGGACCGTGGCGCGGCCCACCGACCACACGCTGTGGCAGCGGTTGGTGATCCTCACGCCCGAGGAACTCGCCGACCGGGAGCGCAAGATCGCCGAGGGCAAAGTGCCCGACGTCTTGCCGGAGAGCGTCAAACCGCTGCTGTACGCGTCCGACGCATTTCGAATCGAAAGCTATGGTGACGATTTCGCTGTTGTTCGTGTCGCCCGCAAGACCCGTGAGTTCCTGCACGGCGGGCGAAGTTGGGTGGCCATGAGACTCAACGTGGTATGGCGTGACGGTGGCTGGAGATTGAAGTCGTCCGCGGGCGACGCGCAGCCGCTCGAAACGATCGGTTCGATCGATGGGTGGACACAATGGTGAGGCGGCTAGTCACAATCCTCGCGGTCATCTTCACTGTGATGATCGCGACTCCGACCGTGGCCTACGGCCAGACGTACGGCTTCGACGATACGTGCAACGAGATCCACGACAGCCTCGACGGCCTCGGGCTGCCCGGCTTCACCCTCGGTGACGCCGCGTCCGCCGCGTGCAAGGCGGGCAATGCCGCCTCGCATCCCAACCAGGCTGCGACGGCGGTGAAGGACAAGGCCTGGGACTCCACCTTCGGCAAGGTGGTCGATTCGCTGATGAACGGTCTCGGCGAGGCCATCATCCTGGCGTTGACCTTCTGGATGAAGGTGCCCAACGAGGCGGTCAGCGATTCCGGTTCGTTGTTCACGAAGATCAACGACTACACCTATCAAGCGCAGATCCTGCTGCTGATAGCGTCGGTGATCCTGTCCGGGGCGCGATTGGCCGAAGCCAGACGCGGGGCCGCGATGAACGAGGCGGCCGAATCGTTCCGGATGTTCACCCGTGTCGTGTTCAGCTCCTGGATGCTGGGCGCGGTCATCGTCGCGGGCACGCAGGCGTCGGACCGCTTCGCGGAGTGGATCATCGACGACTCGACCAACGGCAATGCCAAGGACCTCGCCGAGCTGATGGTGAAAACCAGCAAGCTGCAGGCTTTTTCGCCCGGCTTGGTGCTGATCATCGCGATCGTGGGCCTGCTCGGCGCGCTCGCGCAGATCGTGCTCGCCATCGTCCGGCAGGGACTGCTGGTGATCGCGGCCGGTGTGCTCCCGCTGGCCGCGGCGGCCTCCGGCATGAACATCGGCAAGCAGTCCTATCAGAAGCTCATCGGCTGGATCATCGCCTTCATGCTGTGGAAACCGGTGGCGGCGATCGTCTACATGATCGCGTTCACCACGGCGGGCCACGTCGACTCGCTCACTCCGACCAGCGGCTTGCCCGACGGTGAGCAGGCCCAGCGCATGCTGGTGGCGATCGTGCTGTTGTGCAGCGTGGCATTCGTGTTGCCCGCGCTGATGCGACTGGTCACTCCGGCCGTGGCGATCGTCGGCAGCGGCGGTTCGGGTTTCACCGCGGCGGGCGGCACCTTGGTCGGTGTGGCTGCTCTCGGCGCCATGGGCACCAAGGCGGTCGGCGTGAAGGGCACTGCGGCGCCGGGCCGGGCAGGCTATGTGAGCGGCAGCGGCACCGGACCGCGCCCGGGCGGCGCGGGCGGACCGCGTGGTGGCGGCGGCGCACCTCGGCCGACGCCGCCGCGCGGTGGCGGCGGCCCCCAGGGCGGCGCGGCTCCGCGCGCCTCCGGACCTGCGGGCGCGGCCGGGGTAGCGTCCGGAGCGGCCAGGACGGCAGGCCGGATCGGCGCGGCGCGCGCCGCGAGCGGTGGGCTGAGCCGGGCCGACCAAGCCATGGGTGACGTCGCGGGCGATCGCTGGACGAACCGTTCACCCGACCTCGGGAGGAGCACCATTCCGCGATGACAATCACCGACACCTACGAGCGCCGCTCGTACGGGCTTTGGCAGAAGCCGCGCAGCGCAGGCCTTTTCGGCTTGCGCTGGGAGGAAACCGTGCTCGGCTTCGCGGTCGTGATCACGGCGCTGATCACCGCGATGGTCGGCGGCTTCCAGTGGGGTGTGATCGTCGGCGGCGTCGGTGTCGTCGTGATGGTCCCACTGGTGTGGCGGACCGGAGGTCGTTCGGGCTACGAGACGGGATTGATGATGTTCAACTGGATGCGCTCGCGCAGTCGTGGCGAGCACGTGTACCGCGGTGGCCGCTTCTCCCGGATCCCCGGCGGCGTCACCCGTTTGCCGGGCCTGCTCGCGCCCTCCAAGTTGTATGAGGGCATCGACGCGGGTGGCTACAGCTTCGGCATGATCCACTTGCCGCAGTTCGCCCAGTACACCGTGGTGCTGCGCGCGTGGCCGCAAGGTCATGAGGCCGTGGACCAGCCCGTGATCGACCGGTGGGTGTCGGCGTGGGGAACCTTCCTGGCCTCGGTCGGACAGACCAGCGACATCGTCGCCGTGGTGCCGGTGATCGACACCGTGCCGGAGACCGGAAACCGTTTGCTCACCGAGGTTTCCACGATCACCAGGCCCGAGGCGCCCGAACTGGCCCAGCAGGTGATGTACGAGTTGGCCACCGAACTGCCGCAGGAGCGCGTGCAGTTGCTGCCGCGGGTGGCGATCACGTTCAAGGCCACCACCGCCGAGCGCCGCAAGAACCCGGCCGAAGAAGCCGTGGAGATCGGCCGGCGCCTGCCCGGCATCTGCGCCGCCCTGGCGGAAGCCGGTGTGCGCGCTCAGCCGATGTCGGCGGACGAGGTGATCTCGTTCATCCGCCGCAGTTACGATCCCGCCTCGCAGGCCGACCTGGAGGTGGCCGCGGGCGAACCCGAAGGGCACGGCCTGGACTGGGCGGACGCGGGCCCGGTGTCCCACGACGAGAAGTGGGATTACTTGGTGCACGACGGTGGCCGGTCGGTCACCTGGGAAATGGATGCCGCCCCCGAGGGCGCGGTCGACGAGCGGGTGCTGCAGCGGCTGCTCGCGCCGAATCCCGAAGTGCCGCGCAAACGTATCGCGATCGTGTACCGTCCGCACTCGGCCGCCGACGCCGCCGAGATCGTCGACGACGATTTCAAGAACGCGTTGGTGGCCCAACAGAGCGAACGCGGAGTCGTGTCCGCGGCGGCGACGCTGCGGGTGGGCGCGACTCAGCAGGCCCGCGAGGAGCAGGCCAGGGGTCACGGTGTGACCCGCTTCGGGGCGCTGGTGACCATCACCGAGCCCTTGCGCGGTGACCTGCCGCGCATCGAAGCCATCACGCGCGACCTGTCGACCCAGGCGCGCTTGAAGATTCGGCGGTGCTACCGCTACCAGGCGGCGGCCTTCGCGGCCTCGCTCGGTTGCGGGGTGATCCTGCCGGAACACGCGACAATTCCGAAGGCACTGGCGGGGTGAGCGATTCATGGCACGCGACTACGAGCCACCCGTGCGAGAACGGGACGAGGACGCACGCCGCAGGCGGCTCGAACAATCCGGCCGGGACGAGTGGGGACAGCGGCCGGAACGGCGGCGCCCCACACGGGACTCGGCGCGGGTGAACGGCGAGGACCGGCTGGGCGTGGACACGACCGACCGGCGAGCGGGCGAGCGTCGCGCTCGACCGGGCGCGGGCCGGTCCGACGGCGTGCGCGCCGACCGGGGGCACAACGAACGCTCCCGGGCCGAACGGAACCCCCGCATGTCCCGCGACGCGGTCACCGAGCGCATCGCCGCGCGGCCGGAGCGCAGCGGCGCCAGGAACGGTCGCGTGGCACGGCCCGCGAAGGTCGACTACACCGCCGACCGCGCGATGGGCAGCCCGTACACGGACAAGGCGGCCCGTCGCGCGAAGGCGAAAGCCGATCGGCGCAAGCAATCCGGGCCACCGCTGCTCGACGACGCCACCCGTGCCAAGCTGGAGATGCTCGCCCGGGAGGGCAATGGCTTGCGGGCGGCATGGGCGCAGTTCCGGGTCCGCACCGACGACATCCGCCGCCGCAACTACGCGGCCCGCGCGGAGCAGACGATCGAGGACGGATTCGACCGCAGCACAGCGCAACTCACCGACCGCGGCTACGCGGGCGCGGGCGGCGGCCGGATGAACGTGGTCGGCCGCCCGGTCGAGTACCGTGCCACCACGGCCCAGGTCGCCGGTCTGTGGCCCTGGTCGGTCGGCGCGGGCGCGCCGCTGATCGGCACGCCCCTCGGTTCGCATCTGCACACCGGCGCGCCGGTCTGCTTCGACCCGATGAACTGGTTCATGCGCGGCAGCTTCATCACCGCGCCCAGCCTGTTCGTGCTCGGCCTCAACGGTTTCGGCAAGTCCTCGCTGGTCCGCCGCATCGTGCTCGGCGGCATCGCGCAAGGGATCACGCCGTTGATCCTCGCCGACGTCAAACCGGACTACCGGAAGATGGTCGAGCTCGTCGGCGGCCAGGTGATCGATCTGGGCTACGGGCACGGCAAGCTCAACCCGCTCGCGGCGGGCGTGCTCGGCGCGGTCGTCCCGCGACTGGAAGAGTTCCCGGCGTTGCAGCTGCAGGTGTTGCAGGACCTGCGGGCCAGGCAGGTGACGTTGATCGCGGGCCTGGTGGAACTGGTACGCGGCGATCGTGTCCGCGATTACGAGGAGACCCTGATCGCCACCGCGCTGCGCATACTCTACCGGCCGGGCAGCGGGTACACGCCGGACCAGCCGCCGATCATGGAGAACCTGCTCGAGGTGATCGTCGGCGGCGGCGAGGAATTGATGCTGGACGCGGGCGCCGACGACACCGCGGAGTACCAGGAGGCGATCAAGGGGCTGCGCCGCTCCCTACGCGCGCTCACCCAGGGACCGTTCGGCGCGGTCTTCAACGGCCAGACCACCGTGCCGATCGATACCAGCGCGGTCGCGGTGTGCATGGACGTCTCACACATCCCGACCGGCGACAAGAAGCTCAAAGCCGCGGTCATGCTGGCCTGCTGGGCCGACGGGTTCGCCTCGGTCGAGGCCGCGCACGTGCTCGCCGACGCGAAACTCGGTCCGCAGCGCTATTTCCAAGTGGTGATGGACGAGCTGTGGCAGGTGCTCGGCCTCGGTGACTTCATGGTCGACCGCGTCGACGAGCTCACCCGCTTGCAGCGCGGCATCGCCACCGCGCTGATCATGATCAGCCACACCATCAAGGACCTGCAGGCGCTCGGATCGGAAGCCGCCATCGCGAAGGCGCTCGGTTTCCTCGAGCGGGCGCGCGCCAAGATCTTCGGCGCGCTTCCGGCCGAGGAGATCAAACGGCTCGACAGCACGGTTCCGTTCACCTCGGCCGAGGAGGAGATGGTGACCGGATGGTCCGCGCCGCAAGCGCTGACCGGCGAGGCGCTCAAACCGGGACAGCAGCGGCCCTCCCCGCCCGGCACCGGTAAGTTCCTGCTGAAAATCGGTGAGGATCGCCGCCCCGGTATCCCCTTCCACATGGAATTCACGCTGTCGGAGAAGGAAAGCGGGATCCACGACACCAACCAGCGGTTCAGCGAGTTCACCGAATCGATCTCGCGAGGAACGGATTCACCGGGGAGCGCCGCATGATGCCGCACCGGTCCTACCGACGCGTCTCGCCGGAGGTGCGTCAAGCGGCGGTCGAACAGGTCATCGCGCTGACCGGCAAGCTGCGCAGTGAATCGGAGGCATGCCGCGTGGTCGCCGAGCAGATCGGTGTGCACACGAACTCGGTGCGCAATTGGGTGCGCGCGGCCGAAGGCCCCAGTCTGGAGCGGATGGACGCCACCGCGCTGCGGCGCAAGGTCGCACTGCTGCAACAGCAGTTGGCTGCCGCCGCCGAGATGAACCGCACGCTGGCCGACACCCTCAACGAGACTCGGCGCCGCACGTGAACCCGGGCTGCGCGCGGCACGATGCCGGAGTGCGGCGGTGAGCGGCAAATCCGTCTTGTGGACGGCGCTGGGCGCGGTGCTCGGCCTGATGACCATCGTGCTGGTCATCGTCATGCCCGCCGTCGACGACGCCTGTGAGGGCGGCTCCGTGCTCGGCTCGCAGTCGGCGCTTCCGCCGCTGGGCGGTTACCCGCCGGGCGATCGGCGCGCCGCCGCGACAACAGGTACCGGCGCGAGCCGACCCAATCCGGCCGCGACCGCCACACCCTCACTCGCGGCGGGAGTCGGCCCGCTGCGCCGCACGTTGCCGATGGCCACCGGAACCTTCACGGTGTCGGACACGTTCGGCGCGCGGGGTGGCGCGCACAAGGGCGTCGACCTGGCCGCGCCGGACGGCACGCCCATCTTCTCGGTCTCCGACGGCCGCGTCGTCGCCGCCGGTCCGGCATCCGGATTCGGCAACTGGATCGTCGTCGACTCGGTGGACATCAACGGCCGTTCGTACTCGGCGGTCTACGGCCACATGTGGGACTCCGGCGTCCTGGTCCGGCCGGGCGATACGGTGACCGCGGGGCAGCACATCGGCGCGGTGGGGTCGGCGGGTGAATCCAGCGGGCCCCACTTGCATTTCGAGATCGTCCCGGGCGGCCGTTTCACCGGCGGACGGCAGATCGATCCGCTGCCCTGGCTCGACGGTGCGCCGACCCCGGATGTCGGCGGTGCGCGAGCGTATTCCAGCGATCCACGCTGCAGCCTCGGTTTCGGCACCGCCGGTGGCGCGCTGGCCGCGGGCAAGGTGCCACAAGAACTGGAGATCTGGTACCGCCGTGCGGGGTCGATCTGCCCGCAGATCACGCCGTCGCTACTGGCCGCGCAGGGCAGGCAGGAATCCGGTTTCCGGCGCGGCGCGACCTCGCCCGCCGGTGCGCAGGGCCTGGCCCAGTTCCTGCCGACCACCGCGGTGAGCATCGATCCCGACGACGGTCAGCCGTACGTGATCGATGCCGACGGCAACGGCGTGGCCAGCGTGTGGGACGACGGGGACGCGATCGTCGGCCAGGGGCGTTACATGTGCGCGATCGCGCACCAGATCCAGCGGTGGCAGGCCGAGGGCAGGGTGCAGGGCGACATCGTCGCTTTGACGCTGGCGGCGTACAACGCCGGCGAAGGCGCGGTGCTGGCCTCGGGCGGCATGCCGAACCAGCTCGCTGCGCACTACGCCGAGACCCAGCCATACGTGCGCAACATTCTCACCATGGAAGCGCAATACCGAGCGCCGGGTTCGCTCGGCCGGTTCACCCCTGGGCAGGGTTCGGCCGGCGACCAGATCGTCCAAGCCGCGCACGAGTGGCTCGGCACGCCCTACGTGTGGGGCGGCGGGGGACCCCAAGGACCGAGCGGCGGGGGGTTGGACGGACCGGGTCTGACCGCGGCGGCGGTGTTCGCGGCGTCCTCCGGCGCGGTGACGTTGCCGCGCACGGCCGAACAGCAGTGGGAGGCGGGCGCGGAGGTGCCGATGAGCAAGGCGCAGCCCGGGGATCTCGTGTTCAGCTCGTTCGGCGCGCGTGGACCCGCGCAGGTCGGCGTCTATGCGGGCAACGGCCGGATGATCCAGTCGGTGCCCGGCGCGGACGTCCGATCCGGCGGCGGCGTTTCGGAAGTCGCGGTGCCAGGAGACGGACGGGCGAGGAGGGTGCTGTGAGCGTTCACGGGCGCGAACACACGGCGGCGGGACTGCCGCGACGCCCCGGTGTGCGGTTAGCCTGGATGGACAGAGCAAATGCACGCGCGAAACTGGTGGTGATGCTGGTGGTGAGCGTCGCGGTGCTGGGTTCGGCCTGTGGCCGGACGGACCGCGCGGACTCGGGATCCGATGCGGCGCATTCCGCTACGTCCACACCCCGGTTGCTGGAGGGCGTGCCCGCCCCCGACCCGGTGACGCCGGACGGTGTCGCGGTCGCGGCGTTGCGGGAAATCTACAGTTGGCAGCCCGCCACCGAGACCCAGGGCGAGTCTCTGGGCCGAGCGCGGAAGTTTCTCGGCCCCAGCCTGATTCGTATGCTGGATGCGACGCCGACCGCGGTGCAGACGCCGAAGTCGACACTGCAGTGGGCGGATTGGGCGAGGGAAGGGGCGCATGTGGAGGCGTTCACCTTCGCGTCCGGCGAGAAGGCTCCTGCCCTCAGCGATCCGAACGTCCAGCAGTTCAAGATCGGGATCGAGCAGACCGTCGTCCATCCGAACGGACGCAAGGAGCCGCTGCCGCCCGCGACGGTGATCGCCACCGTCGTGCGCACACCCGACGGCTGGCGGCTCGACGCATTCCGCTGACCACTCGCTTTCCGTACCGGACGGCCGACCCAGGAGGGACACATGGCGAAGAAGAAAAAGGTGACGGATCCGGCCATCCCCGGACCCGATGTCAGCCTGCTACTGACCTACGCCGGCTTCGCGATCTTCGGAACCCTCTGGCTCGCGCTGCATCTGGGCAACATGCTCGAGGGCAGCCCGCAGAAGGTTCCGTTCAACCCGATCGCCATCGCGGCCGATCTGGCGCGAGGAAGGCTGCGCTGGCCGGGCGCGGCGACGGCGATCGTGCTGCTGGTGATCCTCAGCGTCGTAGCGTATCTGGTGATCCGCAAGGAGTTGCAGAAGCGCCGGTCCAAAGGCAGGTTGCCGGTCGACGACAAGGCCGACGTGATGGGCAACGGCGGCGCGATCTCGATGCTCACCGAAGCGGGCGTCCGGGAGAAGGCCGAGCAGCTGGGGGTGAGACTCGGCTACGACGACGCTCCGGGCGTGCCGATCGGCGTTGGTGTGGCCGACGGGGTGATGCTCTACGGTTCGTACGAGGATCTGCACCTGGACATCTGGGGTCCGCGTCAGGGCAAGTCGACCTCCCGAGTCATCCCGGCGATCCTCAGCGCGATCGGCCCGGTGCTGGCCACCTCGAACAAGCGCGACGTGGTGGACGCCACCCGAGACGTGCGGGAGTCCAAGGGAAGTCCCACCTTCGTCTTCGACCCGCAGGGTGTCGCGGGTGAAGAGCCGACCTGGTTCTGGGATCCGCTGTCCTGGGTGGACGCCAAGCGCGAAGGTTGTGAGATGCGCGCGGCGCGGCTTGCGGGGCACTTCGCCGACGGTGACGACGGCCGGGACACGAAGACCGACGCGTTCTTCGATCCCGAGGCCGAGGACCTGCTGGCCGGGTTGTTCCTCGCCGCCGCCGTCGGCGACCGCAACGGCAGCAGGCCGATCGTGCAGGTCTGGGAGTGGGTGACCAATCCGCAGGACACCGAGCCCATCGAGCTGCTGCGCGCCGCCCGTCATCACTACACGGCCTCGGGCCTGTCCTCGCAGTACAACACCGATCCGCGCACGCGCAGCGGCATCTTCGGCACGGCCAAGAAGATGATCCGCTGCCTGAAACTGTCGAACGTGCATCCGTGGATCTCCCGGGGCGGCGACCGCAGGGAATTCGACGAGCTGGAGTTCCTGGAGAACAACGGAACGCTCTACAGCTTGTCGCTGGAGGGCCGCGGTTCGGCCGCGCCGCTGGTGAGCGCGCTCACCGAGGCGGTGGTGGACGTGGCGATGCGCAAGGCGTCGCAGTCGGCCGGTGGGCGCCTGGCGATCCCGCTGCTCGCGGTGCTGGACGAGGCGGCAAACGTGGTGCGCTGGAAGGATCTGCCCAAGCAGTACAGCCACTTCGGCTCCCGGGGCATCGTCGTGATGACCGTGCTGCAGTCCTGGGCGCAGGGCGCCCGCTGCTGGGGCGAGAGCGGCATGAACGCGTTGTGGTCGGCGGCGAACATCAAAGTGCTCGGCAGCGGCGTGGACGACACGAAGTTCCTGCAGGAGCGTTCGGATGTGCTCGGTGAGTACGACGCGATCTCGCAGTCGGTGTCCGAATCCAAGGGCGGCAAGAGTTACTCACGTTCGCTGGGCTCGTCCAAGACGTTCTCGGTCAACGGTCTGGCGACGCTGCCGCGTGGGCGGGCCATCCTGTTCCCGTCCGGTGCGCCACCGGTGCTCATCCGTACCGTGCCGTGGTGGGAGGGTGAGTACGCTTCCGACGTGAAACAGTCCATCTCGCACCATGATCCGCAGCGCAAGACGCAGATCGCGGACGTCATCGGTTCGCCGTCGCTGAGCAAGTCGACGCCACCGCCGGAGTATGGCCAAGTCGAGGAGGTCCGGCCGCTGTGAACGAACCGCAGCAGAACATGCACTACGCGAACGTGGTCGAGTTCGTCGAGAACTATCTCAGCGTGATCTACCGTCGGCAGGTCACCGATCTCAGTGACACCGTGTGGTGCCCGGAGTGGTGGCAGCACGCGGAGGCAATTGCCCGGCTGGACGCGTTATGGCGCGCTTGGGAGCACTACCGCCAGGACGGGGCGACCGGACTGAGCGTCTGGTTCCTGGATCATGCCGATCCGCATATGGCGAAACTGTTCGATCCCAAGGGACCGTTCAAGTATTGCAGTGTGCGCAACGGTCATAAGGACATGCTCAACCCGCTACCGACGAAAGCGCCGCAGAACGGCATGTTCAGTGACCCTACGATCGGTAACTTCCCGCCGTAGTGGCGATGCGTCACGGCGATTCTCGCCGAAAGGGTTCGGAACGGACGAGTGCCCGCTGGATGATCCAGCGGGCACTCGTCCGTCTCGTGCTATCGCGTGCGCTCCAAGCCGCGGGGATCCTGTTCCCGTCCTGCCCTGGTAACCGCGGGCGCCTCGCCGGGGCGGGTGCGTACGGCCTCACCCGGAGGCTGTGCCTGCCCTACTTCGATCAGCATCCGCACCGCGGCGAGTTCCGGCGCCACACCCATTTTCGCGAGATGTGCCGCGATCGCCATCCGGCGTTCCTGGGAGTCGTACTGCAAGGCCGGCTTGGCGGCGGCGGCATTGGCCGCCATCCGTGATGCCTCGGCCTGCGCGGAGAAGCGGTCCTTCTCCAGGGACACACCCTTTTCCGGGATCGGCTTCTCGATCAGCCGGGCCAGCTCGGTGTTGCGCGGGTCCTTGGCCTTCGCGTCCCTGGCCTCCCGCAACTGCAGTTCCTTGGCCTCTTTGATCCGGGCCTCGGTGAGCTTGACGCGCGCTTCGGCTTCCTTCTGACCACGCTCGCGGGTACGCAAGGCGACGAGCGTCGCAAGCTGCAACATTGTCCTCATCATGGCCGCGGTTTCCCGGCCGATGTCGTCCAGTTCCTCGGACATGGCTGCTCCCCGATGCTGCGGTGATCACTATGGATGATGGTGGTGCTTCGTTACGGACGCCGCCACGCGAACTGTAGTCCCGTGCAGCGGGTCCCGCCTGCAAACGTGGACACCCGAAGAACTTGCGGCGTGGCACTTCCTGCCCGGGGATAGCCCGGCCGAGGCCGCACTACGCTGCAAGAACTCCTTGTTTCGAGGTTACCTGACAAAGGTCGGCACAATCGCACGAGCGTGCTGCTTTATCAGCATATATCGCACATTTCCGGCGTGTCTTCGGGCGCGCCGGATGATCTTCGGGCTGAGGGCACCCTAACCGAAGAAAGGTTCCACTATCCGCACTTCGGCTGCAGGGACGTGGATACGGCTCGGGCCCGCGGCCGAGACGCCGCGGGCCCGGATCCGCACTCAGCGGTCGATGCGCACCGACTGGATTGTGACCGGCTGCTTGGGCTTCCCGTCCCCGGGGCCGTTGGAGTCGTCCTGGCCCAGCGCGGCGATCTTGTCCAACGTGCCGAGGCTGTTGTCGTCCACGGTGCCGAAGATCGTGTACTGCGGCGGGAGCAGGGAATCGGAGTACACGATGAAGAACTGGCTGCCGTTGGTTCCCGGCCCCGCGTTGGCCATGGCCAGCACGCCACGCTTGTACGAGATCGGCTCCGAAGTCGCCGCCGGATCGTTCGCAGCGTACTGGTCGGTCGGGTATTCGTTGTCGAACTCGTAACCGGGCCCACCCATTCCGGTACCCGTGGGGTCGCCGCACTGCAGGACCTTCAGGCCCTCGCCCGCGGTCATGCGGTGACAGCTGGTGCCGTCGAAGTAGTTCTGCGCCGCCAGACTGACGAAGCTGTTCACCGTGCACGGCGAATCGGCGTTGTTCAGGGTCAGCCCGATCGGCCCCTGGCTGGTGTCCATGCTGACGCTGACCTTGGCGTCGACGCCGGTGGTTGGGACGGGGCCGGCCTTCGGCTTGTTCACCGGCTTGTCCGCGGGCTTGGCGCTGTCGCGGTAGGTGCAGTCGACCGTCGCGGGCTTGGCCTTCGCGGAGGGCGGGGCGGCCGCGGCGGGAGTGCTGGACAGCGAGGCGTCGGCGGCATCGGAGCTGTTGCTGTCGTCGCCGCGGGTCAAGAAGTACACCCCGGTCACGGCGGCGACCACGACGACGACACCGAGTACCGATCCGGCGATGGTGAGTTGCTTGCGCTTACGCGCCCGCTCGGCCCGGTTGGCGAGCTGACGTTCCAGCTTGCGTTTCGCCGCTGCTCGTCGCTGTTCGTTGCTCGGCACTACCACGTTCCTCCCGTATCCGGTTACATCGGGATAAGAGTGTGCCATTTCTACCTGAGACTGTTCCGCAACCTTCCTGAGAGTCGGTTCGGGGAACCGGTTGGACTTGCGGTGCCGTAGTGGTGGAAACTGGAGCATCGTGACCAAGACCAGCAGCTTCTCCGCCCCGAAGGGGGTACCGGACTACGTGCCGCCCGGCTCGGCAGAGTTCGTCGCGGTGCGCGACGGCCTGCTCCGCGCCGCCCGACTGGCCGGGTACGGGCATATCGAGCTGCCGGTCTTCGAGGACACGGGCCTGTTCGCCCGCGGCGTCGGCGAGTCCACCGACGTGGTCACCAAGGAGATGTACACCTTCCCCGACCGCGGCGACCGCAGCGTCACGCTGCGTCCCGAGGGCACGGCGGGCGTGATGCGCGCGGTCATCGAACACGGCCTCGATCGCGGTCAGCTCCCGGTGAAGCTGTGCTACGCGGGCCCCTTCTTCCGCTACGAGCGGCCGCAAGCGGGCCGGTACCGCCAGTTGCAGCAGGTGGGCATCGAGGCGATCGGCGTCGACGATCCGGCGCTCGACGCGGAGGTCATCGCGATCGCCGATGCCGGATTCCGCGGCCTGGGCCTGGACGGATTCCGCCTCGAGGTCACCTCGCTGGGTGACGAGACTTGCCGCCCGCAGTACCGCGAACTGCTGCAGGATTTCCTGTTCGGACTGCCGCTGGACGAGGAGACGAAGCGGCGCGCCCAGCTCAACCCGCTGCGCGTGCTGGACGACAAGCGGCCCGAGGTACGGGAGATGACCGCGAACGCGCCGCTGATGATCGATCACCTGTCGGAGTCGGCCAAGGCGCACTTCGAGCAGGTACTCGGCCACCTCGAAGCGCTGGGCGTGCCGTACGTGGTGAACCCGCGCATGGTGCGCGGCCTCGACTACTACACCAAGACCACGTTCGAGTTCGTGCACGACGGTCTCGGCGCGCAGTCCGGCATCGGCGGCGGTGGCCGTTACGACGGTCTCATGGCCGAGCTCGGCGGGCAGCCGCTGTCGGGTATCGGATTCGGCCTCGGCGTCGACCGGACCATGCTGGCGCTGGCGGCCGAGGGCAAGTCGGCGGGCAACCCGGCGCGCTGCGAGGTGTTCGGCGTGCCGCTGGGCGACGCCGCCAAGCAGCGGCTCGTGGTTGTCGCCGCGCAGTTGCGCGCGGCGGGCGTCCGGGTCGATCTGGCCTACGGCGGACGCGGTGTGAAGGGCGCGATGAAGGCGGCCGACCGTTCCGGGGCGAAGTTCACCCTCGTGCTCGGCGATCGTGACCTCGCGGAGAACACCATCGGGCTCAAGGACATGGCGACCGGTGATCAACGGCAGATTCCGCTGCCCGAGGCAGTCGGCGTGATCCGGGAGTCGCTGGCCGGGTAGCGAGGCGGCGGGTGCGCGCTGCCCGTCGAGTTTCGCGGCGCGCCCGCCGCGCGCACGGTACTGTGCGTCGAACCCGTCGTCGGCCGGGTGACGGGAGCAGCAGCGTGACCGGCGCGCACACACCGCCGCCGGAGTCGCGAGAGGGCGGAGTAGTGTCCACGAATTCTGATGACCAGCGGGCGCTCGCGCCGGTGGGCCTCGATCTGGTCGCGCCCGAGTTGTACGCGCCGATGTTGCGCCGCCTCGCGCTGGCCGCGTCGGGTATCGGGGTCGGCGCGGCGTTGCTGGCCGCGACCGTGGTGAGCTGGCCGATCGCCGCGGCGGTCGGCGTCGTCGTCGGCGCGCCGACCGTCCTGTACGCCGTCGCGCTGCGTCGGCGGCGAATGTGGTTGACCGGCACGATGATCCACGCCCGCAGACTGTTCGGTGAACGGCGGGTGGAGATGTCGGCGGCCACCGGGGTCGAGGTCCTGGTGTTCCCGGCCCGGTTGAGCCGGATCGCTCTGCGGGTCACCGCGGGTGAGGTCTCCCAGGTCGTTCCGCTGGCCATGTACACCGACGTGGGCAGCGGCCGCGAATTGCACCTGGTCGGTTTGCGCAGGCTCGCGGACGCGCTCGCCGCCAGTCGATTGGCCGCGGCCGTAGCGGTTTCCGAGATGCTGGTGCGGCAGTTGCGGGCCGAGGCGCGCGACGCCGGGCTGGAGGAACGGCCGCTGTATCGCGCCGTGCGGCTGGCGCGCGCCAAGGACGCGGTTTCGCCGATCGTGCTGACCGACAGCGAGGTCGCCACACTCAGCTGACCCCGCGGTTCTCCTCCGGGGCCGGTGCCGGGCGGCGCACGAGTCACTGTCGCGTAGCTCACCGTCGGCCTTCGGCGGCGGTGAGAGTGGTTAGGGTGGGCAACAGAAGTCCGCCTACCGCAAGGAGTTCGTCGTGAGCACCGCCGCTGGGACCGTCACCGTCACCGTGACCGGAGCCGCGGGCCAGATCGCCTACGGCATGCTGTTCCGGATCGCTTCCGGCGCGATGCTCGGCCCGGACACGCGCGTGCGGCTACGGCTGCTGGAAGTCCCCGCCGCGGTGGCGTCGCTGGAGGGCGTCGCGATGGAACTGGAAGACGGCGCGTTCGGGTTGCTGGAGTCCATCGACATCAGCGACGACCCGTGGATCGGCTTCGCTGGCGCCGATATCGCCCTGCTGGTCGGCGCGCGGCCGCGCACCGCCGGGATGGAACGTTCGGATCTGCTCGCCGCCAACGGCGCGATCTTCACCGAGCAGGGCGCCGCGATCAACGCCAGCGCCGCGGACGACGTGAAGGTGCTCGTGATCGGCAACCCGGCCAACACCAACGCCTTCATCGCCATGAGCAACGCACCGGACGTGCCCGCCGAGCGTTTCACCGCCATGACGCGGCTGGACCACAATCGCGCCATCGCGCAACTGGCCAAGCAGACCGGTGCGCCCGCCGCCGACATCGCCCGGGTCGCGATCTGGGGCAATCACTCGGCGACGCAGTACCCCGACGTCGCGCACGCCACCATCGCGGGACGTCCCGCCCTCGACCTGATCGGCGATCCGGCGTGGCTGACCGAGCAGTTCGTGCCCACCGTGCAGCAGCGCGGCACCGCCATCATCCAGGCCCGCGGCGCGTCCTCGGCGGCGAGTGCGGCCAGCGCCGCGATCGACCACATCCGCGACTGGGTGCGTGGCACGCGGCACGGTGACTGGGTTTCCATGGCCGTTGCCTCGGACGGCTCCTACGGCGTGCCGGACGGGCTGATCAGCTCGTTCCCGGTCACCTGCGCGAACGGCGAGTACACCATCGTGCCCGACCTGGCGATCGATGCTCTGGCCCGTCCCCGGATCGATGCGTCGGTCGCGGAGTTGGTGCAAGAACGCGACGCCGTGGTCGACCTCGGTTTCGCCAAGCGCGCCTGACCGGCGCCGCGAGCGTCCGCCCCGCAGAGCCGGTCAGGCGCGGCCAGCTATCCGACCGTCCAGGTTTCGGATCCGGTGAGCAGGGACTGCAGCGATTCGGGACCGACGGGCTTCCGTTCCCGCGCCGTCTCGATCTGGTAGCGCACCGCGTCGTCGTAGGTCGGTCGAGAGACGCTGCGGAAGATACCTGTGACCACGTGTTCGAGCCCTTGATCGGACAGCCGCGACAACGCGTAGGCGTACTCCGGGTCGTCGGCGTAGGCGTCGTGCACCACGATATCGGACTCCGCGACGCTGTCGGCCCGGGCCACCGCGAGCCCGAAACCCCGTCGTATCACCGCGAATTCGCCCTCGGTGCCGAATCGGATCGGCTCGCCGTGCCGCAGCGGGACGAGATGGTCGGCGGCGTTGTCCCGGCGCAGCGCGTCGAACGAGCCGTCGTTGAAGATCGGGCAGTCCTGCAGGATCTCCACGAACGACGTGCCCCGGTGGTCGGCGGCGGCGCGCAGCACCTCGGTGAGTCCCGCACGATCGGAGTCGAGCGCGCGGGCGGCGAAGGTCGCTTCCGCGCCCAGCGCCACCGACAGGGTGTTGAACGGGTGGTCCACCGAGCCCATCGGGGTCGACTTGGTGATCTTGCCCTGTTCCGAGGTCGGCGAGTACTGGCCCTTCGTCAAGCCGTAGATCCGGTTGTTGAACAGCAGGATCGTCATGTTCACGTTGCGGCGCAGCGCGTGGATGAGGTGGTTGCCTCCGATGGACAGCGCGTCGCCGTCACCGGTCACCACCCAGACCGACAGATCGGGCCTGCTGACCGCCAATCCGGTCGCGATCGCGGGCGCGCGACCGTGGATGGAATGGATGCCGTAGGCCTCCAAGTAATACGGGAAGCGGCTGGAGCAGCCGATCCCGGACACGAACATCAGGTTCTCCCGGCGCAATCCGAGTTCCGCCAGGAAGCCGCGCACCGTCGCCAGGATCACGTAGTCGCCGCAGCCGGGGCACCAGCGCACTTCCTGATCGGAGGTGAAGTCCTTCACCTTCTGCGGTCCGTCCGCGGACGGCACTCCGGATACACCGGTGAGTCCCAGATCGGTGCCGACCAGTGAGGTTTCCACGATGGTCATGCGATACCCCCAGACATCCGATATGTGGCTGCCTCGCCTGCGCTGGGCTGTGGACGGCCTTCGTCCGGCAGTGTTCTATAGGTGGCCCGCGCCCGTGCGGCGAAGACCTTGTTCTGTTCCAGCTCCTCGATCGACCCGTCCAGCGCCGCGTCGATGACCCCGACCAGCTCCTGGGCGGAGAACGCGGTGCCCGCGATCTTCGTCCACGGTCGCACGTCGACCAGGTACTTCGCCCGCAGCAGCGTGGCGAGCTGGCCGCCGTTCATCTCGGGCGCGACCACGACGCGATAACGGCGCAGTACGTCACCGAGGTTGGCGGGCAACGGATTCAGATGCCGTAGATGCGCCTGAGCGACCGGCACACCGCGCCGCCGCGCGCGACGGCACGCCTCGCCGATCGGGCCGTAGGAACTGCCCCAGCCGATCAGCAACAGCTCGGCGGTGCCGTCCGGATCGTCCACCACGAGATCGGGCACCTCGATGCCGTCGATCTTGGCTTGACGCAGGCGAACCATGAGTTCGTGATTGGCCGGGTCGTAGGAGATGTTGCCGCTGCCGTCCGCCTTCTCGAGGCCGCCGATGCGGTGGGCGCGGCCCTTCGTGCCAGGGACGGCGAGCGGCCGGGCGAGCGTGTCGGGATCGCGTGCGTACGGCTGGAACGGGTCGGTGTCGTCGCCTTCCGGTTCGAACGCCGGGTCGATCGGCTCCAGCTCCGTCACCTGCGGGATGGACCACGGTTCGGAGCCGTTCGCGATCGCACCATCGGACAGCAGCAGCACCGGAGTGCGGTAGGTGAGGGCGATTCGCGCGGCTTCCACCGCGGCGGCGAAGCAGTCGGCGGGGGAGCGCGGCGCGAGCACCGCCACCGGTGATTCGCCGTTGCGGCCGTAGAGCGCCTGCAACAGATCGGCCTGTTCGGTCTTGGTCGGCAGTCCGGTCGACGGTCCGCCGCGCTGCACATCGATCACCACCAGCGGCAGCTCCGTCATCACCGCCAGGCCGATGGTCTCGCTCTTGAGCGCCAGCCCGGGGCCGGATGTGCTGGTGACGCCGAGCGCACCGCCGATCCCGGCGCCGAGCGCCGCGCCGATCCCGGCGATCTCGTCCTCGGCCTGGAAGGTGGTGACGCCGAAATTCTTGTGCTTGCTCAGCTCGTGCAGGATGTCCGAGGCCGGAGTGATGGGATAGGTGCCGAGGAAGACGGGCAGCCCGGCGAGCTGACCGGCGGTGATCAGGCCATAGGCGAGCGCGGTGTTGCCGGTGATCTGGCGGTAGGTGCCCGGCGGGAGTTCGGCGGGCGCGATCTCGTAGGTGGTGGCGAAGCTCTCGGTGGTCTCGCCGTAGTTCCAGCCCGCCCGGAACGCCAGGATGTTGGCCTCGGCGATATCGGGCTTGGTCGCGAACTTCTCCCGCATGAACTGCTCGGTGCCGCCGATCGGGCGCCCGTACATCCAGGACAGCAGGCCGAGGGCGAACATGTTCTTCGCGCGCTGGGCGTCCTTCTTGCCGACTCCGGTCGATTCGGTGGCGCCGAGGGTGAGCGAGGTCATCGGGACGCGGTGGACCACGAAGTCCGACAGTGTCTCGTCGGCCAGCGGATCGGCGGCATAACCCACCTTGGCGAGGGTCCGCTTGGTGAACTCGTCGGTGTTGACGATGACGGTGGCGCCGCGCGGGAGATCCTCCAGATTCGCCTTGAGCGCGGCCGGGTTCATCGCGACCAGCACGTCGGGCTGGTCACCCGCGGTGAGGATGTCGTAGTCGGCGATCTGGATCTGGAAGGACGAGACGCCGGGCAGCGTGCCTTGGGGCGCGCGGATCTCGGCGGGGAAGTTGGGCTGGGTGGCCAGGTCGTTGCCGAAGGCGGCGGCCTCGTGGGTGAAGCGATCGCCGGTCAGCTGCATTCCGTCGCCGGAGTCCCCGGCGAACCGAATGACGACCTTTTCCAATTTAGCTGTGCCGACATCGTTTTGGTGTGAAACCATATGCCTGCTTCACTTCCTCGTCGCTGAGAGGTGCCATCGCCAAACTACTCCGTCGAACACGGTGCGCGCCCGTGAAGCGCGCGGACCGGCGAGATTCGGCGGTGCGGGCGTCAGGCGAACAATGCCAGCTGCGCGTCGCTCGCGTGCGCGGTTTCGGCTCGTGTCTCCGGTTCGGGCCGTCCGCGCGCCGTCAAACCGTGCTCCGCCAGCAGCGGAGCGACCCGCGCGCGCAGCCACGCGGAATACTCCGGCGTGACGTAGGCGCCGCGCCGGTACAGCTGGCGGTACCGGCGCAGCAGCGCCGGATGGTGCTCGGCCAGCCAGGACAGGAACCAGCCCCTGGTACTGCCGCGCAGGTGCATGGGGAACGCGACCGCCGATTGAGCACCGGCCTCGGCGATCGCGCCGAAGACCGCGTCGAGGTGGGCGCGTCCGTCGGTGAGGCAGGGGATGACCGGTGCGACCAGCACATTGACGGCGAAGCCCGCGTCGGCGAGCGCGCGAACCAGGTCCAGGCGGGCTCGTGGTGACGGTGTGCCCGGCTCCAGGCTGTGGTGCAGATCCTCGTCCAGTATCGCGATGGACATCGCGATACTCACGGGCACCTCGCGGGCGGCCGAGGTGAGCAACGGCAGGTCCCGTCGCAGCAGGGTGCCTTTGGTGAGGATGGAGAACGGGGTGCCGGATTCGGTCAGCGCGCGAATGATGCCGGGCATCAGGCGATAGCGTCCCTCGGCGCGCTGATAGGGATCGGTGTTGGTGCCCAGCGCGACCGGCTCGCGGCGCCAGGACCGCCTGCCGAGTTCCTTGCGCAGCACCGCGGCGACATTCGTCTTCACCACGATCTGCGAATCGAAGTCCCGGCCCGCGTCCAGATCCAGATATTCGTGCGTGCCGCGCGCGAAACAGTAGCGGCAGGCGTGCGAACAACCCCGCATGGGATTGACGGTCCATCGGAACGGCACGTTCGCGCCCTCGGGCACCCGGTTCAGGGCGCTCTTGCACAGCACCTCGTGGAATGTGATGCCCTCGAACTCCGGCGTCCGTACGGTGCGCACCAGACCGGCCCGGGACAGCCCGGGCAAGGCGCCGTCCTCGGCGTCCAGGGTCTGGCTTTGCCACCGCACCCTCTCAGTCGAACATGTGTTCTAGCAGCTGTCAAGCGATCTGCTTGGTGCCGGGCGATGTCAGCGCGGCCGGGTCGGCGAAGAAGGTGACCAGGTCTCGCACCGTGTCGTCGAGCGGGCGCGGCCGGTAGCCGAGCTCGCGCTCGGCCTTACCGTGGTCGACCACCGGCGCGGAGATCAGCGCGCCCAGCGCCGCCTTGGAGACGATGTCGGAGTTGAACAGCTTGCCGATCGGCGCGAGCACCGGGATGACGCCGGACACGAGCTTGGGGGAGATGGCGAACCTCGGGCCGCGCTTGCCGCCATGGGTCGCGGCGACGCGGCACACTTCGAGCATCGAGATCATCGATCCGCCGAGCAGGTAGTTCTCGCCCGTGCGGCCTTTCTCGCCCGCCAGTACCAGGCCCGCGGCGACGTCGCGCACGTCCACCAGGTCGAATCCGCCGCCGATCATGGCGGGCACGCGCCCGAGGGCCGCGTCCTTGAGCGTCCGGTTGATGCGCGAGAGCGGCTTGCTGTGGTCCAGTGGGCCGAAGACGCCGGTGGGATTGCACAGCACCGCGTCGAGTCCCTGGTCGATCACCTTGCGCAGCGCCACCTCGCCCGCCCATTTCGAGCGGTCGTAGACCGGCAGCGCCGGGTCGGTCGACCGCGGCGCGTTCTCATCGATCCGGCCGCCGCAGCTGTACTGGTCGAACGCGTGGATCGAGCTGGCGTGCACCATCCGGCGCGCGCCGACCGCCAGCGCCGCCTCGGCGACCACGCGCACGCCCTCGGTGTTCACCCGCCAGGCGAGATCGTTCTTCTCGGCCAGGGTGATCACCGCGACCAGGTGGTAGACCACCTCGGCGCCGTCCAGCGCGGCGCGCATCGACGCCGGGTCGAGCACGTCGCCACGCAGCCAGGTGACGCCGGGTGCCGCCGGCTCGGCGGGAACGGCCCGATCGATGGCCGTGACCTGGTGACCGCGCTCGGTGAGGAGGCGGAGCAGATTCGTGCCAAGGTAGCCGGCTGCGCCGGTCACTGCGACCTTCATGGGACAGAGAATATAGAACTTGTTCTAATTTGCAACACGTTCCAGTTCTGCCGGGTTTGCCCGGTGTGCGGCGCGTTCGGGCTCGAAACATGCCGGTCCGGTCCGCTATATTGAGCGCAACCGTAGCGGCCCTTGCCGATTCGGCAGGGAGCAGGCGGATCACCACAACTGCATGACGCTGATCTGTACGACGATTTGGGGGGGGGCATCTCGATGAGTGATCTCTCGGTAGAGACCGAAGCGGTCCGGGCGTTCGCCGCCACGAACGCCGGTATCGCCGGTGATCTCGCGGGGGCGGGCAATTTCGACGCGGTGAAGAACGTTTCGGCGCTCGTCCCGGTGTTCGGCTTGATCGGGGCCGATTACCTGGCGATGTTCGCCGCGGCGCAAGTGTTGCAGGCCAAGGACATCAACGATCTGTCCGCCAAGTACGCCAAGCTCTCGGACTCGGCGTTCAGCGCGGCCGCGGCCTACGACGCGGTCGATTGGTCCAACGCGGGCGCGCTCGGGTCGATCGCGGGCCAGATCGGGGGCGCGGTATGAGACCGCTGGACAGCGGCGTCATCGCGCCGGAAGATCACGCCGTCGCGCACGCGGCCGAACAGAACGTCGCCATCGGCCAGCAGACCGTGCTGGACGCATTGCAGCAGACACCGGCACAGGCGGTGCTCGACCTGCCGCTGCCGCAGTTGCCCGAAGATCTGCCGCCCATCGAGCCGCCCGCATTCGTGCTGTCCCGCAAGATCTCCGAGGATCAGCAGTCGGCCGCCACCGTGCCCGCCGGTCTGCCCGGACTGGGTGGTACACCGAGCGCCGAGGACGGGCACGGGATCGCGCACGATACGTCCGCGCTGCTCGGGGACACGAACGCCGCGGTCGGCCAGATCGGTGCGCCCGCGGTCGAAGCCGCGCTCGATCAGGCGAACGGCGTGCTGAACGGTGCGCTCGCCGCCGCGCCGAGCGCGATCAGCGGCGCGGTGAACCAGGCGGCGGCCGCGGCCGGATCGCTACCTGCCTTGCCCGCCGATCCGGTGGCCGCCCTGCTCCAGGGTGTCGCGGTGCCCGCGCTGCCCGGCGTCGACGTCTTGATGAAGCCGATCCTGGACCTGCTGAGCAGCTTCGGCACCGGCGTCATCGGCGCGTTCGATCCGACCGCGATCCTCAGCCAGTCCTCCAAGGTCATCGAGATGGCCATGCAGGTCGGCAAGGGCAGCATGAGCACGGTCGAGCAGCTGTGGCAGAGCCAGGCCGCGCGCAACGCACAGGCCACGAGCCAGCAGGCGAACGTGCAGGGACAGGAGACCAGCCAGCGGGGCATCGACATCTCCGAGCTCACGCAGCGTGCTGCCACGGTGGTGCAGCAGGGCAACGCGCAACTGCTCGGCATCGCGTCGTCGTTCGCCACCCAGGCGACCGCGCTCGCGCCGGTGATCCTCACTCCGCCCGCCCAGGCGACGCTGATGGCCTCGGCCACCGAACACCTCGGTCAAGCCGTCGGCGTGGTCAACGCCACCCGCGGCGACCTGGCCGGTAAGACCGCCGAGCTCAGCGGCATGGTGCAGCAGCTGGTCGCGCCGGGCGGCGGGCCCGCGCCGCAGGAGGTCGCGCAGGCGCTGGCGGAGAACGTCGGTCAGCCGATCCTGGAGCAGGCGCAGTCGACCGCGTCGGACACCGCGACCAAGGCGGCAGGCCTTGATTCCGCCACGCCGTCGACATCGACGCCCTCGACCACGCCGTCGTCGGTGCACAGCACCTCGCACAGCCCGACCACCAGCCACGGCACGCCGAGCAGCCTGCTCGGCAGCAGCCCCGGCCGTCCCGGGAGCCCGAGCGTGTCGTCGGTGCCCAAAGTCACCGGCCTGCCCGGCGCCACGGTCGCACCGATCCGGCCGGTCGCCGGCGTCCCGGGCACTTCGCTCGGTACCGGCACGCCCGCGAGCACCACACCGGCCGGATCGAGCAGCTTCATGGGCGGCCCCGGCGCCGCGGCGGGGCAGCGCGGCAACGACGAGGAACACTCGCGGACGGTGCAGCCCTACCTGAGCCCCATCGGCAACGACGACCTCACCGGCCCGCTGGGCGAGTCGACGCCGGACGTCATCGGTGCGACGCATTCGGACGAGATCGTCAGCTCGGACTACGAGCAGGACCAGTTCTGACGGACACCGGGTAGGCGACGCGCCGCACCCGGCCCGAGCGGATCAGCGCCGGGCCGGGTGACGTGCAGAGTCTCAGTTGTCCTGTGTGAACGAGTCGATCAGATTCCGGTAGAGGTCGGCGAAGCGTTTACGCGCGGCCTGCTGCTCGGCGCCGAGCCCCTCGGTGGTGTCCGGCGAGTACACCACCAGATGCACGTCGTCCGACGGCGACTGCGGCATGAAGTCGATGATCCGGCTGCTCTGGTCGGTGGCTTTCGGCACGCCGAGGTCCACCGTGGCGAGCGCTTTGGTCTCCGCCAGCGCCGCGTTCAACACATCGGGCGGGATATGGCCGTCGATCCGCTTCGGCGGGGTCTCGGGACGGCGCTCGGCGGCCACCGCATCGGGGCTGCTCACCGCACGGCCGTCGGCGAAGATCTCCAGCTGCGGGCGCAGATCCGTCCGGGCCTGCCAACCGTCCGGAATGGTGGTCAGCGTGAACAGCGCCAGCGGCGCGGCGATCGGCGGTAGCGCACTGGGTCGATCCAGTGCCGGGTCGGCCGTGGCGGCGCCCGAGCCCACCGCGACGATCAGCGTCACAACCAGCAGAACGGCTTTCGTTACTCGCATCGATCCCATCTTCCGGTGCTGTCCGTGTCCGTCTGCGGCACAGACGAACTGCGGTAGATCATGACAGCGCGCCGACCCCTGGCGGGAGTCGGCGCGCTGTATCGATCGGATCCGGCGCTACCGCAGGCCGGACGGGTTGTTCAGGTCCGGAGCCGAGTACGTGTCGCAAGCCCTCACCTGACCGGTCTTGTAGCCGGTGAGGAACCACTTCTGCCGCTGCTCGGACGAACCGTGCGTCCACGCTTCGGGATTCACCCGGCCCTGGGCGGCACGCTGGATGCGGTCGTCGCCTACCGCGGCGGCCGCCGACAGCGCGTCGTTGACATCCTTGTCCGACAACGGTTTCAGGAACGGCTGGTTGCTGCCGGGCGCGGGCTGCTTGTCCGCGAAATGCGCCCAGATGCCCGCGTAGCAGTCGGCCTGCAATTCGGTGCGCACCGCGTCGGAGTCCGCGCCGCGTGGATCGCGCTGGGCGCGGCCGATGTCACCGAGCAGGTTCTGGATGTGATGGCCGATCTCGTGCGCCACGACGTATTCCTGCGCCAGCGGGCCGCCGCTGGAACCGAATCGATCCACCAGTTCCTGGAAGAAACTGGTGTCGAAGTACGCGGTCCGGTCGGCCGGGCAATAGAACGGTCCCACCGCGCTGGTGGCGTTGCCGCATCCGGTCGAGGTGGCTCCGGAGAAGAGCACGACCTTCGGCTGCTGGTAGCGCTTTCCGGCCTGCTTCGGCAGTTCGGCCGACCACACCGCGTCCAGGCTCTGCGCGGTGAGCGCCACCCGGCAGTCGACGTATTTGTTGGCATCCGCCCCGGTCTTGCAATGGCTCGGCGTGCCGGCCGTGCCCGGCTGCGTCTGGCTCTGGTCCTGCGAGCCGGTGAAGTTGCCGAGGATGGATCCGGGGTCGCCGCCCAGTAGCAGCGCCAGCACCAGCACTATGAGCCCGCCCGCGCCGCCGCCGAGCGCGAGCTTGCCGCCCATGCCGGGACCGCCGGACGAAACCCGGTCGGGGTCGATCTGCATGCCCTCGTTGAAGGTCATCGTCGTCGCTTTCTCGCTCGTCCCCGGGGTCACCCAACCCTCGGTCGTCGGCGACCCCGGTTCACACTCCCTCGAATACAGCTTGGCACGGGCGCGTCGATATCGGTTTCCACTCACCGAATGTGTCTCACTACGATGGACTCGCACTTGGTCACACCGCGCCGGTGCCAGAGTCGTCGAAAGGAACCCCGTGCTGCGCACCCACTTGGCTGGTTCGCTGCGAAGCGAGCATGCCGGTCAGACCGTCACTCTCACCGGCTGGGTGGCGCGGCGGCGTGACCACGGTGGGGTGATCTTCATCGATCTGCGCGACGCGTCCGGTGTGGCCCAAGCCGTTTTCCGCGAGGGCGAACCCGCCGAGCAGGCACATCGGCTGCGTGCGGAGTACTGCGTGCGCGTCACCGGCACCGTGGAACCGCGGCCGAGCGGCAACGAGAACCCGGAACTGCCGACCGGCGCCATCGAGGTGAACGTCACCGAGCTCGAGGTGCTGAACGAGAGCGCCCCGCTGCCCTTCCAGCTGGACGAGCAGCCGGGTGAGGAAGCGCGCCTGAAGCACCGCTACCTCGATCTGCGCCGCGAGGGCCCGGCACACGCCATCCGGCTGCGGTCCAAAGTCAACGCGGCGGCCCGCGAGGTGCTCGGCCGCCACGAGTTCGTCGAGGTGGAGACCCCGACGCTGACCCGGTCGACGCCAGAGGGCGCGCGCGACTTCGTGGTGCCAGCCCGCCTGCAGCCGGGCAACTTCTACGCCCTTCCGCAGAGCCCGCAGCTGTTCAAGCAGCTGCTCATGGTCGGCGGCATCGAACGCTACTTCCAGATCGCGCGGTGCTACCGCGACGAGGACTTCCGCGCCGATCGTCAGCCGGAGTTCACCCAGCTCGACATCGAGATGAGCTTCGTGCGCCAGGAGGACGTGATCCTGCTGGCCGAGGAGATCCTGGTCGCGCTGTGGAAGCTGGTCGGCTACGAGATCCAGACCCCGATCCCGCACATGACCTACGCCGAGGCCATGCGCCGGTTCGGTAGCGACAAGCCCGACCTGCGTTTCGGCGTGGAGATCACCGAGTGCACCGACTACTTCAAGGACACCCCGTTCCGGGTGTTCCAGGCGCCTTATGTCGGCGCGGTGGTCATGCCGGGCGGTGCGAGCCAGCCGCGACGCCAGCTCGACGCCTGGCAGGAATGGGCCAAGCAGCGCGGCGCCAAGGGTCTGGCGTACGTGCTGGTGAACGAGGACGGCACACTGGGCGGCCCGGTCGCGAAGAACCTCACCGAGGCCGAGCGCGACGGTTTGGCCAAGCACGTCGGCGCGGTTCCGGGTGACTGCGTGTTCTTCGCCGCGGGCGCAGCGAAGGCGCAGCGCGCGCTGCTCGGCGCGGCGCGGGTGGAGATCGCCCGCAAGGTCGGTCTCATCGATGCGGACGCCTGGTCGTTCGTGTGGATCGTGGACGCGCCGCTGTTCGAGCCGACCGTCGAGGCGACCGCTAGCGGTGACGTGGCGGTGGGCCACTCCGCCTGGACCGCGGTGCACCACGCCTTCACCTCGCCGAAGCCGGAGTCGCTGGACACCTTCGACACCGACCCGGGCTCGGCGCTGGCCTACGCCTACGACATTGTCTGCAACGGCAACGAGATCGGCGGCGGCTCGATTCGTATCCACCGTCGTGACGTGCAGGAACGGGTCTTCGACGTGATGGGCATCAGCCCGGAGGAGGCGCAGGAGCAGTTCGGCTTCCTGCTGGACGCCTTCGCCTTCGGCGCGCCGCCGCACGGCGGCATCGCCTTCGGCTGGGACCGGGTCACCGCACTGCTGGCGGGGGAGGACTCGATCCGCGAGGTCATCGCGTTCCCGAAGACCGGCGGCGGTGTCGACCCGCTGACCGACGCGCCCGCGCCGATCAGCGAGCTGCAGCGCAAAGAGGCGGGTCTGGACGTCAAGCCGGAGCAGAAGAAGGGCGAGCGCGCCGAGACCGCCTCGTAGCGGGCGCTCGCGCGAACGGTACCTTCTGGGCAGTTACGCCTGCCCGACCGCGAGGAAACCCGTTGCTGCACTTGCGCCTGATCAGCCCGCCGGATCTCACCGACGAGGTGCTCGCGGTACTCGCCGCCGATCCCGGGGTCACGCACGTGACCCTGGCCCGCGGTGCCGCGCTGGAGCCGAAGGGCGATCTCGTCCAGGCGGACGTGGCTCGTGAGGCCGCCAACGACGTGCTCGACGACTTGACCGCGCTGGGCGTCTGCCGGTCCGGCGGGATGACGCTCACGCCGGTCGAGACGGTCCTGTCGGAGGCGGGCGAGCGCGCGGTACACGAGGCGCCCGGTGATCCGAGCGACGCGGTGGTGTGGGAGGAACTGCTCGCGCAGACGCATGAGGAGTCGAGCCTCAACGCGACTTTTCTCGCGTTCCTGACGATCGCCTGCCTGCTCGCGGCCGTGGGCGTCGCGACCGATTCGCCGGTGACGATCGTCGGCGCGATGGTCGTCGGCCCGGAGTTCGGTCCGCTCGCCGCGTTCGCGGTCGCGTTGGTGCGCAGGGACTTCGGCCTCGCCCGCCGCTCGGCCCTCGCGCTCGCGGTGGGGTTTCCGGTGGCGATGGTGGTCACGTTGGTGGCCACGGTGGTGTGGGAACAGGTCGGCTGGATCACCATGGACGGGGTGAGCGGCGTCGAGCAGGTCGACTTCATCTATCAGGTGGGCCCGTTCTCCCTGGTCGTCGCGCTATTGGCGGGCGCGGCCGGCATGCTCTCGCTCGTGACGGCGAAGTCGGCCGCGCTGGTCGGCGTGTTCATCTCGGTGACCACCGTGCCCGCGGCCGGATTCGCCGTGGTCGCGGCGACCTTGGGGGAGTGGCGGGTGGCGTTCCTGTCCGCTGGCCAGCTGGCGGTGAACATGGCGGGCATCATCGTGGCCGGGATCATCGTGCTCCAGCTCCGGCCGCGCGCGGGCAGCGAGGCCGGTCCGGTGGAGCGGTTGAAGCGCTGGATCGGCATGCGCGCACCGGCCGAGAAGTGAGCGGGCCTCACCCCGCGGCGACGGTGCCTCCGGTGAGCACTCGGTAGGCATAGGTCACCGCGATCACGGAGACCGGGCCCGCGATCAGCAGGCCGAGACCGCACAGCAGCGTGCCCAGGAACGTGATCACCAGCACGGCCAGCGCGAGCAGCAGCACCTGCACTGCGTTGGCGACCACCAGCGTGAAACTGGACTTCAGCGCCTCGAATGGACCCTGGTCCTGATCGACGACGAAGTGCAACGAGAACATGCACAGCCATCCGGCGATCAGTCCGGGAAGCAAGCAGAGCGCCGCGCCGAGGAAGGTCAGCGTGAATGCCAGCAACGCGGTGAGCAACACGTTGCCCGCGTTCACGAATCGAAAGTATGCGCCGAAAGGCGGTGGGGTGCCGTCGGTTTCGTACAGTGCGCCGCGCACCATCGCCGCCTGCAGCAGCCACACGCCTGCCATGACCGCCAAGAAGATCAGCAGCAGCGGCAGCATCGACGTCGGGTCGGTGAGCTGAACGACCACCACGAACGCCAAGTAGATGACGAGGCCCACCGCGGTCACCCCGAACCACGGCCCCGGATTGGCCCAGAGTCGCGCCCAGCCGTAACTGAGCGCCCGGCCCACGTCCAGTCTGCCGGGACCGGTGGAGACCTGCTGGTAGCCGTAGATCGGCTCCTGCGCGGGCGCGGGGCCGGACGGCGCCCAGCCCGGCCCGGTGCCTTGCGGTCCGTAGCTGGGGTGCCCAGCGCCCACAGGCGGCGGCGGCTCCAGCGGTTCGTTGCCGTAGTGCGCCGCGCCGGGGCCTTCGAACTGCGGATATCCGGCCGGACCCGCCATCTCGTGGCGGGCGTGGCCGGTCCCGGGGCCGGGAGCCTGCGGATTCGGGCTCTCGTGCTGCCCGGGCCTGGCCGCGAAGCGTTCGTCATCGTTCGGCAAGGGAGCGCCGCCACCTGATTGTTTGGGTGCGGAGGGCGGGATCTCGGTCATGCGTAGACCTTTCCACTCAACTGGTTTGCGGTGTGGCGCAGGGCAGTTGACGATGAGAAAACCCGACGGGTGCGGAGGTGTCAAGCGACCTGCGGCCGCCGTCCGGCCATGCCGGAGACACGCCGAGCGACGCGGAAAGGTTGTGTAACCGCTCGCTAGAAGTGACCCCATGCGAGTACTTTGAGAGGCGATGACCGCACTATTGGCCGAACGCGCCGCCGAAGTCGTGTCCGCAGCGCAACAGTTGCTCACAAAGCGAATGGGTGCTCCGGTAAAGCTGAGCGATCCGATCGAACTCAGCGGTAGTGGTAGGACGACGGTCCTACGCGTGCGTGTAGCGGAGAACGCCTTTTCATTGCCGCGAACCCTGATCATCAAGCAGGTCCGCGGCGCGGCGCAGGATCGCCGGACCGGCGGCTTGGCGCCCGGGGTGGCCAGCGTCGATTCCGCGTTCCTCCGCGAGACGGTGTCCTATCAGTTCACCACCGCGTTGAGCCGGGAGCACCGGCCGGGCGCGTACCTGGTCGCGCACAGCCTTCCCGACCGTCTGCTGATCCTCAGTGACCTGGGTGAGAACTCCCTGCTCACCGCCGTGCTCCGCTCCGGGGCCGAGCCCGCGGGCCGCAACGCCCTGATGGCGTTCGCTCAGGCGCTGGGCCGGATGCATGCCGCCACCGTCGGGCGCGAGGCGGACTTCGTCGCGCTGCTGCGCCGAGTGGACGTGGTGCACCGGGTGGACGGCATCGCCCAGCAGGCCGAGTCGGCGATCGCCGAGGTGCCCGGTCTGCTCCAGCGCGAACTGGGTATCGAGGTGCCGGGCGAGATCGCCGAGCGCATCGTGCGCGGCAACCGGCTGTACTCCGCGGGCCGTTTCCGCGCGTTCAGCCCGTCGGACCTCTGCCCGGACAATGTGATCTTGAACGAGGAGGGTGCTCGCTTCCTCGACTACGAGTGGGGCGGGTTCCGCGACGCCACCTTGGACATCGCCTACGCGCTGGTGTCCTTCCCCGGCTGCCTGTGCGATGTCGAGCTCTCGCGTGAGCGCGCGCGGCAGATGGTCGAGGCCTGGCGCGCGGAGGTCGTGGGCGTGTGGCCCGCGCTGGCCGATGACGACCAGCTGGCCGAACGCATCCTGGAAGCTCGGCTGATCTGGGTCTGGCTGTCCACTTACTGGTTCCTGCCCGCCGATCACACCCGTATCGCGGCTGCCAGGGAGCACGGGCTGTCGGTGCCGCGCTCGGCGGCGCTGATCAACCGCTGGGCCGCGCTCGCCGAAGACGCGCGGTGCACGGGTGACGACATCGTGGGAGATTTCGCCGAGGACGTATCGGCGATGCTGGAAGAACGCTGGGGCGAGTAGGCCGCGCACCCGGGGGCTGCTGCCTCCGGAGACGGCGCGCGGCCGCCCCGCGCTAGCCGAGCGGGACCTGCCGCGGCTCGATCCGTCCCCCGCTGCGCACCGCGAACGAAGCGCCGTAGCGTACATCGGAATTCGGGTCCGCCACATCCAGCAGGTAGTACCAGTCCATCTGCGCGTGGTCGGGGGTGATCTCCAGCACGCCGTAGCCGTGCGAGTCCAACTCCACATAACGCAGATGGCGGTTGACCGTCTTGATCGCTTCGGCGATCGGAGCGGAATTCGTGTGGACCATGTCGCCGATGCTGGTCGAGGTCACCGACGGCACCACGAACTCGGCGCCCGCCGTCACGCCGCCCGGGTAGCTCGCCACGTCCACGGGGAGATCGGCGGCCCACGAGGAGTGGATGTCCCCGGTCAGGAACAGCACGTCGGAAATTTGCTGATCGATGATGGCGCGGAACAGCCTGGTGCGGTCGGCGGTGTAGCCGTCCCACTGGTCGCCGTTCAGCGACGGACCGGACTGCGGGACGCCCATGGTGCTGGTGATCGCCGCCGTGGTGGCGGGCTCGAGCGGCGGGAAGACCAGCGGGGCGATCATGACCGAGTTGCCGACCAGCTTCCACCGCACCGGCGCGGAGGCCAACCCTGCGGTCAGCCATTCCATCTGCGCCTTGCCGGTGATGGTGCGCGCCGGGTCGTCGGCCTCGCGCCAGTTCGCGCCCGGCTTCGCCTCCTGGTCGCGGTAGCTGCGCAGATCGAGCATGGTGAGCTCGGCCAGGGTGCCGAAGCGCAGCCTGCGGTAGATCCGCACGTCGGCGCCGGAGCCGGACGCCCGGACCGGCATCCACTCCAGATAGGCCTGCGCGGAGGCGGCGCGCCGGTCGGCCCAGCTGCCCTCGGTGGCGGGATCGTGATTGTTCGCGCCGCCGGACCAGGAGTTGTCCGCGGATTCGTGGTCGTCCCAGGTGCAGATGAACGGCAAGGTGGCGTGCAGGCCGAGCAGATCCGGGTCGGTCTTGTACTGGGCGTGGCGGATGCGGTAGTCCGTCAAGCTGACGGTCTCGTTGGCCGGATCGTGCGGGCGTACGGCGCCGTTGCGGCCTCCGTACTTGCCGCGGCCGTACTCGTAGATGTAGTCGCCCAAGTGCACGATCGCGTCCAGGTCGGTGCGGGCGGTCAGGTGACGGTAGGCGCCGAAGTAGCCCGCCTCCCAGTTCGAGCACGACACCACGCCGAACCGAAGGCGATCCGGTGTGTCCGCCGTGGCGGGCGCGGTCTTGGTGCGGCCCACCGGAGAGGTCTGGCCCAGGGCGGTGAATCGATAGAAGTACTCGACACCGGGAGCCAGGCCGGAAACGTCGACCTTGACCGTATGGTCGGAGTCAGCCGAGGTCGTCACGGCGCCGGACGCGGCGACCGAGGCGAACCGCTCGTCCGCCGCGATCTCCCACCGCACGGTCGCCGGGTCGCCCAGGCCCGAGCCGGGCGTCGCGTCGTCGGAGACGGTCACGCGGGTCCAGACGATCACGCCGTCGGCAAGCGGGTCCCCCGAGGCCACGCCGTGCCGGAACACCGGTGTCGCGGCTTCCGCGTCACCGCCGCCCAGCACCGCGGTGGCGGTGGCGGCGGCCGCGCTGCCCTTGAAAAGAGTGCGCCGAGCGAAGCGCGCGGTGGACGAGGGATCTGAAACGGATACGTTTTCAGGCACGGGTACCGATCCCATCCGAAGTACCGGCGACACGCAACTCCGTCTGTCGCCGCGCCGGTCGAGACCGCGCGGCCGCACCGGAGACGCATCCGGGAACGGCATGTCGTGCTGTCGGTGCGCCTCGGTAACGTTCTTGTCGTGAGCGATGGTTTGTTCGACGTGCCCGGAGCCGCGGTGCCTCCGGAGCATTCGATCGACACCGTGGTGCGCCGGGACGCGGGTGCGCCGCTGGCCGTGCGCATGCGCCCGGCCACGCTGGAGGAAGTGGTCGGACAGCAACATCTGCTCGGTCCCGGTTCGCCGCTGCGCAGGCTGATCGAGGGTTCGGGCGCCGCGTCGGTATTGCTGTACGGCCCGCCCGGCACCGGCAAGACCACGCTCGCCTCGCTCCTGTCCCAGGCCACCGGCCGCCGGTTCGAAGCGTTGTCGGCGCTCTCGGCCGGGGTCAAAGAGGTGCGCGCGGTCATCGATGTGGCGCGGCGCAGGTTGGCTACGGGCGAGCAGACCGTGCTGTTCATCGACGAGGTCCACCGCTTCTCCAAGACCCAGCAGGACGCCCTGCTCGCCGCGGTGGAGAACCGCATCGTCCTGCTCGTCGGCGCGACGACCGAGAACCCGTCGTTCTCGGTGGTGTCGCCGCTGCTGTCGCGCTCACTGGTGCTGCAACTGCGGTCGCTCACGGAAACCGACATCCGCGAGGTGCTCGCCCGCGCGATCACCGATCCACGCGGGCTCGACGGCGCGTATACGGTGACCGAGGCCGCGCTCGACCACATCGTCCGGATCGCGGGCGGTGACGCCCGCCGCGCGTTGACCGCTCTGGAAGCGTCGGCGGAGTCCTCGCTCGACGGCACCGTCGACGTGGACCTGGTCGAAGCCAGCGTGGACAAGGCCGCCGTCCGGTACGACCGCGCCGGCGACCAGCACTACGACGTGATCAGCGCGTTCATCAAGTCCATCCGCGGTTCGGACGTCGACGCCGCGCTGCACTACCTGGCGCGCATGCTGAGCGCGGGGGAGGACCCGCGCTTCATCGCCCGGCGGCTGATGATCCACGCGAGCGAGGACATCGGCATGGCCGACCCGATGGCGTTGCAGACGGCGACCGCCGCCGCGCAGGTCGTGCAGCTGGTCGGTCTGCCAGAAGGACGCCTCGCGCTCGCCCAAGCCACCATCCACCTGGCCACGGCCCCGAAGTCCGGCGCCGTCGTGGCCGCGATCGGCGCCGCCATGGCCGACGTCGCGGCGGGCAAGGCGGGCCCGGTTCCGCCCCACCTGCGCGACGGTCACTACCCCGGCGCGGCGGCGCTCGGCAACGCGCAGGGCTACAAGTACCCGCACGACGACAAGGACGGCGTGCTCGGCCAGCAGTACCCGCCCGACGAGCTGGTCGGCGTCGACTACTACCACCCCACCGACCACGGCCACGAACGCGAGATCGGCCCCAGGGTCGACAAGCTGCGCCGCATCGTCCGAGGCTGACCGCCGCCGGGACGCACCAGGCTCCCGAGTCGATGAATATTCGCGTGCGCGGCACCGGTAGGCTGGGTATTCGTGCAGACCCACGAGATTCGACGGCGTTTCCTGGACCATTTCCTCCGTGCCGGCCATACCGAGGTGCCGAGTGCCTCGCTGATCCTGGCCGACCCGAACCTGCTGTTCGTCAACGCGGGCATGGTCCAGTTCAAGCCGTACTTCCTGGGTCAGGAGGCGCCGCCCTATCCGCGGGCGACCAGCGTGCAGAAATGCGTGCGAACCGGCGATATCGAAGAGGTCGGCGTCACCACGCGGCACAACACCTTCTTCCAGATGGCGGGCAACTTCTCCTTCGGTGATTACTTCAAGGAGGGGGCGATCACCCTCGCCTGGGAGCTGATCTCCAAGCCGCAGGACGACGGCGGTTACGGGTTCGATCCCGAGCGGATCTGGGTGACCGTGTACCAGGACGACCCGGAGGCCGCCGAGATCTGGAAGCGGGTCGCGGGGATCCCCGAGGAGCGCATCCAGTTCCGCGACGGCAAGGACAACTACTGGGACATGGGCGTGCCCGGCCCCGGCGGACCCTGCTCGGAGATCTACTACGACCGCGGCCCCGAGTACGGCCGCGACGGCGGGCCGGTCGCCGACGAGGACCGCTACCTCGAGATCTGGAACCTCGTGTTCATGCAGGACATCCGCGGTGAGTTGAGCCCCAAACTCGGGCACTCGCCGGTCGGGTCGCTGCCGAAGAAGAACATCGACACCGGCATGGGGGTCGAGCGCATCGCGCTGCTGCTGCAGGGCGTGGACAACGTCTACGAGACCGACCTGCTGCGCCCGATCATCGACAAGGCCGAGGAACTGACCGGACGCTCCTACGGCGTCCAGCACGAGGACGACGTCCGCTTCCGCGTGATCGCCGACCATGCTCGCACCGCCGCCATGCTGATCGCCGACGGCGTGAACCCGGGCAACGACGGCCGCGGGTACGTGCTGCGCCGCCTGCTGCGCCGCATCGTGCGCTCGGCCCGCCTGCTCGGCGCCGAGAAGCCGGTGATGAGCGAGTTCATGAAGGTCGTCAGCGACCTGATGGCCCCGTCCTACCCGGAGCTGGCCACCGACTTCCGCCGCATCGAGACCGTCGCGGTCGGCGAGGAGACGGCGTTCCTGAAGACGCTGAACACGGGCTCCACCCTGTTCGACAACACCGCCGCCGCGGTGAAGGCCCACGGCGGCAGCACGATCGCCGGGTCCGACGCGTTCACCCTGCACGACACCTACGGCTTCCCGATCGATCTGACGCTGGAGATGGCCGCGGAGGCCGGGCTGTCGGTCGACGAAGAGGGCTTCCGCTCGCTCATGTCCGAGCAGCGTCAGCGGGCCAAGGAGGACGCGCAGGCGCGCAAGCACGCCCACGCCGACCTCACGATCTACAAGGAACTGGTCGACCGCGGCGCCACCGAGTTCACCGGCTTCGACGAGCTCACCTCCGAGGCCACCGTGCTCGCCCTGATCGCCGACGGCGTGCGGGTGCCGACGGCGACCGTGGGGCAGGACGTCGAGGTCATCCTGGACCGCAGCCCGCTCTACGCCGAGGCGGGCGGCCAGATCGCCGACCGCGGCTCCATCACCGCCTCGTCGGGATTGAAGCTGCGCGTGAACGACGTGCAGAAGATCGCCAAGAAGCTGTGGGTGCACAAGACCACGGTGGAGCACGGCCAGATCACCGAGGGCGACGTCGTGCTGGCGCAGGCCGACCCGTCCTGGCGGCGGGGTGCCACGCAGGGCCATTCCGGTACGCACATGGTGCATGCCGCCCTCCGGCAGGTGCTCGGCCCGAACGCCGTGCAGGCCGGTTCGCTGAACAAGCCGGGCTACCTGCGTTTCGACTTCAACTGGCAGGGCCAGCTGTCCGAGCAGCAGAAAGCCGACATCGAGGCCGTCTCCAACGACGCGGTCGGCGCCGACTTCCCGGTGAACACCTTCGTCACCGATCTGCCGAAGGCCAAGCAGATGGGCGCGCTGGCCTTGTTCGGCGAGAACTACGGCAACGAAGTGCGCGTGGTGGAGATCGGCGGCCCGTTCTCGATGGAGCTGTGCGGTGGCACGCACGTACAGCATTCCTCGCAGATCGGCCCGATCACGGTGCTCGGCGAGTCGTCGGTCGGCTCCGGCGTGCGTCGCGTGGAGGCGTTCGTCGGCTTGGATTCCTACGCGTACCTGGCCAAGGAGCGCGCGCTGCTGGCCGGTGTCGCCTCCGCGCTCAAGGTGCCCTCCGACGAGGTGCCCGCTCGCGTCGAGCAGCTGGTGGAGCGGCTCAAGGTGGCCGAGAAGGAGCTCGAGCGCACGAAGATGGCCGCCGTGCTGTCCTCGGCGGGCGAGTTCGTCGAGAAGGCCGAGCGGATCGGCCGGCTGCTGCTGGTCGCCGTGGCCGCGCCGGAGGGCGTGTCCGCGGGCGATCTGCGCACGCTGGCCACCGACATCCGCGGCCGGTTCGGCAGCGAGCCCGCCGTGGTGGTACTGCTCGGCAACGCCGACGGCAAGGTGCCGTTCGTGGTCGCGGTGAACAAGCCCGCTCAGGAGCTCGGCATCAAGGCGGGCGATCTGGTCGGTAGCTTCGGCCCGAGTATCGCGGGACGAGGCGGCGGCAAGCCGGAGATGGCGCAGGGCGCGGGCTCGGACCCGTCCGGCATTCCGGCCGGCCTGACCGCGGTCCGCGCGCGGGTGGCCGAACTCGCCGGGTGATGGGCGGCCCAGCGGAACCGGAGCGGTCGGCGCCCCGCGGCGCCGACCGGCCGCATCCGGCCACCGACCCCGGTCGGGGCAGGCGGATCGGGGTCGACGTCGGCAGTGTCCGGATCGGGGTCGCCGCGAGCGATCCCGACGGCATCCTCGCCACCCCGGTGGAGACCGTGCCGCGCGCGAAACCGTCCCGGCGATCGGCTGCCGCACCCGATATCGAAAGAATTGCCGAAATTGTGCGGGAGTACGAGGCAGTCGAGGTAATCGTCGGATTGCCGCGAACATTACGCGGGGAGAAAGGCACTGCGGCTACGCTGGCCAGCGCATTCGCTGAGCGATTGCGGGCTGCTGTCGGGCCGGTGCCGGTCCGGCTTTCCGACGAACGTTTGACTACGGTGTCAGCTGCACGTGCATTGCGGGACAGTGGAGTTCGCGCGCGTGGCCAGCGGCAGGTGATCGATCAGGCGGCGGCCGTGTCGATCCTGCAAGGATGGTTGGACGAACGGAGTGCGGTGTTGAGGTCGGTGGAAGCGGGACGTCCTGCGTCGTCCGGGGACGATGCATGACGGATCGGTGGGCGCGGGCCGAGGAACTGTTCCGACAGCGCGAAGCTGATCGGCGTTACCGGAGAGACGACCGGGCCTGGGGCGAGTACGACGGCGACCGGTACGACGACTACGACGACGACACGACCGTCATCCCCCGCTACGTCGACGACGAGGAAGAGCCGGAGCCCGCGCCGCCGCCACCGGCCCCACGGCGTGGCGGACAGCGCCCCAGGACGACGCGTGTCGAGGAGCCGCGCCGCTCGAAGCGCGCGGAGTCGAAACGTGCCCGGCCCGAGCGCTCCGGCCGCTCGCAGCGCGGCAAGCGATCCAGGGTCGCCTCTCGCAAAGCCGCCGAGCGCAAGAAGCGCCGCCGCAACCTATGGTTCGTCGCGGGTGTCTTCATCCTTCTCTTCGCCGGCGCCGTGATCTTCGCCGGGATGAAGCTGGTCGCCAGTATGGCTCCGCCGAAAGACTTCGCGGGACCAGGGGGACCGCTGGTGGTGGTGCAGGTGCATCCGGGCGACACCTCCCAGCAGATCGCGTCGACGATGGTCGAGCGCGGCGTCGTGGCGAGCTCGGGCGCGTTCTTCCAAGCGGCCGTGCGCAATTCGAACATGAACACGGTGCAGCCCGGCTTCTACGCGATCCCCAGCCAGAGCCCCGCCGCCGAGGCGGTGTCGGCGCTGGTGAGCAAGTCCTCGCGGGTCGGCAATCTGGTCGTCTCCGAGGGACGGCTGCTGCACGACCAACACGACATGAGCACCGGCGGGCGGTACGACGGCATCTACCGCAAGATCGCGGAGGCCAGCTGCATCGGCACGGGCACCAATCAGAAGTGCGTGAGCTACGAACAGCTCGATGCCGCGGGCGCGAGCCTGGACCTGGCCGCGCTCGGAGTGCCGGCATGGGCGATCCAGGGTGTCAAGGACTGCCCGGACCGGACACGGCAGCTGGAGGGCCTGATCGCCGCGGGCACATGGGATTTCGATCCGAGCGGGACGCCTGCGGAGATCCTGCGGCAATTGGTGACCGCGAGTGCCAAGAGCTATGAGTCCACCGGACTGCTGCAGTCCGGCGCCGACACGAAACTGACGCCGTACCAGACGCTGGTCGCCGCCTCGCTGGTGGAACGCGAGGCGAAGCCCCAGGACATGGGCAAGGTGGCACGGGTGATCGTGAACCGGCTGCGGGTCGATCAGATGCTGCAGTTCGACTCGACGGTGAACTACACCCTGGATCGCACCGAGGTGGCGACCACCGACGCCGACCGCGCCCAGGAAACCGCCTGGAACACCTATGCGATGCGTGGCCTGCCCAAGACTCCGATCGCCGCGCCGTCGTTGAACGCTCTGCGTGCCATGGAGAATCCGGAGCAGGGGCCGTGGCTGTACTTCGTCACCGTCGACAAGCAGGGCACCACCCTGTTCACCGACGACTATCAGGAGCATCTGCGCCTGATCGCACGGGCGCAGCGCAGCGGCATCCTCGACAGTTCCAAGGACAGCGGTGGCCGGTAATCGCAAGGCGGCGGTGCTCGGGAAGCCGATCGCGCACTCGCGATCGCCACAGCTGCACTTGGCCGCGTACCGCGCGCTCGGATTGGATTGGAGCTACGAGCGCATCGAATGCTCGGCGGAGCAGCTGCCCGGGCTGGTCGACGGGCTCGGGCCGGAATGGGTCGGGCTTTCGGTGACCATGCCCGGCAAGGAAGCGGCACTGGCCTACGCCGATGAGCGCACCGACCGGGCCGTGTTGGTCGGATCGGCCAACACCTTGGTCCGCCGCGACGCGGGCTGGCTGGCCGACTGCACCGACGTGGACGGTGTGCTCGGAGCGCTCCGCGGCGGTGGTGTCACCGACCTGACCGAGGGCGTGGTGCTGGGGGCGGGCGGCACCGCGCGGCCCGCCCTGCTGGCGTTGTCGGAGCTGGGCGCGAAGTCGGTGACCGTGGTCGCCCGGGACGCCGGGCGGGCGCGCGGCGCGCTGGAACTCGCCGAGCGGCTGGGGATGATCGCGTCGCTGGCCGGTTTCGATGCCGGGGCGCTGCGTACGATCTGCGCGGCCGCGGGAGCCGTGGTGAGCACCATTCCCGCCACGGCGGCGGCGGTGGTCGCCCCCGCGGTAGCCGAGGCGCCGGTGGTGCTCGACGCGATCTACAACCCCTGGCCCACCCCGCTCGCCGAGGCGGTGGCCCGGTCCGGGCACACGGTGGTCAGTGGTCTGCAGATGCTGCTGAACCAGGCGTATGGGCAGGTCGAGCTGTTCACCGGGCAGGCAGCGCCGCGCGCGGAGATGGCGGCGGCGCTGGACGAGGGGCGTCGATAGCCTTCTCACCAGCGGTGCGTCTCTGCTCTTTCCGCTGTCGTGATCGCCGGTTATGCTGTCCTCCAACGCGTTTCAACGGGAGGGGTAGCGTTGTGTTGATTCGACTCGGAGTCACCGTCGCGATGGGGATCGCGGCATCCGCGTTCGTCTTCGCCGGACAGTCGGCGGCGAAAGCCGATGGCTGCGCATCGGCGCAGCCGACTTGGGGGTTCCAGTGCGTGGCCGCGGCGTCGAACGTCGCGCTGGCGAACTGCATGAAAGAGGCGCCGCTGTGGCACAAAGACGGGAAGTGCATTCAGCGGAACGACGGTAGCGGTAGGTACGACCTCTGGATTCCATCCAACTGAGACACGCAGGGCCGTAGTCGCTGCCGAGAAACACGGCTATGGTGTTTCGCATGAATGCTTGGTTGTTGCGGGCCGTCGTGCTCGGCGCGCTGGTGGTGGCGTTGCGTGCCGGGCTCGGGTTCGCGATGGTGTACTGGCCGACACACGGGGCACTGATGCGCATCCTGTGCCTGGTCGTGCTGGTCGCGGCCATCGCGGCCTGGGGTGTGCTGGACGGTCGCAGGGACCGCGTCGAGAGCGGGGACGCCGAACGCGGCGCCGATCTGACCATGATGTGGCTGAAGGCCGCCGTTGTGGGTGGTGTCGGCAGCGGCCTGGCGTCCTGGATCCTGGACTGGGCTCCCCGGTTCGATCTCGGTGACAACGGCCTGCTGTTCGAACTCACGGCGGGCGCGGCGTTCATCATCCTGCTGATCTTCGTGCCCGCGCTGATCGGTGTCGGCGTCGGCCGGATGCTGGCCGAGCGGCAGAACGGCAAGGGGCGCTCCACCCCGCCGTCGCTGTACTCCGCCGCGGGCAGCGCGATCTGATTCCACGAGAAAACGGCGCGCCCGCAGCGGGCGCGCCGTTTTCGTCTCTCGCGGCCGCCGCGGGCTAGAGCAGCACCGCGCCGCCGCTCGGACTGTCCTCCCGCGCGATCGCCGAGTAAGCGGCGGCCAGCAGGGCGGGATCGGGTCCTTCCAAGCGTCCGGGTTTGGCCAGGCCGTCGAGCACGACGAAGCGCAGCACGCCGGAGCGGGTCTTCTTGTCCGTCTGCATGGCGTCCAGCAGCTGAGGCAGCGCGTCGGCGTCGTAGCTGGTCGGCAGGCCGACGGCGGACAGGATCGCGCGATGACGGTCGGCGGTGGCGTCATCGAGACGACCCGCGAGACGACCGAGCTCGGCGGCGAACACCAGTCCGACGGAGACCGCGGCGCCGTGCCGCCACCGGTAACGCTCCCGCCGTTCGATCGCGTGCCCCAGGGTGTGACCGTAGTTCAGGATCTCGCGGAGGCTGGATTCCTTCAGATCGGCGGCGACGACGTCGGCTTTCACCTGGATCGCGCGACGGATCAGCTCTGGCAGCACCTCGCCGGACGGGTCGAGGGCGGCCTCCGGGTCGCGCTCCACCAGCTCCAGGATTACCGGGTCGGCGATGAAACCGGCTTTGATGATCTCCGCCATGCCCGCGACGATCTCGTTGCGCGGCACCGTCTCCAGGGTGGCCAGGTCGACCAGCACGGCGGCCGGCTCGTGGAAGCAGCCGACGAGATTCTTGCCCGCCTCGGTGTTGATGCCGGTCTTGCCGCCGACCGCCGCATCGACCATCGCCAGCAGCGTGGTCGGCACGTGCACGATCCGCACCCCGCGCATCCAGGTGGCGGCGACGAAACCGGCCAGATCGGTCGCCGCGCCGCCGCCGAGGCTGACCACGACGTCGTTGCGGGTCAGGCCGATACGCCCCAGCACCTCCCAGCAGAAGCCGGCGACCGCGAGTTCCTTGCCCGCCTCGGCGTCCGGGATCTCGATCCGGTGCGCGTCGATACCGGTGTCGGCCAGCGCCTTTCGCACCACTTCGGCGGTCTCGGTGAGCGGCGGCTGATGGAAGACGGCCACGGTGCGCACACCTTTGGTCGCGCTGTGGACGGACTCGACGAGTTCGCCGAGCAACCCGCGGCCGATGATCACCTGGTACGGGTCGGCGGTCCGGACTTCGAGACGACTCGGCTCTGTCACGTGGCTTGCTCCGATTCTGTTGTTGCTGTTGTCGACTGCTGCCGCGCCCGGGAGCGGGCGCGGCGTGCGCGGGCGCGCCGGGATCGGCTGCCCGCCGCCGTCTCCCCGTTGCCCGCCCCGCCCTCGGCGTCGGGTTCGCTCGTGACGCTCCTGCGGCTGCGCCGGGAGCGCACCGTGGCGGTAACCGCCGCTTCCGCCGCGGCGCCGGTCGCGGTGTCGGTGGTCTCGGACTGATCGGCGGTCTTGCGCCGCGCCGCCGCTCTTGCTCTCGCACGTCGGCGGGCCCGGGATCGGCTGCTGCCCTGCGGGATTCCGCTCGGCGGTGGCCGGAGATCCGTTTCGGCCGGTTCGACCGGCTCCATACCGAGCTTGGTCATGATCATCCGCACCACGCGGCCGGGACTGCGGCCGTCGGTACGAACCCGGACGGTCGCCACTTCCCGGTACAGCGGCCGACGGGTACGCATCAGTTCCCGGTACTTCGCGCCGGGGTCGGCGCCGTTGAGCAGCGGCCGCTGCGTGCTCGCGCCGGTGCGCCGAAGACCCTCCGCGATACTGATCTCCAGGTAGACGACGGTGCGGCCGCGCAGGAGTGCCCTGGTGTGCTCGGACAGCACGGCACCGCCGCCGAGCGAGACCACACCGCGTTCGGCGAGGACGGCGCGGCGCACCACCCGCTCCTCGATCCTGCGGAATTCGGGCTCACCGTCTTCGGCGAATATCTCCGGGATCGTGCGACCGGTCTCCCGCTCGATGCCGGCATCGGTGTCGTACAGCTCGACGCCGAGTTCCCTGGCGAGCTTGCGGCCGATCGTGGATTTCCCCGCCCCCGGCGGTCCGACCAGCACCACGCGCGGGGCGCGCGGATCGGTCTGCACGATCATTGCGACCGACTGTCCGCGGGCACGTGCGGGCGAGTGCTGATGCGCTTGACGTAGCTGGTGATGTTCTCGACGGTCTCGGTGAGCGAGTCGCCGCCGAACTTCTCCAGCGCGGCCTGCGCGACGACCAGCGCCACCATGGATTCGGCGACCACGCCCGCGGCGGGCACGGCGCAGACGTCCGAGCGCTGATGGATGGCGACGGCCTCGTCGCCGGTGGTCATGTCGACGGTGGACAGCGCGCGCGGCACCGTGGAGATCGGCTTCATGGCCGCGCGCACGCGCAGCGCCTCGCCGTTGGTCATGCCGCCTTCCAGTCCGCCGGCGCGGTTGGTGGAACGCAGCACGCCGTCGGGGCCGGGGCGCATCTCGTCGTGCGCCTGGCTGCCGCGGCGGCGCGCGGTCTCGAAACCGTCGCCGACCTCGACGCCCTTGATGGCCTGGATGCCCATCAGCGCGGCGGCGAGCCGCGCGTCCAGCCGGTTCTCGCCGCTGGTGAACGAGCCGAGGCCGACCGGAAGTCCCGCCACGACCACCTCGACAACGCCACCGAGGGTGTCGCCGTCCTTCTTGGCGGCCTCGATCTCCGCGATCATCGCGGCTTCGGCGTCCTTGTCGAAGGCACGCACCGGGCTCTCGTCCACCGCGGCGAGATCGGCGGCGCTCGGCACGAGGCCGGAAGTGTTCTGCGCCGCGCCGATCGACACGACGTGCGAGACGACCTCCGCGCCGAACGCCTGGCGCAGGAAATTGCGCGCGACGGTGCCCGCCGCGACGCGCGCGGCGGTCTCCCTGGCGCTGGCGCGCTCGAGCACGTTACGGGCGTCGTCGAAGTTGTACTTGAGCATGCCGGAGTAGTCGGCGTGCCCGGGCCTGGGCCTGGTCAAGGGTGCGTTGCGGGCCAGGTCGGCGAGTTCGGCCGGATCGACCGGATCGGCGGACATCACCGTGGTCCACTTCGGCCACTCGGAGTTGGCCACCTCGATGGCCACCGGGCCGCCCATGGTGCGCCCGTGCCGCACGCCGCCGATGACGGTGACCTTGTCGGCCTCGAACTTCATCCGGGCGCCGCGACCGTAGCCGAGCCTGCGACGGGCCAGCTGCGCGGAGATCTCGTCGGACGTGACCTCGACGCCTGCCACCATCCCCTCCAGGAGGGCGACGAGAGCGGGACCATGGGATTCTCCGGCAGTTATCCAACGCAGCACATTGTTCATCTTCCCATGTCGACGCCCGTGCTCCGGAACGTGGCCCGCCGTGACGAACCGCACGCCGGGGAGCCCGGGTACCGCGGGCCGAGGCGCTCAGCGGGCTATGACAATGGGGCGGTCCACCGAGCGGAGCAGCGCGTCACCGACCGAGCCGAACAGCAGTCGCCGCAAAGTTCCTCGGCCGCGGTTGCCCACCACCAGCAGCTGTCCGTCGCGGGAGCGTTCGAGCAACCCTCGCTCCGGACGGTCGCGGACGACCTCGCGTCGGATAGTCAGCTCCGGGTACCGCTCCTGCCAGCCGGCCAAGCTGGTCGCGAGCAACGCCTCTTCGGTCCGGCGCAGGGCGGCCCAGTCGGTGCCGATCGCGGCCAGCGGCTCGACCTCACCCCAGGTGTGCACGGCCACCAGTTCGACCCCGCGGAGCGACGCCTCGGTCGCGGCGACCCCGATGGCGGCCTGCTCGGCGGTGGAGCCGTCCACACCGACGATCACCGGGTTGGTGGTCGCCCGGTCCCACAGCGGCGTCTCGGCGGGCACCACCGCCACGGGGCATTCGGCGTCCCTGGAGACGGCGGTGCTGACCGAGCCGAGGAGGACACGCTGGACGCGGCCGATCCCGCGGGTGCCGACCACGAGCATCGCCGCGCTCCGGGAGCGTTCGATGAGGGCGGTGGCGATGTGCGCCGTGCGGATCTCGGTGCCGATGGTGATGTCGCGCACGGTGTGCGCGGCCGCCACGGCGGCGTCCGCCGCGCGCTCGATCGCCTCGTCCGCCTCGCGCACCCGCAGCAGCGCCGCCGGACGCGGGGGATCGTCGTCGTCGGAGCCGAGCGAGGACTCCACGACGAGCGAGATGTGCAGCGGAGCGTCGTGCAGCGCGGCGGTCTGCGCCGCCCAGCGGACCGCGACGATCGATTGCTCCGAACCGTCGGTTCCCACGACGATCGGTCCCCGCGACGGATGCCTCGGATTCACTGGGCGGCTCCTTCTCGACGCTGCTTCCGCGGTACTGGCGCACTCGAGGGGCGACTTCTCCAAGGCGCCGCATCTCGAGCGCTGACGTGGCGGCGGGTCGGAAAGTCGTTGCCCGCGATTGATGCTACCGATGAATTGCTATTGATTTGCTGGCTTTGTGTGGCGTCCAGCGCGGTCCGGCGGCATTCTGGTGGCGTCGGGCGGAGCGGACTCAGGTCGAGTCGAAGACCGGCGACAGTAGGGCCAGCAATGTCGCCAGGCACATCGCAGGGCCGTGCGGCACGGTGAGCGCGCTGTCGCCCGGGTCGGCGGGGCGGGAGCCGAATGCGCGTCGGCAGACCAGTGCTCCGAGCGCGACGCATGCGGTGAGCGCCGGTGCTCCGAGTGCCGCCCAAACCCACGGACGGGCGCCGCCAAGGGCGGTCGCCCCGCCCAGCATCACCGCGAGCTTGACGTCGCCCGCGCCCAGCGCGGCGGGCGCGGCGAGGTGCACCAGCAGGTACGGCGCCGAAAGCAACAGCGCGCCCAGCAGAGCGGCGGTGAAATGCTTTGTGTGCAGGGCATATCCGAGCACGACCAGCGCTCCGGAGCCGGTCAGCCGGTTCGGGAGGCGTCCTTCACGCAGGTCGAACGTCGTCAGTGCCGCGCACCAGACGGTGAGCGCGGCGCACGCGAGTGGAGTCATGGCTCCACCTTCGCCCGGTTCCGGCGCGGGTCATCCGCTCCGGCCCGGAATGTGCACAACCGGTTCGGGTGTGAACAGGCTATGGGTCAGTAGTCCTCCGACTGTCGAGAAATGCTGGGCCGCAATGTTTTCGGGCGAAAATCGATGATTCGACAGCCGCGGACGGCCATGCCGATCACGCGTTGGCTGTCGGTGTGCGGTGTGTCGGCGGTAGTTTTGAGACATGTGTGCTGATCACCAGGGTCATGTGCCGGATTACGCGGCGCGGCGTGGCGCGCTGCGCAGCCTGCTGGTGGAGAACGGGGTGGACGCCCTGCTGGTCACCGATCTGGTAAATATCAGATATCTGACCGGGTTCACCGGCTCCAACGCGGCGTTGCTGGTGCATTCCTGGGACACGCGCACCGCCGAGGACCGGACCGTGATCGGCACCGACGGCCGGTATCGGACCCAGGTCGCCGAGCAGGTTCCCGATCTGCGGGCCGAGATCGCGCGCGCCGCCGCCCGGCGGATCGTGCAGCTGGCCGGTGAGTGGCAGGTCGGCCGGGTGGGTTTCGAAAGCCATGTGGTCACCGTCGACCAGCATCGCGGTTTCCTCGAACAGCGCACCGGCCTGGAGTTCGTCGCCTCGCCCGGGCTGGTGGAGCAGTTGCGCATGGTCAAGGACGCCTACGAAGTGGATCAGTTGCGGGCGGCCTGCGCGGCGGGCGATGCCGGTCTGGCCGCGCTGCTGGAGCGGGGCGGACTGCGTCCGGGCCGCACCGAGCGTCAGGTGGCCAGGGAACTGGAATGGGCCATGTTCGAACACGGCGCCGAAGCGGTTTCGTTCGAGACCATCGTGGCGACCGGCGTGAACTCGGCTGTCCCGCATCACCGCCCGACCGACGCCGTGCTGGCCGCGGGTGATTTCGTCAAACTGGACTTCGGCGCGGTGGTGGGCGGTTACCACTCCGACATGACCCGCACGTTCGTGCTCGGCGCGCCGACCGACTGGCAGCGCGAGGTGTACGCGCTGGTCGCCGAGGCGCAGCGGGCCGGGCGGGAGGCACTGCGCCCGGGGGTCCCGGTATCCGACGTGGACGCCGCGTCGCGGGCGGTGATCGAGGCGGCAGGGCACGGCAAGTTGTTCGTGCACGGCCTCGGCCACGGGGTCGGTCTGCAGATCCACGAAGCGCCCGGAATCGCGAAAACCGGAACCGGTACACTTCTGACTGGCGTGGCGGTGACCGTCGAACCAGGTGTGTACTTTCCCGGCCGCGGCGGGGTCCGGATCGAGGACACGCTCGTGGTGCGCGAAGGGGGCCCGGAGCTGCTCACCCACACCAGCAAAGACCTGACCGTCGTCGACTGACGCCGGTCTGCCCGAGACCAAGCGGTAGAACGAGGAGATCCGAAGACAGTGGCGGACACCAGCGACTTCAAGAACGGCCTTGTGCTGAAGATCGACGGTCAGCTCCAGCAGATCACCGAATTCCAGCACGTCAAGCCGGGCAAGGGCCCCGCGTTCGTGCGGACCAAGCTGAAGAACGTCGTGTCCGGCAAGGTGGTCGACAAGACCTTCAACGCCGGTGTGAAGGTGGAGACCGCGAACGTCGACCGCCGCGACATGACGTACCTGTACCACGACGGCACCGACTACGTCTTCATGGACGGCGAGACCTTCGACCAGATCTCGATCGCCGAGGAGACCATCGGCGACGGCGCCCGCTTCCTGCTGGAGAACATGACCGTGCAGGTCGCCACGCACGAGGGCGCGCCGCTGTACGTCGAGCTCCCGGTCTCGATCGAACTCGTGGTCCAGCACACCGACATCGGCCTGCAGGGTGACCGCTCCACCGGCGGCACGAAGCCCGCCACCCTGGAGACCGGCGCCGAGGTGCAGGTCCCGCTGTTCATCAACACCGGCGACAAGCTGCGCATCGACTCGCGCGACGGCAGCTACCTCGGCCGGGTCAACGCCTGAGCCGCGGGCCGGCCGATCCCGGAATGATGTGACCGTGGCTGACCAGCCCGTGGACAAGAAGTCCACGTACAAGAAGCTCGGCGCGCGGCACAAGGCCCGCCGCCGTGCGGTCGACCTGCTGTTCGAGGCGGAGGCCAGGGACGTCGACGCCGCCGACCTGCTCGACGAGCGCGCCGAGCTCGCCGCCCGCGACCAGTCGGTCGCGCCGGTGCACGCCTACACCCGGACATTGGTCGAGGGTGTGGCCGACGATCTCGACCGGGTGGACGGAACGATCGAGTCGTACTTGCAGGACTGGACCTTGTCGCGGCTCCCGGCCGTGGATCGCGCGATCCTGCGCATCGCGGTCTGGGAGCTGTTCCACGCGAGCGACGTGCCTCCGGTCGTCGCCGTGGACGAGGCGGTGGAGCTGGCCAAGGAGCTGTCCACCGACGACTCCCCGTCCTTCCTGAACGGCGTGCTGGGGCAGGTCGTCCTGGTGGCGCCGCAGGTGCGCGCCGCCGCTGCCGCGACGAGGCCCCCCCGCCCGGAGTCCGAGGCGTGAACAAGTACCTCGTCCTGGCGATGCGCACACCGCGCTTCGATAACGCCGTGATCGAGCCGCACCGGCAGTTCCTGCAGTCGCTGCAGGAACTGGGGCAATTGCAGGAGAGCGGCCGCTTCACCGACGGCACCGGGGGCGCGTACATCATCTACGCCGAAAGCCTCGACGCCGCAAGGGAAATCGTGTTCACCGATCCGGTGCACACCACCGGGTCCTCGGAACTCACGATCTACGAGTGGGAAGTCACGGCGCCGAGCTGACTTCGACTGCGCGTCGGAGCCTGCGCGGGCTTCCCGGCTCGGTTCGCGTTCCTGCGCGGCGGCGTGAGGCGGGGCAACGCGACGTCCGTGCAACTCCTACCGGAGACCGCGCATGGCTCCCGCTGGTGGGTGTACGGATGCCCAGCGGGAGCACCGGAACTCGGGTTCCGCGCGCGGAGACCGAACCCGGACGTGCGCCTCGATCCGGCCTCGACAGTATCCTCGTACCTCGACCGCACTCGAGGTCAAGCGAGGCGCTGACTGGCGGGTGTCTCGGCGGCTAACTCGTCATCAGCAGCGCTGTGACCGCGCCTGCGGTGGCGACCGTCGCGAGCGCGGCACCGGTCAGGACGAAACGTCGCATGGGTACCCGTACGCCGTGCATGCGGCAGAACTCCAGGCACAGCAGTGTGGCGAGCGAGCCCCACGGCGTGACGATCGGGCCGACATTGGTGCCGATCAGCAACGCGAGGAGTTGATCGCTGTTCTGCGCGGGGATCACCGCCTCGCCCGCGGTGTAGGCGGGCAAATTGTTCGCGACATTGGACAGACCCGCACCCGCCGCGGCGGCTCGGAAAGCGCCGGACGCACCCGAGTCGGTGCCGATCAGAGCATGCATCGAGTCGCCGAGGCCGAATCGGCTCAGGGTGGGCACCACCAGGAACAATCCGACCACGAACACGAGCAGCTGCCACGGGATGAGCGAAAGCCGCAACGCGCCGCGATCGAACACGGCGAACGCCGCCAACGCGATGAGCGCCGCGACCGTCGCCGCGACGCCGATCCGGTCGCCGACGACGGGGATCGCGACGATGAACAACAGACAGGCCCCGGCTGTCGTGTAGAACAACGAGCGCTCCCGGAAGTTCACGGGCCGGATCGGCTCGGGCGGCACGTAGCGGTCGGTTTCCCGGCGTCCGCGCCGCCAATACCACACCCACAGGCACACCGTCGTCGCGGTGATCGAGACCATCTGCGGCGCCAGCATTCTGCTCGCGAATCCGGTCGCGGTCAGTGCCACCCGGTCGGCGGCGAGCAAATTCGTGAGATTGGAGACCGGTAGCAGCAGGCTCGCGGTGTTCGCCAGCCACAGGGTGGTCATGGCCAGCGGCAGTGGCGGGATCCGAGCGGGCGCGGCGAGTGCCAGCATGACCGGGGCGATGAGCACGGCTGTGGTGTCGAGGTTCAGCAGCACCGTGGTCGCGGAGGCGAACAGCACGCAGAGGCCGAACAGCGCCGGGTAATGGCCGCGACCGAGGATCGCGAGGCGATGGGCGATGGCGTCGAAGACCTTCGCCTGCCGGGTGAGCTCGGCCAGCACGATCACGCTTGCGAGAAACAGCAGTAACGGGCCGATGCGGCGCATGTTCGCGGCGGCCTCGTCGCGGGGCAGGAGCCCGGTGAGCACGCACAGCAGGCCGGCCGCGAGCAGGGCGAGCCGGACCCGGTCCAGGACGCTGAGCCGCCGCTCGGAGGTGGTCGCGGGCGGGTTCCGTGTGGAGGAATCGACCAGTTCGGGCACGAGTGCCATCATGGCAGCCCTTCGTTCGCGTTCCTTCCCGGCCGAGACGGGCCACGGCAGTCCTCGCTTACCCATTGAACGTACCGTTATTCGATGGTACGTTATGCGGGTCACACAGGTCGGACGTCGGTTCCGGCACAACCGGTCCCATTTTTCGGGTGGAAAACGTTGTGTCCGACGCAATCTCGGTGTTCGTCCGCCGTCGAGCCAAGGATGTATTGCCCATGAGCCTCGTCATCGGACTGGTATTTCTGTTCATCCTGGTCGGAGGCAGCCTACGGTCGGCCGAAGCCGGCTGTCAGAACACGTTGATGAACCACATGAAGAACATGTGGCTCTGCGCGGTGATTTCGTATGCCGTTGCGCTGACCGGCTTTTCGATCTTCCTGGCGCTCTCGTCGAAGACGCCGTGGCCGACGCTCGACGACGTTCGGAACATGCCGTGGTGGGCGCCGTTCGGCGGCCTGCTGGGCGGCGCGGCGGTGATGGGGATGATCGCGGTCGCCCGGCATGTCGGCGTGGCGACCTTCAGCGCGCTGGTGATCGTCGGCGAGATGGTGGTCGCCGTGATCATGGATCACTTCGGACTCATGGGATTCGAAGAACGATCCGCCAGCGTTCCGCGTCTGGTGGCCTGCGGGCTGATCACGCTCGCGATCTACCTGATGGCCGATGAGCCCGCGGGCGACGAGCCCAGGGTCAGCGTCACCTGACAGCAGTACGCCCACCGCTGCCGGTTTCAGCCATCCCACTTTTCGCACCCTCCCGAGGATTCTCGATGACGGTTCAGACCGCCGAAAAACCCCGTGCCGCGCTGCCCCGCGTCACGATGGCACTCATCTTCGCGTTCATCCTGGTCGGCGGCGCGCTGCGCTCCGTGGAAGCGGGTTGCCAGAACTCGCTGAAGCTCGCATTGAAGAACGTCTGGCTGTGTGGCGTGATCTCCTACGCCGTCGCATTCACCGGCTTCGCGATCTTCCTCACAGTGGCGCTGCTGGTTTCCAGGAACCGGCCGTGGCCGACGAAGGCCGACATCCGGAGTATGCCCCGCTGGGCGCCCTTCGGTGGCCTGCTCGGCGGGGCCGCGATCCTGGCGATGATCTCCGTGGCCTCCGATGTGGGCGCGGGTACGTTCAACGCCCTCATCATCGCGGGACAGATGTTCGGTGCGCTCACGATCGACCACTTCGGGCTGATGGGATTCCCGCGGCGCACGGTGAGCTCGAAACGCGTCGTCGCCTGCGTCATGATCATCGCCGGGATCTATCTCATGGCGACCTACTGAACATCCGTGCGGACCTGGTCGACAGCGGCGTTCTGAGAGACAGATAGGGTAGCTATCGCAACGTTGCCTCGCTGAGGGAAGTGGGAGACATGGCCGCGAACGAGCTGACCGTGACGGACATCCGTACCGCACAGGAGGCGTGGGCGCTGTTCGACCGACTCCCCGCGGCGCGGGTCGAGGACGTCACGACCGGGCGCTGGCGAGGCGAAGAACTGGACACCGGTCATCCGATGGACGGTGTGCTGGTGGCTTCGGGCTGGTACGGCAAGCAGTTCGACGGCCCCGACAGCGTGCATCCGCTGTTGTTCACCTCGGGCGGCGCGGTGTTCGCCGTCGATCCGCGCCGCGTCCCGGTCGCGTTGGCCGGGCGGGTACCGCTGCCCGGTGTGCGGGCCCTGCGCAAGTTGCTGCCGGTCCTGCGTCCCGCGCTGCGCACGCGCAAGCACACCGCGCGTCTGCGTGAGGTCGAATACCGCGGTGTGACAAGTGCCGCGATGGTCTACGACCACCTGCCGATCATCGATCATTTCCGGCGCGCCGACGAGCACACCCTGCTCGGCGTGATGGATTTGCGTGGTATGGCCGAACCGTATTTCTTCGTGCTGCATCGGGATATCGGCTGAGCCGGTCGGCCGTCGCCGATCCGGGTCCGGCGCCGCGCCCGCCACACTAGGATTTGCGCGAACAGGCGACACCTTGCGGCGATGTGGTGACCGAGGGAGACACAGTCGATGGAGCGCACGACCTGCCTGGTGGTTGGTGGGGGACCGGCCGGAATGATCCTCGGGCTGCTGCTCGCCAGGGCCGGGGTCGAGGTCACGGTGCTGGAGAAGCACAAGGACTTCCTCCGTGACTTCCGCGGCGACACCGTGCATCCCACCACCCTCGATCTGCTCGACGAACTGGGTCTCGGCGCGGAGTTCGCGAAACTGCCCGCGCGCAAGGTGGATCGAGTGCAACTGCCGATCTCGGGCGGCCTGCAGACGCTCGCCACGCTGACGCATCTGCCGGGCAGGCACAAGTACATCGCCATGGTGCCGCAGTGGGATCTGCTGGATCTGCTCGCGCGTGCCGCGGCCGACGAACCCACCTTCCGGCTGCGGCTGAACACCGAGGCCACCGACCTGGTTTGGATCGACGGCCGGGTAGGTGGCGTCGCCTACCGGACCGTCGACGGCGCCACCGGCGCGATCGAAGCCGATCTCACGGTGGCCTGCGACGGCCGCGGCTCACTGCTGCGGTCGGCCGCGGGACTGCCGATCCGCACGTGGTCGACACCCATGGACGTCTGGTGGTTCCGCCTGCCGCGCACCGAGATCGATCCCGCGGGCGCGCTGCCGATCGTCAGCGCCCGGCGGGTGGCGGTGCTGCTCGATCGCGGCGACTACTGGCAGTGCGCGACGTTGATCGCCAAGGGCGCCGATGAATCCGCCCGCCGCGGGCCGGTGCGGGACGTCATGCGGAGTCTGGCCGAGGCCGCTCCCTGGCTCTACGACCGGATCGACGCCTTGACCAGCTGGGACGAGGTGAAGTTGCTGGAGGTGAAACTCGATCGGCTGACCAAGTGGTACACCAACGGCCTGTTGTGTCTGGGCGACGCCGCCCATGCCATGTCCCCGGCCGGCGGCGTCGGCATCAACCTGGCCGTGCAGGACGCCGTAGCCGCGGCCAGGATCCTTGCTCCGCCGCTGCTCTCGGGGACGCTCGGCACCAGGGAGTTGGCGAAGGTGCAGCGACGGCGCCGATTCCCGACCGTGGTGACACAGGGAATGCAGCGACTCCTGCACACCGTCGCGGTCGCGCCCGCCCTCGACGGACGAGTCGACATCGCGAGTTCCCCGCGCGCACCGCTGCCGGTCCGCATTCTGCGGCGCATCCCCGTGATTCGCAGCGTGCCGACCTTCTTGATCGCTCGCGGTGTCTTGCCCGAGCACGCCCCGCACTTCGCGCGGCGGTAGCGCTCAGGCCGGCACGTCGGGGGAGGACGTAGGCGCGGTGGCGATCCAACCCGCGACGACCGCCAGACCCGTCGGGCGGTGCACGGCGAGGAAACCGAAGGGCCGGTCGAAGACCACCGAGACGACAGGCGCGTAGTCGTGCCGCAGGACGGCCGCTGCCGCGCGCAACGCGAAGGCCGTCACGGCGGCCGCCTCGAAACCTTCGTGGCCGAACCGGGCGAGCACTTCCTGCGCTCCCTGGCCGACGCACAGTGGGTCCGGGGAGATCGCCGGGAAGTGGCCGTGGGTGCAGTCGGTCGCGGCGGTCAGGCCGAACAAGCCCGGCGCGGTGAGCAGATCGTGGGTGGAGCGGACCTCGAAAGGCGGTAGCTGGACGCGCAGTCGGCCAGTGTTGGGTACCACCGGCTCGGTACGCACGTTCAGGCCCGGTCCCTTCGTGCCGACCGGCAGGTCGGAGCGGATCGGCGCACTGCCGGACAGCGCGGCCAGGCCCGTTTCGAGCACGGCGCCGGGTGCCCCGGTGCCGAGCAGAAGGTGGACGTCGAGGTCTGCGACGCCTTCGACGACCACGCGGGTGACCGGTTCCGATGCGTCCAGGATCGCGGCGTTCGTCAGGTCGCGGCTCGTGCGGGACAACCCGGGTCCGCGATGTCCCCGCCACGGGCCGTCCTCGGGTGCCAGCGTCCCGACATCGAAGGGCGCCTGCCACTTCGTCTTCGCGACCAGCGCGGTGGCGAGTACCAGCAGCGTCTCGGGATCGACCGTGAGGGGAAAGCGTTCGATGAGCCCATCGGTGTGCCGGGCCGCCCAGCTGTCGAGCTCGGACTGCCCGGCCAGCCGCGCGAGCACGCTCTCGGGAAGCGACTGCGACCACGGCTCGTGCAACGGAAGGTCGCGGCGCACCCACACTCCGAGTGCGGCCGACACCGCCTCCGCGCGCTCGAGGTCGTCCAGCAGCCGGAGCGCCGCGGCTTGCCCGTCCGCCGCGGGCAAGCCGGTCGCGGTCGTCAGTTCGTCCCGAGCCGGACCGTCCGCCGCGGAAGCGAGCAGGGCGAGCAGCGGCCATACCCCGGCGCCGGACACCACGAAGTCTCGTTCGCCCGCCGCCGCGCACCACCGTGCGGTGAGCGCGTTGGCGGCGCCGACATGGGATTCCACAGAAGTCCGCACCAGCCCACCCTAGCTACGCCGGGGGCCGCGCGGCGTTATCCGGACACGGCGGAGCCCGGGCGCAGCACGATCTTGCCCAGTACCGTCCTTTCCTCCAACAGGCGATGCGCGCGGCTCGCCTGGTCCAGCGGCAGCACGGCCTCGACCAGCGGGTCGAGGCCGCCCGCCGCCGCGCGGGCCAGAACGGCGGTGCGCGCTTGAGCTACTCGGTTCAGCCAGTCCGGTCCTGCGCAACCGACGAAGGTGAGCCCGCGCATGAGCAGGTCGCTCGCCGACACCTGCGCGGGTGCTCCGGACAACCATCCGTAGCCCAGCATCCGGCCGCGCAGGGGTGTCAGGAGATCGAGCAGGCCGACGGCACTCGCGCCGCCGATCGAATCGAACACCACGTCCACCGTCGCGCCGTCGAGTGTTTCGCGCAGCCGGGTGGTCCAGTCCGGATCGTTGTGGTCGATCACCTCGTCGGCTCCCAGTTTGCGCGCGTGGGCGACCTTGTCGGGACCACCTGCGGTCCCGATGACGCGAGCCGCCCCGAATTCTCTCGCCAATTGGGTCAGCGCGCTGCCGATGCCCGTGGCGGCGGCTTCGATCAGGACGGTTTCGATGCCGGTGAGCGCGGCGGTCTCCAGCAGTGGAATCGCCACCGATCCGTTCATCAGCACCGCCGCGGCGTCCACGAAGGACAGGCCGTCCGGAATGGAAACCACGGAATCCGCGTTGGCGGCGACGAATTCGGCGTAAGCGCCGGAACCCTGGGTCGACACGACGACCCGGCGTCCGATCAGCGCCGGATCGACCTGCGCGCCGACCTCGGTGACGACCCCTGCGGCTTGGAAACCGAAAACCAGCGGCAGTGGCGCGCCGAGCGGGAACTCGCCGGAGCGCAGCTTGGTCTCGGGGAACAGCACCGGGATCGCCTCGGCGCGGATCACCACCTCGTCCGCGTCTGCCCGTGGCGCCGGGACGTCCGCGGTGACCAGCACGTCCGGGCTGCCCGGCGCCGTCATTACGATTGCCTGCATATGAACTCCATAAGTTGACTGACGGTCCAATTGACTCACCGATGATATGGACCGTCGGTCAACTTGTCTAGAAAGTGGGTGCGATGGGCGACGGACGGCCGAAGGAACGGGCCGACGCGGCGCGCAACCGGCGGGCGATAGTGGACGCCACCTTCGCCCTGTTGGCCGAGCACGGCGCCGAAGCGATCACCATGGACCGCGTCGCGGCCGCCGCCGGAGTGGGCAAGGGCACGATCTTCCATCGCTTCGGCAGCCGGGCGGGACTGTTGCACGAGATGGTCGCGCAAAGCGCGGTCGCGCTCATGGACGCGGTCACCAGCGGCCCGCCACCCCTCGGCCCCGGTGCGCCCGCCGATGCCCGGCTGGTCGCCTACTTCGACGCCATGGCACGGTTGGTGATCAACAATTCCGAGCTGATGGTCGCCTATCGCACCGAGCCGCCACATCCGCGAACCGCCGAATTCCACGCGTTCTGGGACCACCACATCACCACGTTGCTGCGCGAGGCGCGTCCGGACCTGGACGCCGAAGTTGTCGGGCGGCTACTGCTCGGCGCGCTGAGCGCCGAACTGGTGCCTGCCATGGTCCGCGCGGGCGAGACGGAACGGTTGCTGGCCGCAGTCCGCGAGCTGGTCGAATCGGTGCTACGCGCGCCCTGACGCTCGTGCGGCATCGCGACCGGCGCGTCGGTCCGTCTACGGCTCGACCGTTCGTGTGCGGCACGCGGTTTCGATCCGCTCACACCGCGCGGCGATCAGTCCCGCGACAGAATGGCCTCGAACCGTTCGTCGGCTCGGTCGAGCTGATCGAGGATGTGCTGCCGGACGTGCTCGGCCAGCGGCGTGTCCGGCCGGGTGACCAGATCGCGGTACACGTCGGTGAGCGGGCGGTACTTGGCGGCGAGTCTCGCCATCGCGGGGCCGGTGGCGTAGAGGATGCCCACACCGTTGTCGGTGAAGTCGGAGAGCTTGATGACGCGGGCCCACGGGTCCCGGTCCAGATTCGTCGCGACATGCTCGCGGTACTGCGCCTGCCGGTCCCGGGCCGGATCCGGCTCGGGATTGGTCACCGCGGCCACGAGATCGGCCACTCGCGCACCGAACCGATCGGTGAGCGCGCCCAGTGCGGCGTCGACGGTGGGTCCGGGACGATCGGCGGCCAGCTCGGCGGCGTGGTCCTCGACCGCGTCGTGCAACAGCCCCGCCGCGACCACGTCCGGATCACGAACCTCGTAATGGCTGATGATCCGAATCGACACGCGCAGAAGATGACTGAGATAGGGCTCGCGGCCGTACCGATCGTCGCGATGCAGATCGGCCGCGAGATCGAGCGCCGCGGCCAGGCGTTGCGTGTCCGGCAACTCGGCGATTTCCAGCAGTAATCGTTCGCGCAGCCCGGCCTCGCCGTAGACCTCGCTGATCGTGTGCAGCGGCATCACGGCCAAGACCCCCGCCCCTGGATTGCTCATAATGCCAGGCTAACCGGAGCGAGGGACACGTGGCGGACGACGATCACTTCCGACCTCGACGATGGTTCAGCTCGAAACGGTGCGTGGGAGCAGGGTCAGCGGACGCCGCGTGGACGGTACTGGATGCTGATCCGCGGACCGGTGGGCCTGCGCGTCTTGGGCACGGCGTGCTCCCAGGTGCGCTGGCAAGAGCCGCCCATGACCAGCAGGTCGCCATGTCCGACAACGTATTTGATGCTCGGGCCACCGCCGCGCGGCCGGAGTAGCAGCGCCCTTGGCGCCCCGATCGACACGATCGCGACCATGGTGTCGTGGGTGGCGCCGCGGCCGATGGTGTCGCCGTGCCAGGCGACGCTGTCGTGCCCGTCCCGGTAGTAGCACAGGCCCGCGGTGCGGAACGGTTCGCCGAGTTCGCGCCGATAGTGCTCGCTCAGTGCTGTGCGCGCGTCGGCGAGTGCCGGATCCGGCAGCGGTTCGTGCTCCGCGTAGAACCGCAGCAGCCGGGGCACGTCTACCACGCGGTCGTACATCGGCCTGCGTTCGGCTTTCCATGGCACGCCGTCGACCAGTCGGTCGAACAGTGCGTCCGCGCCCGAAAGCCAACCGGGCAGCAGATCCACCCAGGCGCCGTGGTCGAGCACCGTACGGCGCGCGTCGCGCAGCGGCCCGAGTTCGGTCTCACCGAACCCGTCGAGCAGCGATCCCTGTAGCGGTGTGGACATGCGGCCGAGCGTACCGCTGATCGAACATATGTGCTAGCGGTTTTCGGTCATGGGCCGGTATTGGAGGCGGCCGACGCCCGTCCCCTCTGCGCGAGACATGTCGTGGCGGCCGATCTGCGCGGCGACTGGGTGGCCGCGCTGCGCGTCGAGGGGTTTCGCGCCGACGTCCCGACCCACTGGGTCGACGAAGGGGTGCTCGGATATCTACGGCGTGCCGACGCCCTCCGGGTGGTGACCACGCTGACGGAGCTGTCCGCGCCGGAAAGTCGCTTCGGCGTCGGCAAGTTCGACACCGATCAGCACAGCGACCGGTACACCGAGCTGCGGTGGTTGGTCCGGGCCGGGGGAGACGGGCCGAGGGAGCCCAGTGGGCTGGGACCCGGCGCCGAACAATGGCTCGCCGAGCACGGATGGCGGACCGAGTTCCGGGCCTGGGACGACTTGGTGGCGCCGCTGGAGCGTCACGTGCTCCTGGGCAGCCGCGATCTCGGTGTATTTCTCGCCGTGCGCCGACAGCGGTCGCTGCCCCGCGCTCAGTGGCCCCGCTCACAGCGCGATATGCCTGGTGAAACCGGGGGTCGGGGCGCTGCTACGCTGCTTGCCGTAAGACATCCTTTAACGGACCGTCCGGTGAGGCGGGGAAGGAGGTCGGCATGGCCGTGCCCGAAGAACGGGCCGCCAAGTCCGGCGCTGCCGAGACATCGCAGCGACATACCCCGGAATGGGTGGCGGCGGGACGAGAGCTGTTGTCGGCTTCGGATGTCGGGCGGACCGTCGCGCGCATCGCGCACCAGATCATCGAGAAGACCGCGCTGGACGCGGGTGAGCCGGGCGCGCCACGCGTGGTGCTGATCGGCATCCCCACCCGGGGCACCACCCTGGCCGCGCGGCTCACCGGCAAGATCGAGGAATTCTCCGGCGTCCGCCCGGCTCTGGGCTCGCTCGACATCACCCTCTACCGGGACGATCTGCGCAGCCGCCCGCACCGGCCGCTGGAGCGCACCTCCGTTCCGGAAGGCGGTATCGAGGACGCGCTCGTGGTGCTGGTCGACGACGTCCTGTTCTCCGGCCGCACCGTCCGCTCCGCGCTCGACGGTCTGCGCGACCTCGGCCGCCCGCGCGCGGTGCAGCTGGCGGTGCTCATCGACCGCGGTCACCGGGAACTGCCGATCCGTGCCGATTACGTCGGCAAGAACGTGCCGACCAACCGCTCCGAGGACATCTCGGTGCTGCTGACCGAACACGACGGCCGGGACGGCGTCTACCTGCACCAGGAGGAGGCGTGATGAAGCTGCCACACGCCGGCTCGCGGCAGGAGGCAGGCGCGTGAGGCATCTGCTTTCGGTCGCCGCGCTCGATCGCGCCGCCGCGAACGAGCTGCTCGACGAGGCCGAGCGGTTCGAACAGGCGCTGCTCGGCCGCGAGGTGCACAAACTGCCCACGCTGCGCGGGCGCACCGTGATGACGGTCTTCTACGAGAACTCGACCCGGACCCGGGTCTCGTTCGAGGTCGCGGGCAAGTGGATGAGCGCGGACGTGATCAACGTGAGCGCGAGCAGCTCCTCGGTCGCCAAGGGCGAGTCGCTGCGCGACACCGCGCTCACCCTGCACGCCGCGGGAGCCGACGCGCTGATCGTCCGGCATCCGGCCTCCGGCGCCGCGCACCAGATCGCGCGCTGGATGGACGAGTGGGCGGTCTCCACGGGGCGCGGCTCCGGCCCGGCGGTCGTCAACGCGGGCGACGGAACGCACGAGCACCCGACCCAGGCGTTGCTGGACGCGCTGACCCTCCGGCAGCGGCTCGGCGACATCGAGGGCAAGCGGGTGGTCATCGTCGGTGACATCCTGCACAGCCGGGTCGCGCGATCGAACGTCTTCCTGCTGGCCACACTCGGCGCGGAGGTCGTGCTGGTCGCTCCGCGCACGCTGCTTCCGGTCGGCGTGGAGAGCTGGCCCGCCCGCGTCTCACACCACTTGGACGCCGAGCTGATCGGCGCCGACGCCGTGCTGATGTTGCGGGTGCAGGCCGAGCGGATGAACGGCGGGTTCTTCCCGTCGGCCCGCGAGTACTCGATCACCTACGGACTCTCCGAACGCAGGCTGGCCCTGCTGGAAGACCACGCGGTCGTGCTGCACCCCGGCCCGATGCTGCGCGGCATGGAAATCGCGTCCTCCGTCGCGGACTCGCCGAAAGCCGCTGTGCTGCAACAGGTCACCAACGGGGTGCACGTGCGGATGGCGGTGCTGTTCCGCCTGCTCGTCGGAACCCAGGAGGCAGTGGCATGAGTGGAAGGAACGACGCCATCGTTCTGATCAAGGGCGCGCTGCTGTACGGCGAAGGCGAACCGGTCGACGTGCTCGTCGCCGACGGGGAGATCCGTCAGATCGGCACCGATCTGGGCGTGGTCGACGCCGAAATCATCGACGCGCAGGGCCAGATCCTGCTGCCCGGCTTCGTCGACCTGCACACCCACCTGCGTGAGCCGGGCCGCGAGGACACCGAGACCATCGAGACGGGTTCCGCCGCCGCCGCGCTCGGCGGCTACACCGCGGTGTTCGCGATGGCCAACACCAACCCGGTCGCCGACTCGGTGGTCGTCACCGACCATGTGTGGCGGCGGGGACGGGAGGTCGGCCTGGTAGACGTGTATCCGGTCGGCGCGGTCACCGTGGGCCTGGAGGGCAAGCAGCTCGCCGAGATGGGGACCATGGCCGCGGGCGTCGGGGCGGTGCGCATGTTCTCCGACGACGGTCACTGCGTCTACGACCCGCTGATCATGCGCAGGGCCCTGGAGTACGCGAACTCGCTCGGGGTGCTGATCGCGCAGCACGCGGAGGAGCCCAGGCTGACCAAGGGCGCCGTCGCGCACGAGGGGCCGACCGCGGCCCGGCTGGGGCTGGCCGGCTGGCCGCGCGCGGCCGAGGAGTCGATCGTGGCCCGCGACGCCTTGCTGGCGCGCGACGCGGGCGCCCGCGTGCACATCTGCCACGCCTCCACCGAGGGCACCGTGGAACTGGTGAGATGGGCCAAGTCCCAGGGGATTTCGATCACCGCCGAAGTGACCCCGCACCACCTGCTGCTGGACGACTCCCGGTTGGAGACCTACGACGCCGTCAACAAGGTCAACCCGCCGCTGCGCGAGGCGTCCGACGCCGCCGCGCTGCGGCAGGCGCTGGCCGAGGGCATCATCGATTGCGTCGCCACCGACCACGCGCCGCACGCCGAGCAGGACAAGTGCTGCGAGTTCGCCGCGGCGCGGCCCGGCATGCTCGGCTTGGAGACGGCGCTGTCGATCATCGTGCGGACCATGGTCGAGCCGGGGCTGCTGGACTGGCGCGGCGTCGCCCGCGTGATGAGCGAGCGACCGGCCGCGATCGTCGGCTTGGACGAGCACGGCAGACCGCTCGAGGTCGGCGAGCCGGCCAACTTGACGCTGGTCGACCCGGAGGCGAGCTGGACGGTGCGTGGAAAGGACCTGGCCAGCATCTCGAACAACACGCCGTTCGAGGCGATGACCTTCCCGGCCCGGGTGACGGCGACGTTGCTGCGCGGCCGGGTCACCGCCAGGGACGGCAAGGCGCTGGTCGACCGGGCGGAGGCGTAGATGAGCAACCGAGGCGCAGCCGTTCGAGGAGGTTCGTAGTGGAGAGAACACTCTGGGTGGTCGGGCTGCTGATCCTGTTCGCGGCCTGCCTGTGGCTGATGTACCGGGGCTGGCGCAACCGCGCGGCGCGCCAAGCCGAGCGCGTCGGCACGCTGCCCACCGTGCCTGCGGAACTGGGTGCGCAGGTATTGGAGCCGACCACCGGCCTGTACTTGGGCAGCACCATCGCGCCGAGCTGGCAGGACCGGATCACCGTCGGCGATCTGGGTTTCCGGGCCACCGCGGAACTCACGCGGTTCGAAAAGGGGATTCTGCTCGAACGCGACGGCGCGACGGTGATCTGGATTCCGGACGAATCCATCACCGCGGTGCGCACCGAACGCGGGCACGCGGGCAAAGTGATGACGGAAGATGGTGTGCTGGTCATTCGCTGGAAGCTGCCGACGGGAACCGAGATCGATACGGGTTTCCGCGGCGACGACAAGTCGGTCTACCCGGCTTGGCGCAGGCTTCCCGCGGCGGATCAGAGCGGGACGATGACGGGAGATGACGAGGGATGACAGGAGAAGCAGCACTCGTGCTGGAGGACGGCCGGGTGTTCCGCGGCCAGGCCTACGGCGCCGTGGGCCAGACGCTCGGTGAGGCGGTGTTCTGCACCGCGATGACCGGGTACCAGGAGACCCTCACCGACCCGTCCTACCACCGCCAGATCGTGGTGGCCGCCGCGCCGCAGATCGGCAACACCGGCTGGAACGACGAGGACGACGAGTCCACGAAGATCTGGGTCGCCGGGTACGCGGTGCGCGACCCGGCGCGGCGCGCCTCCAACTGGCGCGCCACCAGGACGCTGCCGGACGAGCTGGAACGTCAGCGGATCGTCGGCATCGCGGGCATCGACACCCGCGCGCTGGTACGTCATCTGCGTACCCGCGGTTCGATGAAGGCGGGCATCTTCTCCGGCGACGCGCTCGCCGCCGCGGACGAGCTGGTGGACCGAGTGAACGGTCAGCCGTCCATGCTGGGCGCCGACCTCGCCGGCGAGGTGACCACCGACGCGCTCTACACGATCGAGCCGGAGGGCGACCATCGCCGCACGGTCGTCGCGGTCGATCTCGGGATCAAGACCAATACCCCGCGCATGTTCGCGCAGCGCGGCATGCGGGTGCACGTGGTGTCCTCGAACACCACGCTGGACCAGATCCTCGAACTGAAGCCCGACGGGGTCTTCCTGTCCAACGGTCCAGGCGACCCGGCCACCGCCGACGCGGCGGTCGAGTTGACCCGCGGCGTGCTGGGCGAGGGCCTGCCGCTGTTCGGTATCTGCTTCGGCAACCAGATCCTCGGCCGCGCGCTCGGCCGGGGCACCTACAAGATGAAGTTCGGCCACCGCGGCATCAACATCCCGGTGGTGGAGCACGAGACCGGCCGGATCTCGATCACCGCGCAGAACCACGGTTTCGCGCTGGAAGGCGAGCGGGGCGAGCGGTTCGACACCCCCTTCGGCACGGCCGAGGTGAGTCACGTCTGCGCCAACGACGGCACGGTCGAGGGCGTCCGGCTGGTCGACGGTCGCGCCTTCTCCGTGCAGTACCACCCGGAAGCCGCCGCCGGACCCCACGACGCCGCGTACCTGTTCGACCGTTTCGCCGGTCTCATGGAAGGAGCCTGATGCCTCGCCGCGAGGATCTCGAGCACATCCTGGTGATCGGTTCTGGCCCGATCGTCATCGGCCAGGCGTGCGAATTCGACTACTCCGGCACGCAGGCGTGCCGGGTGCTGCGGGCCGAGGGCCTGCGGGTGTCGCTGGTCAACTCGAACCCGGCGACGATCATGACCGATCCGGAGTTCGCCGACTCCACCTACGTGGAGCCGATCACGCCGGAGTTCGTGGAGAAGGTGATCGAGAAGGAGCGTCCGGACGCCATCCTGGCCACCCTCGGTGGCCAGACCGCGCTGAACACCGCGGTCGCGCTGCACGAGCGCGGAGTGCTGGCGAAGTACGGCGTGGAACTCATCGGCGCCGACTTCGACGCCATCCAGCGCGGTGAGGACCGGCAGAAGTTCAAGGACATCGTGGCCAAGGTGGGCGGCGAGAGCGCCCGCTCCCGGGTCTGCTTCACCATGGACGAGGTCCGCGATACGGTCGCCGAACTCGGCTACCCCGTGGTGGTGCGCCCGTCGTTCACCATGGGCGGCCTCGGTTCCGGCATGGCCTACAACGAGGAAGACCTCGATCGCATCGCCGGCGGCGGCCTGGCCGCCTCGCCCACCGCGAACGTCCTGATCGAGGAGTCCATCCTCGGCTGGAAGGAATACGAACTCGAGCTGATGCGGGACGGCCGCGACAACGTCGTGGTGGTCTGCTCGATCGAGAACGTCGACCCGATGGGCGTGCACACCGGCGACTCGATGACCGTCGCCCCGGCGATGACGCTCACCGACCGCGAGTACCAGAAGTTGCGTGATCTCGGCATCGCCATCCTGCGCGAGGTCGGCGTCGACACCGGCGGCTGCAACATCCAGTTCGCGGTGGACCCGCGCGACGGCCGCCTGATCGTCATCGAGATGAATCCGCGCGTGTCGCGTTCGTCCGCGCTGGCGTCGAAGGCGACCGGCTTCCCGATCGCGAAGATCGCCGCCAAGCTGGCCATCGGCTACACGCTCGACGAGATCGTCAACGACATCACCAAGGAAACCCCGGCCTGCTTCGAGCCGACCCTCGACTACGTGGTCGTCAAGGCCCCGCGGTTCGCGTTCGAGAAGTTCCCCGGCGCCGACGGCACGCTGACCACCACCATGAAGTCCGTCGGCGAGGCCATGTCCCTCGGCCGCAACTTCTCCGAGGCGCTCGGCAAGGTGCTGCGTTCGCTGGAGACCAAGGCCGCGGGCTTCTGGACCCAGGACGACGGCGCGTGGACCGACGTCGAAGCGATCCTCGAAGACCTGCGCACGCCCACCGAAGGGCGCATCTACCAGGTGGAGCGGGCGCTGCGGCTGGGCGCGAGCATCGAGGACGTCGCCGCCGCCTCCGGCATCGATCCGTGGTTCGTCGCGGAGGTGGCCGGTCTGGTCGAGTTGCGCCAGGAGATCCTCGACGCGCCCGTGCTGGACGAACCGCTGTTGCGGCGGGCCAAGCACTACGGCCTGTCCGATCGTCAGCTGGCCGCGCTGCGACCCGAACTGGCAGGGGAGAGCGGTGTGCGCGCCCTGCGCCACCGGCTCGGGGTCCGCCCGGTCTTCAAGACGGTCGACACCTGCGCCGCCGAGTTCGAGGCCAAGACCCCGTACCACTACTCGGCCTACGAACTCGATCCCGCGGCCGAGTCCGAGGTGGCGCCGCAGCCCGACCGCGAGAAGGTGATCATTCTCGGGTCCGGGCCCAACCGCATCGGCCAGGGCATCGAGTTCGACTACTCGTGTGTGCACGCGGCGCAGACGCTGTCGAAGGCCGGATACGAGACGGTGATGGTCAACTGCAACCCGGAGACCGTCTCCACCGACTACGACACCGCCGATCGCCTCTACTTCGAGCCGCTGACTTTCGAAGACGTGCTCGAGGTCTACCACTCCGAGTGCGAGTCCGGCACCGTCGCCGGTGTCATCGTGCAGCTGGGCGGGCAGACCCCGCTCGGCCTCGCGCAGCGGCTCACAGCGGCGGGCGTGCCGGTGGTCGGTACCAGCGCGGCCGCCATCGACCTGGCCGAGGACCGAGGCGAATTCGGTGACGTGCTGGTCGCGGCCGGTCTGCCCGCGCCGAAGTACGGCACCGCGACCACCTTCGCGCAGGCGCGCAAGATCGCCACCGACATCGGCTACCCGGTGCTGGTGCGCCCCTCCTACGTGCTCGGCGGCCGGGGTATGGAGATCGTCTACGACGAGAACTCCTTGGAGGGCTACATCTCCCGGGCGACCGAGCTGAGCCCGGAGCACCCGGTGCTGGTCGACCGGTTCCTGGAAGACGCGATCGAGATCGACGTCGACGCGCTGTGCGACGGCGAGGAGGTCTACCTCGGCGGCGTGATGGAGCACATCGAGGAGGCGGGCATCCACTCCGGTGACTCCGCCTGCGCGCTGCCCCCGATCACCTTGGGCCGCAGCGATATCGAGTCGGTGCGCCGCTCGACCGTCGCGCTCGCCAAGGGTATCGGCGTCCGCGGCCTGCTCAACGTGCAGTACGCGCTCAAGGACGACGTGCTCTACGTTCTGGAGGCCAATCCGCGCGCGAGCCGGACGGTTCCGTTCGTGTCGAAGGCCACCGCGGTGCCGCTGGCCAAGGCCGCCGCGCGGATCATGCTGGGCGCCACCATCGCCGAACTCCGCAAGGAGGGCATGCTGCCGAGCGAGGGCGACGGCGGGCACGTCGCGCTGGACGCTCCGGTCGCGGTCAAGGAGGCCGTGCTGCCGTTCCACCGCTTCCGGCGCGCCGACGGCAGCGGCGTGGATTCGCTGCTCTCGCCGGAGATGAAGTCGACCGGCGAGGTGATGGGCATCGACGCCGATTTCGGCACCGCCTTCGCCAAGAGTCAGACCGCCGCCTACGGCTCGCTGCCCACCGAGGGCACCGTTTTCGTCTCGATCGCCAACCGGGACAAGCGCGCGATGGTCTTCCCGGTGAAGCGCCTGCACGACCTCGGCTTCCGCATCCTCGCCACCGAGGGCACGGCGGAAATGCTGCGCCGCAACGGGATTCCGTGCGAGCAGGTGCGCAAGCACTCCGAGGTGGGGCCGGACGACGAGCCGACGATCGTGGAGCAGATCCGCGACGGCGAGGTCGACATGGTGTTCAACACGCCTTACGGCAACTCCGGCCCTCGCGTGGACGGCTATGAGATCCGCAGCGCGGCGGTCGGGGTGAACATCCCGTGCATCACCACCGTGCAGGGTGCGGCGGCCGCGGTGCAGGGCATCGAGGCCAGCATCAACGGTGGCATCGGCGTGCGGTCGCTGCAGGAACTGCACTCGGTGCTGCGTGGGTGAGCCGCGACCGGACGGAACGGGTGCGATGAAGACCTTCGGCGACCGCCTGCGGCACGCGATGCGGCAACTGGGGCCGGTGTGCGTCGGCATCGACCCGCACCCGGAACTGCTGCGGTCCTGGGGACTGACCGAAGACGTCGAGGGACTCGAGCGGTTCGCCGAGATCTGCGTGGAGGCGTTCGACGGCCTCGTCGCACTGGTCAAGCCGCAGGTCGCGTTCTTCGAAGCCCACGGCTCCGGGGGCATCGCGGTCCTGGAGCGCACCATCGAGGTGCTGCGGGCCTCGGGAACCTTGGTGCTCGCCGACGCCAAACGCGGCGATATCGGGTCCACCATGGACGCCTACGCGCGGACCTGGCTGGCCGACGGCCCGCTCGGGTCCGACGCGGTCACGGTCTCGCCGTATCTGGGCTTCGGTTCGCTGGCACCGGCGCTGACGCTCGCCGAGGCAGGCCACCGCGGCGTCTTCGTGCTCGCGGCGACCTCGAACCCCGAGGGAGCGCAGGTGCAGCGGGCGGTCGCGGCGGACGGCCGCACGGTCGCGCAGACCATGGTCGACGAGGCGGCGGCGCGCAACGCGGGCGGGGAGTTCGGTTCGGTCGGCGTTGTGGTCGGCGCCACGCTCAGCGAGGCGCCCGATCTCTCCGCGCTCAACGGCCCGATCCTCATGCCCGGGGTGGGCGCCCAGGGCGGCGGCCCGGAAACCATCAGGGAGCTGGTCCCGAAGGCGATGCTCCCGGCCGTCGTGCCGAACGTCTCGCGGGAGGTGCTGAGGGACGGGCCCACCGTTCCGGCACTGCGTGCCAGAGTGCACGGCTTCCAGGACGCGTTCGCGTTCCTCCAGAAATGACCGCGAAAGGCCGGCGCATCCGCGCCGGCCTTCGTCGTTTCCGTCCCGCGAGCGTGCAGGTGTTCGCACACACGTGCCCCTTAGCGGGGCCTGTGCGCGCTGCTGCGCTGATTTCGGGGCCGATCGGTGCACGGATGGGCGCAACGCTCCTGGACCGACGTACAGGGGCCGGTATCCGGCACCGGATGCCGATCATGGCGGCTGAAACGGCTCGGATGTGACGCCCGACACGCGCAAAAAACTCGCGACACGCGGAGAATTTCCAGAAAGTTCCTGGTAGGGCGCGTGAGGGGTTGCTGGAGAGATGCGCTGCCGTCTCGCAACCCTTCCGCAAACCATTCGGTTTGTCGAAAAAGCCCTGCTGGCGGCACATTTCGCTGATTCGGCATCGCGATGCGCTCGATGGCGCGGGCGGCACCGGCGCCGGGCCGCCGTGGTGCGGTCCATATCCGGAATCATGCGCTGACCTGGGGGGTGGGTTCGCAATCGGCGGACGTCGTGGGTACGGTCGCTGAGACTGCCGGGTTACCGGCAGGAGTTGAATGCAATGAACGATGAGACGGAGGAACCGTGGCCCTTCCCCAGCTGACTGACGAGCAGCGCGCCGCTGCTTTGGAGAAGGCGGCTGCCGCTCGCCGCGCTCGGGCGGAGCTCAAGGAGCGCTTGAAGCGTGGCGGCACCAACCTGAAGCAGGTGCTCACCGACGCCGAGACCGACGAGATCCTCGGCAAGATGAAGGTGTCGGCGCTGCTGGAGGCCCTGCCGAAGGTGGGCAAGGTCAAGGCGGCGGAGATCATGAGCGAGCTGGAGATCGCCCCCACCCGGCGGCTGCGCGGACTCGGCGACCGGCAGCGTAAGGCGCTGCTGGCCCGGTTCGACTTCGACGCCTGACAACGAGGGTGATCGAACACACGCGGAAGGGTCGACTGGTCGTACTGGTCGGCCCCTCGGCCGTGGGCAAGTCCACCGTGGTCCGCTGTGTCCGCGAACGACTGCCCTACCTGGTCTTCAGCGTGTCGGCAACGACCCGGGCCCCGCGGCCCGGGGAGGTCGACGGCCTCGACTACCACTTCGTCTCCCGTGCGGAGTTCGACGCGATGATCGAGGCGGATGAACTGCTCGAGTGGGCGGACATCCACGGCGGGTTGCAGCGTTCGGGCACCCCCGCCGGGCCGGTGCGCGCCGCACTGGCGGAGGGCCTTCCGGTACTGGTCGAAGTGGATCTCGAGGGCGCGCGATCGGTGCGCCGGGCGATCCCCGAGGCGATTCTGGTTTTCCTTGCCCCGCCGAGCTGGGACGAGTTGGTGGCGCGACTGACCTCGCGCGGCACCGAGTCGCCCGAGGTGATCGAGCGCCGCTTGGAGACGGCCAGGATCGAGCTGGCGGCCTGTGACGAGTTCGACATTGTTATCGTCAACGACGAGGTGACCAGCGCCTGTGAGCAGTTGGTATCGTTGTTCGTTAGCACAAATTCGAGTTCGTGACCCCCACCTGCGCATGAGCGATCAGGCCCGGAGGAGGTAGCCTGCGTATTCACGTAGGGCCTTCGCGCATGCGCAATCCACTCCGGCATGAGTGACCAGGCCCGGAGGCGGCACGCCGCCGCACTCGCAGGGCCCCTCGTTCATCCGACCGACCACAGCAGGAGTCTTCCTAGTGACGGACACCAAGACCGCGCCCGCTTACGACACGCCGGTCGGCCTCACCAACCCGCCGATCGACGAGTTGCTGGAGCGCACGTCGTCCAAGTACGCCCTGGTCATCTACGCGGCCAAGCGGGCCAGGCAGATCAACGATTACTACAACCAGCTCGGCGACGGCATCCTCGAGTACGTCGGCCCGCTGGTCGAGCCGGGTCTGCAGGAGAAGCCGCTGTCGGTCGCCCTGCGCGAGATCCACTCCGACCTGCTCGAGCACTCCGAAGGCGAGTGAGGCGAACCCCGGTTCGCCGTGACCACTACTAGGCCGGAGGCGTAGTGACCACAAGGATCGTCGTCGGTGTAGCCGGAGGCATCGCCGCCTACAAGGCGTGCTCTCTGGTCCGGCGATTCACCGAGACCGGACATGACGTCCGGGTGATCCCCACCACCTCGGCGCTGGAGTTCGTCGGCAAGGCGACCTTCGAGGCACTGTCCGGGAACCCGGTGCACACCGGCGTGTTCTCCGACGTGCCCGAGGTGCCGCATGTTCGGCTGGGCCAGGAGGCGGACCTCGTGGTCATCGCCCCGGCGACCGCCGACCTCATGGCCCGCGCCGCGTCCGGCCGCGCCGACGACCTGCTCACCGCCACGCTGCTGACGGCCCGATGTCCGATCTTGTTCGCGCCCGCGATGCACACCGAGATGTGGGAGCATCCGGCGACCGTCGCCAACGTCGCGACCTTGCGCGCCCGCGGTGCGACCGTCATGGAGCCCGCGGCGGGCCGGCTCACCGGCGCCGACACCGGCCCTGGACGGCTGCCCGAGCCCGAGGAGATCTTCGGCCTCGCGTCGCTGCTCATGGAGCGTGCCGACGCGATCCCGCGGGATCTGGCGGGCCGCCGGGTCGTCATCACGGCGGGCGGCACCAGGGAGCCGCTGGATCCGGTGCGTTTCCTGGGCAACCGTAGCTCCGGCAAGCAGGGCTACGCGCTCGCGCGGGTCGCGGCCCAGCGCGGCGCCCACGTGACGTTGATCGCGGGCAACACGATCGAGATGGCGGCGCCCGCCGCCGTCGACCTGGTGCACATCACCACCGCCGAACAGCTGAAGACCGCCGTCGACAAGCACGCCGTCGGCGCCGACGCGGTGATCATGGCCGCGGCGGTCGCCGATTTCCGGCCGACCAACGTCGCCGCCGCCAAGATCAAGAAGGGCGCAGGCGAGCCCGACGTCATTCCGCTGACCAAGACCGACGACATCCTCGCCGGCCTGGTGCAGGCGCGCCGCGACGGGCAGTTGCCCGGCACCGCGATCGTCGGTTTCGCCGCCGAGACCGGTGACGAGCACGGCGACGTCCTCACCCACGCGCGGGCCAAGCTCGCGCGCAAGGGGTGCGACCTGCTCGTGGTCAACGCGGTCGGCGAGGGCAAGGCGTTCGAGGTGGACACCAACGACGGCTGGCTGCTGGGCGCGGACGGCACCGAACAGGCGCTCGATCACGGCTCCAAGGCGTTGCTGGCCAGCCGTGTGCTCGACGCGCTGAGCGTGTTGCTGCGCTGAGCCGGGCCGCGTCCCTGCCAGGATTGCGATCCGGTCCGTCGTTCGCGACGCCGTCATCAATTCGGCACCGGCACGACACCGGGAGTTCAGCTGTCCGGGATGGCCGCGGCGTTGAGGTCCGCCCTGTCGGTGATTTGGAATAGGCTGAGATATAAGGGTTGCGCAGTCGCGACATCGCGTTACTGTCGCAAGCCGATACGAGTAACCCGTTGAGGGAGAGGGAAGAACTGTGCGCACGTCCGGGAGCCGGCTTTTCACCAGTGAGTCCGTGACCGAAGGTCATCCGGACAAAATCTGTGATGCCATCAGCGATTCCATTCTCGACGCGTTGCTCGCGGAGGATCCGCGCAGCCGGGTCGCGGTGGAAACCCTCGTGACGACCGGCCAGGTCCACGTCGCGGGTGAGGTCACCACGTCGGCGTACGCCGATATTCCCCGAATTGTCCGGGAAAAGGTCCTGGAAATCGGATATGACTCGTCGGCAAAGGGATTCGACGGAAATTCCTGCGGTGTGAATATCGCGATCGGCGCGCAGTCGCCGGATATCGCGCAGGGTGTGGACACCTCGCACGAGGCGCGCATCGGCGGCTCCGACGACGAGATCGAGCGGCAGGGTGCGGGCGATCAGGGCCTGATGTTCGGTTACGCCACCAAGGACACCCCCGAGCTGATGCCGCTGCCGATCGCGCTCGCGCACCGGTTGTCGCGCCGCTTGACCGAGGTGCGCAAGACCGGCGTGTTGCCCTACCTGCGTCCGGACGGGAAGACCCAGGTCACCATCGAGTACGACGGTGATCGCCCGGTCCGCTTGGACACGGTGGTCGTCTCCACCCAGCACGCCGCCGATATCGACCTGGACAACCTGCTCGCGCCCGACATCCGCGAGAAGGTCCTCGACGCGGTGCTCGCCGACCTCGAGCTGCCCAGCCTGGACATCTCGGATATTCGCCTGCTGGTCAACCCCACCGGCAAGTTCGTGCTGGGCGGCCCGATGGGCGACGCGGGCCTGACCGGCCGCAAGATCATCGTCGACACCTACGGCGGCATGGCCCGCCACGGCGGCGGCGCTTTCTCGGGCAAGGACCCGTCGAAGGTGGACCGCTCCGCCGCCTACGCCATGCGCTGGGTCGCGAAGAACGTCGTCGCGGCCGATCTGGCCGACCGCGTCGAGGTCCAGGTGGCCTACGCGATCGGCAAGGCGGCTCCGGTCGGTTTGTTCGTCGAGACCTTCGGCACCGAGAAGATCGACCCGGCACGCATCAGCACCGCGATCACCGAGGTCTTCGACCTGCGTCCCGGCGCCATCATCCGCGACCTGGACCTGCTGCGTCCGATCTACGGGCCGACCGCCGCGTACGGCCACTTCGGCCGCACCGACGTGGACCTGCCGTGGGAGCACACCGACCGCGCCGACAAGTTGCGCGCCGCCGTCGGACTCTGACCTCGATCAGGTCCGAGTGAACGAACCCGCGGCGGACACCCCCGCCACCGAGGCGGACCGTCCGGCCGCGGGTCCCGCGGGCGTGGAGTTGCCGATCGCCCGGGTGCTTCCGCTGCTCTCGCCCGCGCATCTCGACCGCGACTTCGACTACTTGGTGCCTCCCGAGCTGGACGAACTCGCCCAGCCGGGGGTCCGGGTGCGGGTCCGTTTCGCCGGTCGGCTGGTCGACGGCTATCTCCTGGCTCGATCGCGGCACAGTGACCACGGCGGAAAGCTGGTCAAGCTGGAACGCGTCGTCTCCGGCGAACGCGTGTTGACTCCCGAAATCCTGGAGCTGGCCGGCAAGGTCGCGGCCCGATATGCGGGGACGCGTGCCGATGTCCTGCGTCTGGCGATACCACCGCGTCACGCCCGCACCGAGACCGGTGGCGGGAAGAAGTCCGCTGCGGCCCGAGCCGATTCCGCGAACGAGAACCCCGCCACCGCAATTGGTCCCGTGCGGTCGGACGTGGCGAGTTCCGTGTCTGCCGGAGAGTTGCCCGTTGCATCGCCGGAATCCTCTGACCTGCAAGCCGATTCGGCCGGTGTGAGCAGCGCGGCTCCGAAAAGTGGTGCTGCGGCGGAACCGGATTCGAAGCGCGATAGCCCTGGCGCCGGCCGATATGTGCCCGCGCCGGAGAGCGACGAGAAGCTCGATGCCGAGCCGTCCGCACGTGCGCATCCGAAGCTCGGGCCAACCGGCGCGGGGGACTCGGGCGGTGCGGGGGAGACGAGCGGCGACGCCGAAGACCGAACCGCCTTCGTCGATTCGGAGTTTCCGGCCATAGATCTCGCGCCTTGGGAACGGTACGTCCACGGGGCGGCGTTCGTCGCCGCCCTCGGCCAGCGGAAAGGGGCACGCGCGGCCTGGCAGGCACTGCCCGGTGAGGACTGGCCACGACGGCTGGCGGAGCTCGCCGCCGTGGTGGCGCGGCAGGGGCGCAGCGCGATCCTCATGGTCCCCGACCAACGCGACCTCGACCGTGTCCTGGCGGAATGCGTTGGGCTGGTGGGGGACTCGGCAGTCGGGTTGTCCGCCGGTCTCGGTCCAGCGGCTCGGTACCGGCGGTGGCTCGCGGTGCTGCGCGGTTCGGCGCGAGTGGTGGTGGGCACGCGCAGCGCCGTGTTCGCACCGGCGTTGGACCTCGGGCTGATCGCGATGTGGGACGACGGTGACGACACCTACGCCGAACCGCGTGCGCCGTATCCGCACGCGCGTGAGGTGGCGATGTTGCGGGCGCACGAAACCGGTGCGGCCTTCGTCGCGGCGGGTTTCGCGCGCACCGCGGAGATCCAAGCGGTGGTCGATTCGGGTTGGGCGCACGATCTGGTCGCCGATCGTGCCGTGCTGCGCAAGGCCGCGCCGCGCATCAGCGCCCCCGGCGACAGCGATATCGCGCTGGAACGCGATCCGGTCGCCCGTGCTGTCCGAATTCCCGGCGTCGCCTTCGCGGCTGCCCGCGCCGCGCTGAAGGAAGGCGCGCCGGTGCTGGTACAGGTGCCGCGTCGTGGGTACATTCCCGCCCTGGCCTGCGGGAAATGCCGTACTCCTGCTCGATGCCGACACTGCAGCGGACCGCTCGCGCTGCCGGAAGCTCGGGGACCGCGCGGATCGGCCGCCGACCCCGGCGCGGCCGCGCAGAGTCCCGCTTGCCGTTGGTGCGGGATCACCGAGACCGCGTTTCGTTGCACCACCTGCGGGTCGCGCGCACTGCGCGCCGTGGTGATCGGGGCGGCGCGCACGGCGGAGGAGCTCGGCCGTGCGTTTCCCGGCGTACCGATCCGTGCTTCCGGCGGCGGCACCGTGCTCGACACTGTGGAGCCGGGCCCGCAAGTGGTCGTCGCTACGGTCGGCGCCGAGTCGGTGGTTCCCGGCGGCTACGGCGTCGCGTTGTTGCTCGACGGCTGGGCGCTGCTCGGCCGAGCCGACCTGCGTGCCGCCGAGGACGCGCTGCGCCGCTGGATGGCCGCCGCGGCGCTGGTCCGCGCGCACGGCCAGGTCATCGTCGTGGCCGAGCCGTCCATCCCCACCGTGCAGGCGTTGGTCCGATGGGATCCGGTGGGCGCCGCGCGCGCGGAGGTCGCGGCGCGGGCCGAGGTCGGCTTCCCGCCTGCCGTCCGTCTCGCCGCGATCGACGGCACCGCCGACACGATCGCCGAACTGCTCTCGGCGGCGGACCTGCCGGATACGGTCGACCGCCTTGGACCAGTGCCGCTGCCGGACGGCGCCCGCAAACCGTTCTCCTCCGGCGATGCGCCCGCCGAAGTCGAACGCCTGCTGCTGCGGGTCGAGCGGCGCTCCGGAGCGGCGCTCGCGCGTGCCCTGCGCGCGGCTCAGGCGGTTCGCAGCACGCACCGCTCGGACGCCCCCCTGCGCGTGCAAATCGACCCGGTCGACATCGGCTGACGGCTACCGGAGTGCGTCCACCGCTGCCTCGTCGGCATGGGGCCGCGATAGTGCCGCCGGGCACCCGGGCTGTGTCGCGAGGAGGTCGGCGTACTCGGACCGAGGGAAGGAGGGGGGACCGCTCGGTGCACCTGATGTCGTCCGCTCGTCACTCGGCATATCGCGGCGAACCGGCCGCAACGGACCCGCGATCGGATCGCGTCGCTTCATGGCCGACTGGGCAAGCCCGTCGCGCGCCGGGGCTGTCTATGCCGCCCGTTGCCGGAGGCTTCGCTACCCGGGTGGACTGCCCTCGTTCTTGCCCAACCCGGGTGAGCGTGATCGCCTCGGCGTTTCCGGCCAGTGAAACGCCGAAGCCTGCGATCATCTCGCGACAGCGCAGCGCTCGGCCGAGCTTCAGGCGAAGGCCGCTCGATTGCGAGCCGCCCAGTCGGCGTATTTCGTGGCCGGGCGCCCGAGCACACGCGGCACGTCGGGGCTGATCCGCTGCTCGGCGGGTGTCGGCTCGCCGAGGATGGTCAGCGTGTGGTCGGCCACCGGCTCGGGCATGAAGTCGAGCATCGCCGAACGGGCCTGTGCCCGAGTCAATTCCACGAATCGTAGCGGCTCGCCGACTGCCGCGCCGAGTGCTTCGGCCTGGGCGCGCGGGGTAGCGAGCTCGGGCCCGGTCAGGGTGTAGACCTGTCCGTCGTGCCGGTCGTCGCGCAATGCCGTCGCTGCGACCGCGGCGATGTCGGCCGGATCGATCGAGGGAAGACCGACGTCGCCGAACGGCGCTGCGACCAGGCGCTGCGTGCGCACCGCGTCCGCCCACGCGTAGGTGTTGGAGAAGAATCCGGTGGGTCGAAGGAAGGTCCAGGCCAACCCGGAGTCCCTGATCGCCTGTTCGTAGGCGATGAGCCGGGCGTATCCCGCCGCGTCCGGTCGAGTGGCAACGCCCTGCGAGGACACGAAGACCACGCGCCGCACGCCTCCCGAGGCGGCGATTTTCAGCACCTGCTCTGGTTCCGGACCCGCCACCAACTGCTCGCCGGTGATCAGAAGAAACAGGGTGTCGGCTCCCGCGAAGGCGGGGGAGAGGCTTTCCGGCTCGCCCAGATCGGCCCGAACCGAGCGGACTCCGTCGGGCAGCGAAAGATCCGCATGCCGCGCGACGGCTGTCACCTCCTCGCCAGCGTCCGCCAGCGCCCGCACGAGGGGCGCGCCGATATTCCCGGTTGCTCCGGTGACCACGATCATTGTGACTCCTTAGTTAGTTGGCTGACTAAAAAAACGTTAGCCGGTCATCGCCGCGCTGTCTACAGTTAGTTGTGTGACTGACTCACAGGCGAAGGCCGGATCGGGCAAGCGGGAGCGGCTGGTCGAAGCCGCGGTGCGGGTGTTCTATCAGCAGGGCGTGGAGAAGACGACGATCGCCGACATCGCGCGTGCCGCGGACGTTCCGGTCGGCAACGTCTACTACTACTTCAAGACGAAAGACCAGCTCATCGAGGCGGCGATCGGCTCGCACGCGCGCATTCTCGATGCCGTGATCGCCGCGAGCGACCGGCACGAGACGCCTTCGGGGCGGCTGAAGGCCCTGATCGCGGGATGGGTCGCCGATCGTGAGCAGACCGTGCGTTACGGCTGCCCGTTCGGCACTTTGTCCTCGGAATTGGACAAGCGCGGCGACGGGCTCGATACCGCGGCCGCCGAGGTGATGCGCGTGCTGGTGGATTGGGCTGAACGGCAGTTCGCCGCGATGGGACGCGCGGACGCGAAGGAGCTCGCGATCGCCTATGTCGCGGCGTATCAAGGAATTTCCCTGCTCACCAACACTTTTCGGGATCCCGGACTGATGGTCGCCGAAGGGGCGCGGCTGTCGCGCTGGATCGATTCGCTGGTGAGCTGACCTCCAGCTGGGCGCGGATGCCGAAACCGATCCTTGCATTCGATGCATTGACGATATATCGTCGATAGCATGATTCGAACACGAGAGCCTTGGGAGGCTGACATGGAACACCGAGAACATCGAGAATTCGGCCGGCGTGGCCGCGGGCCGGTGCCCGGTCACGAGGGCTTCGAGCACGGGCGGCGCTTTCGCCGCGGCGGACGTCACGGCTTCGGCCCGGAGTTCGGGCCTGGCTTCGGTCCCGGCTTCGGGCCAGGCTTCGGCCCGCATTTCGGACGCGGACGCGGACGCGGCGGCCGGGGTAGGCGTGGTGACGTACGCGCCGCCGTGTTGTTGCTGCTCGCCGAGCAGCCCATGCACGGTTACGAACTGATCCAGCAGATCCGTGGGCGCAGCAACGACATCTGGCGGCCGAGCCCCGGATCGATCTACCCCGCGCTGGCGCAACTGGAGGACGAGGGCCTGGTCCTCATCGAGAAGGTCGCCGGGCGCAAGACCGCGAAGCTCACCGAGTCCGGCACCGAGTACGTCGCCGCGCACCGGGACGAGCTGGGCGATCCGTGGGCGGACGTGCAACAGGACGTCGGCGCACAGGCGATGGACCTGCGCGCACTCGTCGGACAGCTGATGGGGGCGGTGGCCCAGGTCGCGGCGGCAGGCACCCCGCAACAGGCGGCGCGGGCGGCGGAGCTGCTCACCGAGACCCGCAAGTCCCTTTACCGCATCCTCGCCGAGGACGAGACCCCCGAGAAGTAGGGGAGGCGAAACACCCCTATACCGCGCGCATTTCGAGCCGATCAGAGGGATCATTGTGAGATGCGACAGTCGAGCCGAGCGGGAACTTGGGGCGTTTCACACTTGCGTGGTGCCGTGCTGGCCTTCGTGTTGGCCGGTGTGGCCGCGCTCGGCCCGGGCGTGGCGTCGGCCGAGCCGCTCGGCTTCCGCCCGCCCGACGTGCCGACGTACGCCGCTCCACCGCAATCGGACCACCTGGCCGCCGCGTGGTATCAGAAGAGTCATCCGAACGCGGTCCCCAGCGGTACCAACGATTTCGGCTGCGTGCCCAGCGCCCGGCATCCCCGTCCGGTGGTGCTCGCGCACGGGACCGACTCCACAGCCTATTCCGACTGGTCGGGGATCGCGCCGCAGCTGACCGCGGCCGGATTCTGCGTGTTCGCGCTGAACTACGGCGGCAAGCCCGGCGCGCACAGCTACGGCACCGAGGATCTGGTGCTCAGTGCCTACCAGGTCGGTGCGTTCGTCGATCGAGTGCTCGCGGCGACCCACGCGGACAAGATCGATCTGGTCGGGTTCTCGCAGGGCGCGAACGTGACTCGTTACTACGTCAACAAACTGGGCGGTGCGCCGAAGGTCGAGCAATGGGTCGGCCTCGCATCGCCCAGCTACGGCGGTGTGATGTACGGGCTGGTGCCGGTCGCCGAGGCGATCCCGGGCGCTCTGCAGGCGTTCGCTCAGGTGACTTCGCTCGCCGCCGTCCAGCAGGTCGAGGGGTCGCCGCTCATGCTCGATCTCAACGCGGGTGGCGACACGGTGCCCGGGGTGCGGTACGTGACCGTCGGCAGCCACGTCGACGAGATGATCCAGCCGTTCGAGAACATCGCGCTGCGCGGGCCCGGCGCGCGGAACATCGCCCTGCAAGACCTGTGTCCCGCCGACCTCACGGGGCACTTCCACATGGTGTACGACCCGTTCGTGCAGGAGTTGCTGCTCACCCTGCTGGATCCGGGCAGCCCGGCGCCGGTGTGCAGGCCGGTCCCACTCGGCACCGGTATCCCGGAGGTCATCATCGCGGGTCATTCCTGACCGCAACCGCCCGCGGCGCCTGGTTCGCGGCTGTGGGGCGCCAGAGCCCGGTGATCGGACTCGGATCCGGTACCTCGATACAGGCACGCCGAGGCAGCGGACCGCCTACCGGAGGCGTACGCCGTGCCCACCGCCGAGTGGCCGGGCCGTGTCGCCGAGTCCGCCCTGTGTTCGCCCGTGTGCATTCGGCACGCGTACCAGCTGACGCCGAAGCGGCTGAATCCGGTCCGCTGACCGCGACGCGGCCGGTGTGAATACCAGACGCTGCGCTACACGGGCGGCGGTGCTGCTCGCACTGCTCCCGGGTATCGGCGTATTCGGAGGCGATCATGTGCCACGGCTGATCCGAGGGCCGCCCAGCGGCTTGAATTAAGTGCGGACAAAAGCGCCGGACCGCTTGCCGCGACCTGGCTCGACCGACGCCGTGCCGACGCACGTCTGCCGCGTGCGAGGTCGACGCGAAGCTCATCGACTCGGCCCGCCGTGCGTAACACCTTCGCGCTGTGCTCGCGGCCGGGTGTGACGACCTGGTGACGTGCAGTGAAACCCTGCGTTCTATCGGCTTTCGTCCACCACTTCTGGCATCCAGGGCGCAGCTCGGCGCGGTATCGGAGCTTGCGTGAACAAGTTTCAATCAATGATTGAATCAACGATGGAAACGTGCTTGACTTGGCGCATGCCGAAACCGGTCTCCGAAGCCGCGACCACCCGCGATCGTCTGCTGACGGCCGCCGAGCGACTGCTGCTGGAAGGCCGATACGACGAGGTGTCCGTGCGGGGTATCTGCGCGCAGGCAGGAGCGAACCCGGCGGCGGTGCACTACCACTTCGGGTCGAAGGACGCCCTTGTCGCCGCGTTGCTCGAGGAGCGTTTGGGTCCGGTGTGGGCGGACCGGTTGGCCGCTGTCACCGGTGGGCACGGGTCGATCGCCGAGGTGGTCGATGCGGTGATCGAGCCGTTCGTCGAGTTGGCCGCCGATCCGGTGGGCCGGTTGCACCTGAGGCTGCTGGCGCAATTCGTCCTCGGCAGGCAGGTGACCGAGTGGCGGCAGCCGTGGTTCCGGATCGATGCGTGGGTGAGCCTGTTGCCGGGCCTGAGCGAGCGCGAGAGCAGGCGCCGGTGGATGTTGGCGTTCGACCTCCTCATCATGCGATTCGGCAGTGCGGAGCACCGAGAGATGTCGCAGGAGGCGGTGGCCACCCTCCGGGAATTCGTGGTGGCCGGATTGACCGCTCCGACAGGAGAGAAACAATGAACGACGTATTCGCACCCGCCCAGCTCGGGCCGATCACCCTGCGCAATCGGGTGATCAAGGCCGCGACCTTCGAGGGCCGCACGCCGGACGCGCTGGTGACCGACGACTTGATCGAGTTCCATCGCGAGGTCGCCGCCGGTGGCGTCGGGATGACGACCGTGGCCTATTGCGCGGTCGCTCCCGGCGGTCGGACCGACCGGCATCAGATTTGGCTACGCCCGGAAGCGGTGCCGGGGCTGCGGAGGCTCACCGAAGCCGTGCACGGTGCGGGTGCCGCGGTGAGCGCGCAGATCGGCCATGCCGGACCGGTGGCGAACGCGGCCTCCAACCGAGTTCCGGCGCTGGCGCCGAGCCGGATGTTCAGCCCGCTGTCGATGCGGATGATGCGAAGCCCGGACGAGAACGGGATCCGCGAGCTCGTGGCCGCTCATGCCGGCGCGGCGAAGCTGGCCGAGGAGGCGGGTTTCGATGCGGTGGAGATCCATTTCGGGCACAACTATCTGGTCAGCTCGTTCCTGAGCCCCAAACTGAACCGCCGCGCGGACCGGTACGGCGGCAGCTTGGCGAACCGGGCGCGGCTGGCGCGTGAGATCGCCGCCGCGGTAAGGGAAGCCGTGGGCGGCAGGCTCGCGGTGACCGCGAAGCTGAACATGGAAGACGGAGTGCGGGGCGGGCTCACCGTGCCCGAGTCGATCCAGGTCGCCGCGTGGCTGGAAGCCGACGGCAGCCTGGACGCGCTGGAACTGACGGCGGGCAGTTCGCTGCTCAACCCGATGCTGCTGTTCCACGGTGACGCCCCGCGGAAATCTTTCGGCGACGTTCTCCCGGTGCCCGCGCGATGGGGATTCCGTATGGTCGGCAAGGCATTCCTGAAGGAGTATCCGTACCGGGAGGCGTATCTGCTCGAGCGCGCACGGCACTTCCGCAGGGAATTGTCGATGCCGCTGATCCTGCTGGGTGGCATCACGAATCTCGACACCATGCGGCTCGCGCGGGCAGAAGGCTTCGAGTTCGTCGCCATGGGCCGTGCGCTGCTGCGGGAACCGAATCTGTTGCGACGCATCCAATCGGATGCGTCGACGCGGTCGGCGTGCGTGCACTGCAACGAGTGCATGCCCACGATCTACACCTGTACTCGCTGCGTATTCCGTCCCGGTCAGCCGCGCGAACCCGTCGAACTGACGCTGTCGGGCATCGGCGGCGTCGGCACGCAGCAATAGGCGGTCGCTGATCGACCGGCACCGTCTCGGCGAGGGGCAGTCGAACGCGGGCCGTTTGACCGGATGGCATCGCCGTGCCAGAAGGGGCCGAAGAAGCGTGTACGTGAGCGAAACGCGAATTGCACGTGGGCAGTGGGGAGGAACCCCACTTCCTTGCGGCGATCAGTCGTGGAACGCGTAGAGGATCGCGCCGTCGCGGGAGAGGACGGCGCGGATCGCCGCGTAATCGGCGGGCGTCAAGGAGGCACGGCGCTGTTTCCAGAAGGACAAACTCGCCGCCAATCCGGGATCGGCTGTGCCGTGACGGCGGCAGTACTCGGCGAGCGCCACCCGCAAGCGCGGCGATGTCGCGGGGTGCGCGGCGAGGTCGATCAGGCTGGTCAGCGTCGCGCAGGCGGACACGTAGTCGCGGGCCGCGGCGGTCGGGCTCTTCGTATGCTGGTTCATCGTCCTCTGGTGTCGTGACCGTCGGGGCTCGGTACAGTGCGGTTGTTGCCGAAAGCGCTTGCGGCGGAGGAGATTCGCGTGGGCATCAGGTCGGGCCGCGCGCCTACGTTGGCACGCGCGGGGTCGCCCGTGCCAGCCGGGAACCGCTGGATCGAGCGTGCGATCGGATCTTTCTATCGGCGATCCGCGTTGAGCGCGATCTCGAGGTCGACTTCGATGATGCCCTCGCCGGACTCGTCCGCGACCACGGTCGGCGCGATCGCGCCGGTGGCGCGGTAGGTGCGGCGGGGGATCAGCCGTCGCAGCCCCAGCCGCACCCGTCTGGACCCGTGGCCGGGCCATAGCACCAGTTCGAGGGCACTGCCGTCGGGTCACCGCCTTGGCGACCAGGACATCCGTATGAGGCGCGATGCCGAGAATCGGTCCGGTCCGCCACTCGGGCGGCACCGTTCCGCGAATGAGATCGCGCAGGCCTCGGGCCGGTTGAATCGGGTGAGCGTGTGGTGGGCGTTGGTCACTGTCGAGACTCCCGCGAGCGCCGGGCGCCGTTGCGCTCGTCGACTCGGTACCGGGTCGGGCATGGACCAGGGCGTCGGCGAGGTCGGATTCGCGCATCTCGGCGGCGGCGGTGGCGACAAAGATTTTCGTCATCCCGTCACCGTTGATCACGTTGTAGTTGCCGAGGTCGACGCGGGCGCGTGAGCTGCCGCGCAGGCGCGCATCCCGCCCGTCGAAGTCGATGAAACGATCGCGCAGCGTGGTCCAGGTGTCGCGCGCGAGGTTGGGCATCATCGCGTTGAGCCAGGCCACCACGCCCGCGTCGTAGCCGAGCACGGGCCTGCTGATGGCGATCCCGTTGCCGATTCCGGAGTACAACGACCGGGAGCAGCGGCTCACGATGACGCGGTATCGGCAAGGACCGGGCGCGAGCACCCCGCTGCGCTGACCCGTCCTGCCTGCGGGAGAGCGTGACGCGCGAACCGAACTTCGTCGCTCCGGATTCGAGGCCCGTCTCCCGGGTATGCGCCAGATGTCAGCTTGTTCCGATATTCCAGGAGGTTGTTGTGGCTGAACATGGAAGCGGTGCTCGCGAGGGCGTCGAGGGCGTCGTCGAAGACGCCAAGGGCAAGGTGAAGGAAGCGGCCGGTACCGTCACCGGTCATCAGGACCTGAAGGACGAAGGTCGCGCGCAGCAGGACAAGGCGGAATCGCAGCGCGAGGCGGCCGGGAAGGAAGCCGCGGCCGAGAAGGCGCGAGCCGAAGCCGACGTCGACGAGGCCCGTCAGTCCGCCCATCAGCACGGGCGGTAATCACGCGCGGTTCGTCCCATCGGAGGTATCCGCCGCCGTCAGCAGAGCTGGCGGCGGCGGACCGGCGTCATGGGCCCGCTTCGCTCAGTCGCGGTGAACGATGACCGTCACGGACCGATCGGGATGCGGGGTGCCCGGGCCGCCCCGCACGGCGAACACGTCAGCGGGCTTCCTGGACCTCGGTAGCTTGGCCAAGGGAGTGAACTGGTCATCGAGTGCGGTGCGCATCGCGTCGACCAGAGCGCGGTCCAAACGAAGCGTGCGCAGCGAGGCGTAGACGTCCACCCAGGTCGGCAGCGCGAACGAAGCATCGATCCAACTGTGCTGGTCGGGCAGGTAGACGGTGAGAATCGGCGGATCGTTGTACCCGAGCCCGGGCCAGGAGTCCACCGACTGACCGGCCACTTGCATGACGAAAGTCAATGCCTCGGAACGTAATTGCAGCATGCCCCGTTTGACGGCATGGCGGGGGTCATCGCTCCATCCGCTGACATCGAACCGCCTGCAATCGATCACGGTGCGGCGGGAACCCCAGTGCTCGGAGAACCACCGGCGGATCTCGCGATTCCATTCGAGAGCGGCCAGTATGTCGACGCCTCCCGCCTGTGCCTGCGTCAGATCGGGAACCTGTTCGGCGATTTCCGTCATATCCAACGCGGCCTCGGGCTTCGGGTAGCGCCGCGCCAGCCGTACCGGCGATTTGTGTCGTCGGCTGTGTCGGCCGAGCCCTGCGAAGGCGGCGTAGTGGATATCCCAGCCCTGCGGATGGTTGGTCGGCGGCGGTAGGTCGACGGGGAGGCCCGCGACCAGTTCGTCGGCGATCCGATTGGCCACTCCGGCGTCGCCGTAGTGGGTGCGCAGCAGCCGCAATGTGCACACCGCGGCGAGTACATCGATGATCAACGGCGGGTAGCTCGGTACGTCCAAGACGAGAGTGGACGGGGGAAACAACGGCTGGTTCGGTTCGGGACGATCCGGTAGCAGATTGCGCGACGACATCGCTCGGTCGACCGAGATTGTCTGCTGCACAGAGATGTCCGCCACGACACGTCCGCGAAGGAAATCGGAGCGGTCCAGCAGATATTGGGTCAACTCGACCTCGCGTCGACACCACAGGCTGGCGGTGTAGGTCTCGGACCGCACCCTGGCGATCGCCGGTGTGGCGGCGAACAGACGCCACACCATGCCCGTGTTGGACTCGCCGGTGGGGACTGTCATCGCGTCGATGGCGACGTCGGGGGCGCGCCACAGACCGAGTTTCATCAGTTCCGGCTTCGTGTCGCCGGACCGATGGCTGAGCGCCAGGGAAGGCCGTGGCCACCACGGGGCGATGGCGGCGAACGCGAAGGTCGCCACGTCGGCGAGCCGGACATCCCGCCACGGATGAGTGGCGGCGGCTTCTAGCCAGGCCAGAGTCCGCAGTCCCAGGGCATAGCGGCGCAGGACGCACAATCCCAGCGCGCTGACCGGGCGATCCCTGCTGATCAGATAGCCAATGGCGTCCATGATCGGCGGACAGACCAGCAACCTCGCGACGATGCCGACGGCTTCCCGCAGCCGCTCCGGCTCCAGCCCGCGCGACAACCAGAACCAGTGGTCTCGCCACTCGAGTGATTGTCCTTGTTGCGTGGGTACCTTGATCGGCAGCCCGTCGGGCCACGTCGCGCAGTAGAAGGTCTCGATCGCTTCGGCGAGATCCATTCGCAAGTGGTGTGTCTGCTCGAAAGCACCCATCGCTTGGTCGACCCGGCGGATCGTCACGTGATACAGCAGATCCGCATCCGTGGAGGGCGCGCGGAACATGCTCGAAAAGGTGTTTCCGACGATAGAGCTGAGCCACGCGCGGATGAACTGCGATTGCAGGCGGGCTTGTGACGCTTCCTCCGTACTCGTTCGCTGTAGCTCATCCGACAACGAAATCAGCTGGGCAAGACTGTATTCGCGATCGTATTCGAGTGGGCCCGCCTGCGCGAGGACGTCATCGAGCGCGGCCGAGCTGGTCGAACGGCTCACACTGGGTGGAAACAGGTCCCATTCCGTCGCCCCGAAAAGCGGCCAGTCGTCGAGCGCGCCGCGGTGGGACCAGGTCTGGTAGGCGAGCGGGAGCGGTACCCCCTCGATGGCGTGCCGCACCCCGTGGGCGACCCAGTAGTCGTGAGGCCACGGCTCGGTCCACAGAATCGTCGTGTCGTCGCCGAATTTCCGATCCAGCCACTGCCACCACGACTCCCACAATTCGGGATCGATTGGCCGGACCGCCGTCCGGAACCACGCGTAAGCTCCGGCCGCCACCGCCGATGCCTCGGATCGCGACATGTCCGCCTCGAATACGGTTGTCGTGCAGATCGATTCATCCGAGAATACGGTGCCGCGCCCGAATGCGGCAGCCGATGAGACCGTCGGTAGCGCGGTCGCGGCCGGTGCGGGGTCGGCGGCAAACCTGTGGCATCGAGGGCGGGCTCGGATCGATAATCGGGGTGCGCGGCAGCCCGGCGAGCCGGCGCCTAGGCGTACGGCTCGACGGTGAGCACGTACTCGAGCCTCGTGAGTCGCTCGGCTGTCTCCAGCGACGATGTGATGACCAATCGGTTGGCGCCGCCGTCCTCGACGACTTCCGCGCCGGATCTCCGCAGCCAGTCGAAGAACTCCGAACGGATTGCCGTGAGAACGGTGTCGTCGCCGAGGTCACCCGGAGTCAGGAGGACGAGGTATCGGCGGTCTTGCGCTGGCATGCGGCTCTCCTTCGATCATCCCGGGGACTCGATCGGATCAGGGCGGCGGACCCTTTCACCGGCGAACTGCCGCCCTCGGATGCCTCGGCGGAGTCACGAAGTCCGCATGTTACGCGGATACTCGCTCGCTGGATCGCACGCGCGGCCGATCGACCCGGCAGCGCTCGGAACCGATTCCGTCCGGCGAGCCGGAAGTGCCGCACGTCGGGGACGAACGACCTGTCCGGCGTAGATCCGCGCAGTAGATCAGCGCGAAGACCCGTCGGCCACCGCCCGGCGGGCCGCGCTGACCGCACGCTTGGCAATGGCCCAGCGGTGCACTTCCGAAGGCCCGTCGTAGATGCGGAAGGGCCGTACTTCGCGGGAGAGGCGCGCCAGCGGGAGGTCGTCGGAAACACCGAGCCCGCCGCACAACTGAATGCTGCGGTCGACGATGCGGAAGATCGCCTCGGCGGCGAAGGTCTTCGCGATCGAGGTGGCGTTGCCCGCGTGCTCTCCGTTGTCGAGTTCCCAGCAGGCGCGTACCAGCAGTGCGCGGGTCGCGGCGATGTCGATCTCGTTGTCGGCGATCATCTTCTGCGCCATGCCCAGATCGCCGATCCGGGAACCGAAGCCTTCACGCTGGGCGACCCGCTCGACGGCGATGTCGTGGCCTCTGCGCGCCGCTCCCAGCCAGCGCATCACGTGCGTCATGCGAGCCGGACCCAATCGCACCTGGGCGTATTCGAAGCCGCGGTCGACAGCGCCGAGCACCGCCTCGTCGGGGACGAACATGTCCTCGAAGAAGACTTCGCAGTGTCCGCCGATCATGGCGCGGTCCAGCGTGGTGATATGCCTGCCCACGCGCAGGCCCGGGGTGTCGGCGGGCGCCAGGAACATCGTGGCCCCGCCCCGCTGTCCCGGTTCGCCGGACGTGCGGGCCATCACGATGAAGAAGCCGGCCCCGTCGGCGCCGGTGATGAAGTGCTTGTGGCCGTTGATCCGCCAGCCGCCGTCGACGGGGACGGCCCTGGTGGCCAGCGCCGCCGGGTCGGAACCGGCTCCGGGCGCAGGCTCGGTCATCGCGAAGGCCGAGCGCACCTCGCCGCGGGCGAGCGGTTCCAGGTAGCGCGACTTCTGCTCCGGGTCGGCGATGTGGGCGAGCATGTGGACGTTGCCCTCGTCCGGCGCCGCGATGTTGAGCGCCGTCGGGCCGAACAGCGAGTAGCCCGCCTCCTCGAACACCGGCGCGCGATCCGACATCGACAGGCCGTGGCCGCCGTACTCGACGGGCGCGTGCGGCGCGAAGACCCCGGCCTCGCGCGCGAGCTTGTTCAGCGTGACGCGCAGTCCGTCGCCGCCCGCGGCGGTGATGTCGCCGAGGTGCTCGTCTTCGATCGGCAGCACCGTCTCCCGCACGAACGCCCGGGTGCGGTCGATCAGCGCCCGAACTTCGTCGGAATAGGTCAGTTCGATCGGCATCGCGCATTCCTCCTCGACATCCAGCGCCTCGTCCGCGGACCGAACGATCGCTCTGTCTGAACACTGTTCCACTGGGCAGGTACGGTGTCAAAGAGCGCAATTCATGCAAGTTTCCGGCGCGGGTGGTTGATGTCTTTTGTTCAGCTATTCTGAACAACATGCGAAACGAGGCTGTGGCGCCGCACGAGGCGATCCGGCACGCGCGCCGCGCCGCGGGTCTGTCGCTGCGCGAAGTGGCCCGCCGTCTCGAGGTGAGTCCGGCGACGCTCAGCGCCGTGGAGACGGGCAAGACCGGAATCTCGATCGCCCGGCTCACTCGCTTGTCCGATGTGCTGGGCGTGCCGGTCGCTCATTTGCTCGGCGGCACCTCTCCCGCGGCGCGCCCGAGCTCCGACCGGGCCGATTCCGAGCGGGATGAGCAGGGTGACTGGCGCGAGTTCGCCCCGCTGGACGTCGACCCGGTGCTGGCCGCCGCCCTCGCGTCGTTCGTAGAGATCGGCTACCACGGCACGACCGTGCGCGCCATCGCCCGGCGGGCTGGTACCAGCGTTCCCGGCCTCTACCACCATTATCGCGACAAGCACGACCTGCTGGTCCGCATCCTCGATCTGACCATGGACGAACTGCACTGGCGAGTGCGCGCCGCCCGCGCCGAAGGCCGCGACAGCATCCACCGGGTGCGTCTGATCGTCGAAGCGCTGGCCTTGTTCCACACCCACCGCCGCGACCTCGGTTTCATCGGCGCCAGCGAGATGCGCAGCCTTTCTCCGGGGGAACGCGCGCGCATCGCCCGCTCCCGCCGCGATATCCAAGCCCTCCTGGACGACGCGATCGCCGAGGCTCATGCCGAGGGCCGCATCGCCAATTCCCAGGTTCGGGCGGCAGGTCGTGCCATAGCCACCATGTGTACGGCCATCCCCCAGTGGTTTCGCGAGTCGGGCCCGGCGACGCCGGAGGAAGTGGCCGCGCAATACGGGGATTTCGCCCTGGGTGTGCTCGGGGTCGATCCGGTGCGTTAGCCGCATATTCGCGGCTTCGCCCCGTCCTTCGCCGGTGGCCGAACAACACCCCGGCGAACAGCCCCACCTTGGTGGTGATCGGCATACCCCTTGGGGATCGGAGCCCAGCACTCGGGGGCCTGATGACGGCGGCGCATACGGCGGAAAGTAGGACGAGTACCGCCAGTGAACCGGAGCAGCCCATGTCGACTCTCAGCACGATCGCCGCCACGGAGGAACGGCGTGCCACGGTGTGGACCGAGGACGGCGCGGCGCTCGCGGTTCGCGAATACGGCCCGAGAGACGCGGACCTCACCGTCGTCCTGATGCACGGACATTGCCTGCGCAGCGAGTCCTGGACCTACGTCCGCGACGAGCTGCTGCGCCGCTACGCAGGCGCTCGGATCGTCTGCTATGACCACCGCGGCCACGGCGAGTCCGCCGCCGCGCCCCGGCGGACCTACAACATCGACCAGCTCGGCCGGGACCTGCGCGAAGTTCTCGATGTCGTCGCCCCGACCGGGCCGGTCGTCCTCGTCGGCCACTCGATGGGTGGTATGACCGCGCTGACCTACGCCGGTCAGAATCCGCACGAGATCGGCACCCGCGTCGTCGGAGTCGCCCTTCTCGCGACCGCCTCGGGCGGTCTCACCGACGCTGGGTTCGGCCGTCTGCTGCGCAGCCCGGTCGTCTCCGCGTTCCAGGCGGCCGTCCGACTCGCGCCGGGGGCGATGCACCACGCGAAGCTGCTGGCCTGTCAGCTGTTCGCCCCGCTCGTCCGTACCGCGGAATTCGGTGATCGCAAGGTGAGCCCGCGGGTGCTCGCCCTCGCCAACGCGATGCGCAACGAGACGCCGATCGTCACGATGGCGAGCTTCTTGAGCGACCTCATGGTCTACGACCGGACCGAGGCTCTCGGGCTTCTGTCCCGGATTCCGACGCTGGTGCTGTGCGGTGGCGCCGACTTGATGACGCCCCCGTCGCATTCCGTCGCGATGGCCGCCGCGGTCGAGTACTCGGACTTCGTGATCGTCGAGAGCGCCGGACACTCGGTGATCCTGGAGCAGCCCGGGCTGGTAGCGGAGGCCGTCGCGCGCCTGATGACGCGCGCGGGCGAGGCCGCCCGACCTCACCTACGTCGCGTAGCGGCCGGAAACCTCACAGGTATCGCTGGCGGAGTTTGCCCTTGACCAGCTTCCCGGTGGGGGTCCTGGGCAGATCGTCGGCGAAGTCGAAACTGCGCGGCACCTTGTAGTGGGCGATGCGGTCGCGCAGATAATCGCGCAGCTCCGTGGCCAAGGCGGGGCCGGGCTCGGCGCCGGGGGCCGGTTGGACTACGGCCTTGACCGATTCGCCCATCTCCTGGTCGGGCACGCCGATCACCGCCACGTCGAGCACCTTCGGGTGCAGGGCGAGGGCGTCCTCGACCTCCTGCGGGTAGATGTTCACGCCGCCGGAGATGATCATGAAAGCCTTGCGGTCGGTGAGGAACAGGTAGCCCTCCTCGTCGACGTAGCCGATGTCGCCGGTGGTGGTCCAGGTCGGGTGGTCCGGGTGGACCGCTTCGGCGGTCTTAGCTGGGTCGTTGTGATAGGCGAAGGGGGCCTCATCGCGTTCGAAGTAGACGGTGCCGATCGCGCCGGTGGGCAGCTCCGCGCCGTCGTCGCCGCACACCCGGATGGTGCCGAGACCGGCCGTGCCGACCGAGCCGGGCTTGCGCAACCACTGCTCGGTGTCGATGAAGGTAGCGCCGTTTGCCTCCGTCGAGGCGTAATACTCGTGCAGGATCGGGCCCCACCAGTCGATCATGGCCCGCTTCACGTCGACGGGACACGGAGCGGCCGCGTGCACGGCGACCCGCAGGCTGGACACGTCGTAGCGGGCGCGGACGGCCTCGTCGAGCTTCAGCATCCGGACGAACATGGTCGGCACCCATTGGCTGTGGGTCACGCGGTAGCGCTCGATGGCCGCCAATGCCTGCTCGGCGTCGAACTTCTCCATGATCACCAGCGTTCCGCCGAGCGCGTGGACCACGCCGCCGAAACGCAGCGGCGCCGCGTGATAGAGCGGGGCCGGGGAGAGGTAGACGGTCTCGGTGTCGAATCCGTAGAGGGGGCCGAAGATCGCGGTGTAGGTGTCACCGGGCGCGTCACCGACCTGCCGTTCGGGCAAGGGTTGTTTGATGCCCTTGGGTCGTCCGGTGGTGCCCGAGGAATACAGCATGTCCGCGCCGCGCGGCTGGTCCGGGAGTGGCTCGGGCGTCGCCGCGGCCTTCGCCTCCTCGTAGGACTTGTATCCCGGCACCGGGCCACCGAAGGCGAGGCGGAGCTCGACCGCGGGAGTCTCCGGGACGATCTGCTCGGCGGCGTCGGCGAGACCGGCCGATACGATCAGCGCCCTGGCTCCGCAGTCGTTGACGATGTAGCTGGTCTCGCTGGGCGACAGATGCCGGTTGACCGCGGTGATGTAAAGCCCGGTTCGCAATGCCGCCCAATACACCTCGTAGATCTTCGGGTCGTTGCCGGACAGCAGCGCGACGTGATCGCCCTTGCGCAGCCCCGCGTCGTACAGGTGCCGGGCCAGTCGAACCGAGTTCTCCTCGAGCTCCCGATAAGTCAGCGCTTCACCGGTCTCGGCGACGACAACAGCCGGTTTTTCTGGGAATCGGTCGACGTGTGCGCCGGGGTACATGCGGCTCCTCGGTGGAACGGAGCGGTCGGTGTCCGACCGCCCGGGCCTGCGCGGGACGTCCGGATTCACGGCCGTGCCGGCATCCCTGGCGTCCCGCAGAGCGGTTGCTCTGCCACCGACGATAGCTGAAAGTAAACGGTGGTTCTGGTCTATTCATCGGAATTCGCCCGGGCGCGCTCAGCGCCGGTCGCCGCGGGTGCGATGGGCTGCCCGCACGGCCGGACACGCTCGCTCGCGGGAGGGACACCGGGGCAGCCGCCTGCCCGTCGATCAGGACATGTGCCACGCTCACCCGCGTGCCTCGCTCGAGCCGCACGCCGGCGCGGCTGCGCGGGCGAACTCGGCTCCACCCGAGGAACCCGCGCCGGGATCGAGCAGACGACGTGCCGATGCACCCTGAAGGGTGCGGTTCTCGGGATCCGCGATCGCGGCATGGACGAGGATTCCCCTGGACGTTACTGGTAGTTCACCGTTTCCGCCGTCGGCTGCGTTTACGATCGCGTCATCGAGGGGAAGGTGGCGAATTGCCGTATCGCCGCACATCAGTGCTTGCCGTAATAATTTTCACGCTCTGTGGTCTGCTGTCGGGTTGCGGGGAGGATCGCAAGTCCGGACCTGTCCGTGCGTACAACGCCGATGCGAGGGTGCTGAACATCGTGGCGGGCTCCGAGCACGACGCGGTATTCGAGCAGGTCGTGCAGCCGTGGTGCCGGGACCAGAAGCTGATCTGCACCATGACCCGCCTGGGATCGGTGGATCAAGCTCGGCTGCTGGAGTCCGGCGACGCGCCATACGACGGATTCTGGTTCGCCAGCAGCGTTTTCCAGCAATTGGGTGATACCGCACACCGCCTGCGGCAAGTGCAACCCATGTTCAGCACGCCACTGGTATTCGCAGGTCCGCGTAGCGAGTTGGACGCGCTGGGATTCACCGGGCGGGAGGTGGGCGTCGAGGAGATCCTGGCGGCGGTCGAGGCAAAGAAAACCACGACGTGGATGACGAATCCGACCCAGTCCAATTCCGGCGCGACCGTGCTGCTGGGTTTCCTCAACTACTTCGCAGGCAACGATCCCGGTGTGCCGCTGACCCGGCCGCAACTCGATTCGGAGCAGGTTCGTGCCGGGATAACGCGTCTGACACGGGCTTTCGGGAAGACGCCGCCGTCCACCGGGCTGCTCATGGACGAATGCCTGGCCGCACCGCAACAGTGCAAAACGATGTTCACGTACGAGGATCTGGTGATCGAGCGCAACCAGCAATTGGTGCGGGCGGGTAAGGAACCCCTGTACGCCATCTACCCCAAGGGCGCACTCGCGATCTCGGACGCGCCGCTGGGATTCCTGCCGCACGGCGACAATCCGGAGAAGCTCGCGAATTTCCGCGAACTACAAGACTTCTTGCTTTCGGCGGATACCCAGCAGCGGCTGGTGCAGTTGGGGCGGCGGCCGATCACCAGCATCGGGCTGTCGCTGCCGGGCGCACCGCGTGTGGTCTTCGATCCAGCCTGGGGCATCCGCGCGACGATCACCGAACAGCCGATCACGTATCCGGCCGCTCCGGTCATCGACGCCGCGCTGGAGAACTACCAGACCGTCTACCGCACTCCCACCGACCTGGTCTACTGCATCGATGCCTCCGGCAGCATGGCCGACAACGGCGGCTGGGACGGGGTGCAGCGGGCCGTGGACCTGCTGTTCGATCCGGTGCAATCGAAGAAGTACCTGCTCCAGATCGGTCCGCACGACCGCACGGCGGTGCTGCTGTTCAACCAGACCACGGCCCCCGCGCGATGGACCAGCGGCAATGCGGCGCCGGACCTGCGGAGCCTGCGCGACGCCGTTCGCGCCCGCAAGCCGGGCGGCAACACCGGCATCTACCGCTGCCTCGACGCCGCCGCCGACCAGTTCACCGGTGCGGCCGATCCGGAACGAAAACGTCTCGTCATCCTCATGACCGACGGCGCCGACACCGAAGGCGGCCGAGGCCTCGACGACATCGCCCGCACCGGAGTCCCGGTGGTGGTCATCGGATTCGGCTCCGCGGTGCAACAGGACACGCTCCGGACGATCGCCGAGCGCACCGGCGGGTCGTATATCACCACCGATGACATGGTCGCGGCGTTGCGCCAGGCCACCGGTTACCGGTAGGAGGGGCCGGTGCCGAGTAATGCCGCCGTGATCGCGGCGCTGGTCGTGCTCGTTCCCACTTTCCTCGGTCTGTACGCCGTGCTCGGATCGCCGGTCGGCGCGGCGCTGGTCGCGGTCGGCGTGGCCGTGCTCACCGGCCTCGCCGGGCAATCGGTCGCTGTCGTCACTCGGCGCGGTCGGCTGACACGGCGCGTATCGGAGACCAACCGCCGGGTGGCGACACTGGCCGCGCGCGTCACGGATGCCGACACACGCGTTGCCCTGCTGCGAGCCTGTGGCACCATCCCACGCCTGCTCGATCGCACCGAGGCCGTCGATCCGGCAAGCCTTTCCATGACCTCGCGCAAGCTGCTGGACTACCTGGTCAGTGTGGAATCGGCGCTGCGGCGGTACGTCGAGATCCAGGACCACAGGTCGGCCTATCGTGATGCCGAGGCGCTGCTGATCCGCAGCCGACGCACACTCGCCGGTTTCGAGGCTTTCGCCGCGCACAGCGCCGAACAAATCGGCGAGGCCGATCTGGCGTCCTTCTTCCGGGACCTGGCCCACCTGGAACTCATGAATCCTTTGCAGCTTCCCCCGAGTGAGGAGCGATGAACAGATCCCGCCTCCCCGTCCTCATCGCGATCGTGGTCGCCGTGACCGCCATCGCCGTTGGCGTCGTGGTGATCCGCGACTCGAACGACACTCCGGCCGCAGTCCAGCAGCTCACCTGCTCGGGCGGATCGGAGAAATCGTCGCTCATGGCCGACGGCGAAGTCCGTGCCGTCCTGCGCGACCGGTACGGACTCGAGGTGCGCTTCGACAAACGCGGTTCCTATGACCTGGCGCAGATACCCACCGAGCAGCTGCGCAATCAGAAGATCGACTGCCTGTGGCCGTCTTCGGCGAGTGCGCGCAGCGTCTTCGAGACATCGCACGACACCGCCACCTTCCCGGACTACCGCGCCGAATCGGTGCTCGAGACGCCGGAAGTGATCTACGCGGGCGCAGCCGCGACCGACGCGCTGGTTCGCGCGGGCATCGTGGCGCGGCGCGACAACACCTACTACATCGTCGATTTCAAGCGCTTGCTGCTCGACTTCGTATTGCCCAAGCAGAAGTGGACCGCGCTCGGCGCGCCCGACCTCGCCGGTCCCATCCGGATCGCCAGCACGGATCCGAAGTCCTCGAATTCCGGATTCACGCTGCTGCAACTGGAACTGACGGTCATCGCCTCGGGCGATGTGTTCCAGCCGCCGACAGTCAGCGAGGCCAGGTCGGGACTGCCCGCCGTGCGCGGCCTCTACGACGCGCAGGGTCTGCAGTCCGACAGTTCCGACGGCGGTTTCCGGGAATGGCTCATCCAAGGAGCGGCCTCGTTGTACGCCGGATACGAGAACCAGATCCTGCAACAGCTGGTCGGCTACCGCGACAACGGCCCCGCCACCGAGGCGCTGCTGGCGAACGCCAGGCTGCTGTATCCGGACCCGACGATCTTCAACAGCAATCCGATCCTCGCCCTCACCGCTCCGGCGCATCGGTTGATCACGGCGCTCCAGGATCCGAAGATCCAGTCGATCGCCTGGCAGCGTTACGGTTTCCGCTCCGCCACCCAGCTCGGCGCCGCGCACGCCGCCGACTTCGCGCAGATCCCGTTGGCCACCCAGCCGCGCTCCACGACGCCCCCGCGGGCCGACATCACTCAGCTCCTGCTCGCCTGCGTCCGCGACAGCCAGTGCTCTTGAGCAAGGTTATTCCACCCGAAGTGGGCAATACGGTCCATGGAGAGGTGAGAACCATGAGTTTGTTCCGAAATGCTGACAGATACCGATGGCGCCGCACCGGCGGAGTGCGGCGCAGCCGGTGGCGGACCGGGTACGGAAGCGGATGGCGCAACCGGTATGGCGACCGGTGGCGGCGGCGCGAGCGTCGGGGGACGGGCAGGTATGCGAGATCCGGCGGATTGCGTGGGGCCGCGCGCTTCGGCTTCATCGCACGCGGGATCGCCTACATCGTCATCGGCATTCTCGCCTTCATGCTGGCCGTCGGCACCGCGCAGCACGAGCCGACCGCGGGCGGTGCGCTGGCGGCGCTCGCCGGTAAGCCGCTGGGCTATCTGCTGCTGTGGATTCTGGTTTTCGGATTCGCGGCTCTGGCCGCCTGGCGGCTGGCGCAGGCCGCCGCCGCGCCCGCGACGAGTTCGAACGGGCCCCGGCTGCGCGCCTTGGGCCTCGGAATCCTTTATGCCATAGCGTTCTTCGTCGTTCTCAGGTTCGTCGTGGACGGCCGGACACCGCAGCCGAGTGATGCATTCGCACGCGATGTGACCGCCCGGATACTCGGCTGGAGCGGCGGCCAAGTGGTCGTCTTGCTCCTCGGCTTGGCCATCCTGGCCGGGGGCGTCCTGATAACCCTGCGCGGGATTCGGCTGGGCTTCCTCGACGATCTGCGAATGGGCTGGATGACCCGCGCTTCGCGGGAGGCCGTGATATGGCTGGGCCGGATCGGCTATCTGGCGCGGGGCGTCATCGTCATCGGCATCGGACTCGCCGCGGTGGTGGCGGCCGCGAACTACGAACCGGCGAACGCCAAAGGGGTCGACGCCGTTCTGCATGATTTCGCCGACAGCGCCTTGGGCCCGTGGCTGCTCATCGCTGTGGCCCTCGGGCTGATGGCGTTCGGGATACTGTCGTTCCTCCAAGCGCGATACCGGCGCACCTATGGCGGCGTTCCGGTCTGAGTCCGATCACGGCCGGGCCGACCACCTGTTGTCGCGCTCGTCGGCGTCCGACGGCCCGAATGCGGGATGCGGTTCGCAGAGCCCGCCGGTACCGGCCGTCGGTCAGCCTCGTGTGTCCGCCGTCGGCTCGGACCGGTCGGACGGCCCCTTGATTTCGATGATCGGTAACCGGAGCGCGGCCGGAGCGTCGGCCGGGACCACGGGGTTGCGCGGCGGCACGGGGGCGATGCGCCGGTAGGGCGCGCCCGGCTCGGGACGCGGATCCGGCTCGCCCTTGTTCGGCCAGAGGGCGGTGGCGCGCTCGGCCTGCGCGGTGATCGTGAGCGAAGGGTTCACCCCGAGATTGGCCGAGATGGTCGAACCGTCGATGACATGCAGTCCCCGGTACCCGTGCATCCGGTGGTAGGGATCGACCACCCCGGCGTCCGAGGAGTCGCCGATGACGCAGCCGCCGATGAAATGCCCGGTCATCGGGATGTCGAACAGAGCGCTCCAACCGGCGCCCGGGATGCCGTCGATCTTGTCGGCGACCCGGTGGGCCACCTCGTGCCCCGCCGGAAGCCAGGTCGGATTCGGTTCGCCCACACCTTGTCTGGTGGTCATCTTGCGACCGAACAGACCGCGTTTGGTGTAGGTGGTGATGGAGTTGTCGACCGACTGCATCACCAGCAGCCCGATCATCTGTTCCGACCAGCCGCGCGGATTCTGGATGTGGAAGGCGTCGCGTCCGAGCTTGCGCATGGTTCGCGCCCACAGGCGTAGCTTCGATGTCCGCCCATCGGGGTCGATCATGGCGGTGCCGATGAGGCCGATGGCGTTACTGCCCTTGCCGTAGCGCACCGGCTCGATGTGGGTGTCTTCGTCCGGGTGGATCGAGGAGGTGATCGCCACCCCCTTGGTGAAGTCGGAGTCCTTGCGGCGGCTGCGTATCGAGAGCAGCTCCTCGGAGTTCGTGCGGGAGAGTTCGCCCAGACGCGGGGAGATGTCCGGCAGAGAACCGCGGTCGCGGAGCCGGTGCAGTAGTCTCTGGGTGCCCAGCGCGGCCGCGGCGAAGACGACCTGCTCGGCGGTGAACCTGCGGCGCGCCCTGCGGACCCAGCGTCCGGTGCGGACGGTGGAGATCTCGTAGCCGCCGCCGGGCAGCGGACGCACATCGGTCACCGTGGTGAGCGGATGGACCGTCGCACCGGCCAGCTCCGCGAGGTAGAGATAGTTCTTGACCAGGGTGTTCTTGGCGTTGTGGCGGCAGCCGGTCATGCACTCGCCGCAGTGCGTGCAGGTGTTGCGGGCGGGGCCCGCGCCGCCGAAGAACGGGTCGGGCACATCCTGACCGGGCCGCGCGCCGTTGCCGCCGAACAGGACGCCGACGGGGGTGCTGCGGTAGGTCGAGCCGACGCCCATCTCCTCGGCGATCTCGGCCAGCACGCGGTCCGACGGCGTGGTCGCGGGGTTGGTCGTCACGCCCAGCATCCGCTTGGCCTGGTCGTAGTGCGGAGCGAGTTCGTCCTTCCAGTCGGTGATGTGGGCCCACTGGCGGTCGCGGTAGAACTTGTCCGGCGGTTCGTAGAGGGTGTTCGCGTACACCAGCGAGCCGCCGCCGACGCCCGCGCCCGCCATGATGAAGGTGTCCTTCAGCAGCGTCAGCCGCTGGATGCCGAAGCAACCAAGGGCCGGGGCCCACAGGTACTTCTTCGCGTCCCAGGAGGTCGTGGCGAACTCGTCGTCGGCGAAACGCCGTCCCGCCTCGAGCACGCCGACCCGGTAGCCCTTCTCGGTGAGCCGCAGCGCGGTCACACTGCCGCCGAACCCGGAACCGACGACCACCACGTCGTAGTCGAACGTCATCTTATCTCCACCACTTGTCGAAAGTTGTTGCCGCAGAGAGGCCGCGTCAAGAGACGCGCCTCAGGTCGTAGTCGGCGAAGTCGACCTTGCGCGTATGCCACCGATAGCTGGTGACGGTGCCCGGCCAGTTGTTGGTGATTCGCCCGGCCGCGTTGCGATACCAGCTCGAGCAGAAGTTCCACGGTGTGCGGTCGAGCCGCTGCTGCAGCCTGCGATCGAACCGGGCCTCGACATCGGGGCGCACTTCGAGCACGTGGCCGGGCCGCTCGGCGAGACGCTGGACGGCCTGGCGGATATAGCGGGCCTGGGATTCGATCATGTAGACGATCGAACCGACGCCGAGGTTGGTGTTGGGGCCGTAGACGAGGAACAGGTTCGGGTAACCGGGAACCGTGATGCCTCGGTAGGCCCGGGCCCCCTGCGACCACTCGTCGGCCAGCTTGCGGCCGCCCCGGCCGGATATCCGCATCGGCCAAAGGAATTCGGTGCCCTTGAAGCCCGTGCCGTAGACCACCGCGTCCACCTCGTGCAGCGCGCCGTCGGCGGTGCGCACGCCCTCCGGGGTGATCTCGGCGATCGCGGTGGTCTCCACCGTCACGTTGGAGCGGGTGAGCGCGGGCAGGTAGTCGTTGGAGAACAGCGCTCGCTTGCAGCCGGCCGGATAGTCGGGGGTCAGCGCGGCCCGCAGGTCCGGGTCCGCCACCTGGCGCTTCAGCTGCCGCAGGCCGATCCGCGTCACCAGCTTGCGGATGACCGGCACGTCGACGATGCCCAGCGCGAGGAACTCGCAGAACAGCCAGAACGCGAACCGCTCGGTCAGGCGGGTGATCGGCAGCAGCCGGAAGGCGCGATGATGCCAGGCTTTGTACTCGACGTCCGGTTTCGGCATGATCCACGCGGCCGAACGCTGGAACAGCGTCAACTGCGCCACCGAGGGCGCGATCGCGGGCACGAACTGGACCGCGCTCGCGCCGGTGCCGATGACCGCCACCCGCTTGCCGGTCAGGTCGGCTTCGTGATCCCACTCGGCGGAGTGGAAGGCCGTGCCGCGGAAGGTCTCCACGCCGGGGATGTTCGGCAGCGCGGGCCGCGAGAGTTGCCCGACCGCGGAGATCAGCACATCGCAGGTCAGCTCGACCCCGTCGGCGGTGCGCACGGTCCACCGTCCGGTCGCGTCGTCGAACTCGGCCTCGGTGACCTCGGCGCGGAAGCGGATCTTGGGCAGCAGATCGTGCTCGCGAGCGATCCCGCGCAGGTAGGCGAGGATGTCCGGCTGCCGGGAGAACCGCTTCGGCCAGTCGGTGCGCGGCGCGTAGGAGTAGGAATACAGCGGCGAGGGGATGTCGCAGCCCGCGCCGGGGTAGGTGTTCTCCCGCCAGACGCCGCCGACGTCCTCGGCCCGCTCCAGGATCTGGAAATCGTGCAGGCCCGCACGCTGGAGTTCCATCGCCATGCCGAGCCCCCCGAAACCGGTGCCGATGATGACGATCGAAGGTGTGCTCATGACGACAACGCTATGACCTGGACAAAGACCGATGCCAAACACCTGAGGTCAGAAAATCCATACTTTCGGCCAAATATCGCAGCGCCTTCATCGCCCCGCCTGATCGCCCCGCCTATTGGAAGGAGCTCACGTTGTTCACCTGGTTCGCCTGCGTGTACCCGCTCAGCACGTACTCGCAGCTGAAACCGCCGGAACTGTCCCAGGTGATCGGGGTCGACTCGGTGCCGACATCGGTGATCCACAGGATGTAGATCTCGTGCCCCGCCTCGTACTCGGAGCTGGTCTGTCCGGGGGCGAGAATGAACAGCGATTTGGGCTGGTCCCATTCCTGCCGGTAGACCGAAACGTACACGTCCGTGTCGTTGTACAGCTTGTACCAGCCGGGCGAACTCTTCTGGGCGGGCGGCTGCTCGGTAGGTGCGGACAAAGACACGATCTTCCGCTTGGCTCCCATGCCGGTATCGGTCATCGGTCGTCTCCCTTCAGGTCGTGCGCTCGACAGCAATCGATGGCGCGAACCTCGTTCGCCCGGTGCAGCATATGAATTCGCGGCCGTGCGTTCCCTCACCTCTTTCGGATGAATTACTCCCGCATCGAGGAGCGGAGACGGCGATCTGGATACAGCTGCGGGAATCCGCTCCGATGTGGAGCCGTTTCTGCTGTACTTGCTGTCTGCGATTCGCCTTGGACGACGACTACGAGATCAGCGCAGCGTCACGGGCGGTGTCGAGCCCGGTAGCGGTGCGCTCACACAGTGAGGACGAGACCATGGCCGAAAAGACTGCCACGACTTACCAGATCATCAACTACGAGACGGGCCAAGCACTCGCGGTCGACGGCACCGCGGACAGCGTGACCATGCGCCAGCGTGCCGCCGACGACGACGCGCAGCTGTGGACCTGTCCGGCCAACCCCGAAGAGGGCGATTTCGACATCGTCAACAAGAAAACGGGCGGCCATCTCGCGGCGATCCGTGCGAATGGGCACCTGGTGTGCAGCGAGGAGCATTACGGCTGGGACCTGCCGGATTTCCCGGAGATTTCTCCGATCGCGACCAGCGACGACGAATTCGTCATCGGGGTGATCGTGAACAATCGACCGCAGCTGTTGATCAACCGGGAAAGCGACCGGGAGAAGTGGATTTTCCGGAAGGTGTGAGCGTTCGCGGATCGGCTGCCGCCTGCTACTTCGATGCGAGACCGAACCGTTCGGCGAATTCCGACATCTTGTCGTGCTGTTCTTCGGCGCTCGCCGTGGTCAGGTTGACCACGATCCGGGTCACGCCGTGTTCTTCGAGTTGCCCGACCTGCTCGGCCGACAGATCGGCCGAGCCCCAGCGCGTGTACTCCAAGGCGGCCGGGTCACGGCCCGCTTCCGCGGCCGCCTTGCGCGCCACCTCGATCTGCAGATCGCGCTCGGCCTCCTCCAGCATTCCGCCCGCGAAGTAGCCGTTGCCGCGCAGTCCGGCGCGGCGGGCGGCAGCCCGGCTCGATCCGCCCACGTGGATCGGAAGTCCGGCCACCTCGAGCGGCTTCGGGTAACTGCAGAGAGCGTCGAAGTCGAAGAACTCGCCGTGATAGCCGACGCCGTCGGGACCGCCCGACCACAGCAGGCGCAGCACGTCGATCGCCTCGTCGGCGCGGCGGCCGCGGGTGTGGAAGTCCACCCCCACCGCCTGCGCCTCGCCGGGCAGGGCCCCGATTCCGACGGTGAGCAGCCGCATGCGGCCCTTGGACAAGACATCGATGGTGGCCAGGCGCTTGGCGAGCACCACGGGGTGGCGATACGGCAGCAACAGGACACCGGTGCCCAGCAGCAGTCGTCGCGTGGCCGCGGCGACGAAACCCAGACAGTCGAGTGGATCGAAGTAGGGCAGTGTCGCGGGCAGTTCTCCAGCGCCGTAGGACGCGCCGGGGTACAACGCGATGTGATCCTGCACGTACAGGGCCTCGAAACCACATTCCTCGGCATGCTGGGCAAACCTGATGAGCCGATCGGGGTCGGTCCCGTTGAACGGCGTGCTGTAGCTGATCGCGAATTTCACAGACGTCCCTTCGTATGCGCGTCGGCGCGAATCCAGCGGCGGAGCATCTCGGATGGAGAGCGGAGCCGGTGTGAGCCCGCATCGCCGTACTCGCGATCTCCGCACCACACCGGCGTCGTCACGGTAAACCTTGCCGTCGATGTCAAGGCAAGTCGAGCATGGCGGGATCAAACCAGGTGCCGGTCGGCTACCTTCGCGATCTCGTCGAGGGCGTGCAGTGTTTCCGATTCCGGAAGGGTCGGCAGGCCGAAGAGCAACCGCTGCACTCCGGCCTCGGCATAGCCCTCGATCAGGGCAGGATCCGTCGCGACGAATGCGACCGTGACCGGCAGGTCGTGCCCGTGGAGCCGGGACAGCTGAGCGGGGATTTCGGCGGGATCGGTCACAGCGGCAGGGATCCAGCCGACACCGTGGCGGATCGCGCGTTCGGCCGCTGCCTCCGCGCCGCCGAGGAAGATCGGCGGATGCGGCTGCTGCACGGGTTTCGGCCAGGCGTACATCGGCTCGAAATCCAGGAACCGGCCGTGGAATTCGGCGAGTTCGTCGGTCCAGATCGCCCGGATGGCGGCGAGTTGCTCGTCCAGCAGTGCGCCGCGGGTGCGTGGATCGGTGCCGTGATCGGCCATCTCCTCGCGATTCCAGCCCGTGCCGACGCCGAAGACGAAGCGTCCGCCGGAGATCAGGTCGAGCGTCGCGACCTCCTTGGCGGTGTGGATGACGTCGCGCTGGATCAGCAGGGTCACGCCGGTTCCGAGGATCAGCCGCTCGGTGACGGCCGCGACGGCGGCGAGCGCGACGAACGGATCCACCGCGCGGTAGTACGGCCGCGGCAGCTCGCCGCCGCCCGGGGCGGGGGACCTGCGGCTCGCGGGGATATGGGAGTGCTCGGCCAAGAACATCGACTCGAACCCCCGCTCCTCCAGTGCCACACCGAGTTTCGGACCGCTGATGCCTTCGTCGGTGACGAAGGTGGTGATGCCTATCTTCATGAGCCCTATGCTCGAACCTTCACATCTATGTGATGGTCAACCCGGGTCGGTATGAGGTGGAACACATATGCGTATCGGAGAATTGTCCGAGCGAACCGGCACGTCTCGGCGATTGCTGCGCTACTACGAAGAGCAGGGCTTGATCGCGGCGCAGCGCTGTGGCAACGGTTATCGCACCTACGACGAGCGTTTGGTGGACCGCGTTCGCCAGATCCGGGGACTGCTCGACGCCGGCCTGCCCACCCGCATCATCAAACAGATCCTGCCCTGCCTCGACCAGCCTTGCTCCATCATGTTCGACGAGGCGACGCCGGAAATGCTCACCCTGCTCGAGGACGAACTGACCCGCATGTCCCGGCGCATCGACTGCCTCACCCGCAACCGGGAGGCCATCGCCGAATACCTCGACGCCGTGCGTACCCATACGAGTCGCCAACAGCGGCGGCGGGATCTGCATCTGACCGAATCCTGAGTCGCCGAGGCGTATTCGGACCACTTATGCGGGCCGGACGCATGGCGACGGAGGCGCCCGCCACGGCGCCGCATTGCTCCGCTCGACTCGTCCGCCGCAGCCCGTCCGCCGCAACCCGTCGTCCAGCAGCATCGGTCCTCGAAAGTCATGCAGCGTCAGGGGTCGCGCAACGTCGCCATCCGGGCCTGCCGTGCGGAACTGATCCACTGCGGTAGTCGGTCCTGCTACTGAGTGTCGATCCGCGGCAGGCGGATTGCATCCGGGTCAGCGGGCGGCCGCGAGCGCCGCGAGGGTTTCGGCCGATGTGTACGCCGGTTTCCAGCCGAGATGCTGCTTCGCGCGGTTGGTGTCCATGACGACGGGGGTGCGCACGATGTGCAGCCACTCGAGGGTGGCGGGCACGAAGGGGAGATAGGTGAGGGCCGTCGAGGTCGCCGTGGCGGCGAAGGCGGGGACGCGCACCGGTCTGCCGCCCAGCGCGGTCACCACGTCGGACAGGCTGAGGGTGCCGTCGCCCGCGATGTTGTACGCGCCGGGCGGAGCGTCCGCGGTGGCGGCCAGTGCGATGGCGGTGGCCACGTCGTCGTGGTGGACGAGTTGCAGGGGGTGTCCAGGGTCGGGAACGATCGGCTTGAACAGCGGATTCGCGCGGGCCAGAGCGCGCAGCGGGCCGGGAAGTTTCGCCCACGGCAGGTCGTGCAGGGCCGGTGCCTTCGGACCCGCCACGATGCACGGCCGCAGCACGAACACCTCGAGGTCGGAGCCCGCCGTGATCTCGGTGAGCGCGGCTTCGCAGGCGGCCTTCTGCTGGGAGTAGTAGTGCTCGGTCGAGCCCTCGGGCGGCACGTCCTCGGTGAGGGGCGAAGGATTGTCCAGGTGGTAGCCGTAGGCGGCGACCGAGGAGGTGTAGACGAGGCGGCGGGCTCGTTCGGCGGCCACCGTCGCCTCGAAGACGTTGCGGGTGCCCTCGAGATTGACGCGTGCGCTGTCCTGCCGCGAGCCCATGATCACGAATGCCAGGTGGATCACCACCTCTGCGTCGGCGACCAAGTCGTCCACGGCGGCCCGGTCGAGGATGTCGCCGCGCCGGTACTCGGTCTTCGTCCAGCCGTGCGCGGCGGGGTCGAAGGGGCGGCGGGCCATGCCGAGGATCCGGCCCACCGCCGGGTCGCGTTCGAGTGTGGTGACAGCGGAGATGCCGATCTCGCCGGTCGGTCCGGTGACGGCGACGGTAATACCCATGGAGCATGAATTCCCCTGCCACCATGGGCGAAACGGTGCTCAGTCGGGCGGCTCCACCGCGCCCGCCTCCTCGTTGCGGTCTTCGTCCCGCGGGGTTTCGTAGGTTTCGAGGTCCAGGTCGTCGGGGTGGGAGGTATCGGTCTGGTCGCCCAGTTCGGGTGCCTTCTTGTTTCCGGGTTCGGTCACGTCCGTGGCCTACCCACCGATGTCGTCTTCACGCGCGGTGCGGTATCGGAATCCGCCCGAAAGCTTCGGGTCGCCGTACGGCCGGCGCCGAGGAAGCGCATCCTCTCCGCACACCACCAGCGCGGTGCCGTCGATCCCGAGCAAGCATCGCGCGCGGCCCGAGGTGTCAGAGGGTGAGTAGGACCTTCGTGGCGCGGCGCTGGTCCATCGCGCGGTAGCCTTCGGCGGCTTCGTCGAGGGGCAGGGTGCGGTCGAAGACCTCGCCGGGATGGATGTCGCCGCGGAGGATGAGGTCGATCAATTCGGGCAGGAAGCGGCGCACAGGCGCGGGTCCGCCGTGCAGGTGCACACCGGAGAAGAACAGTTCCATGCCGTCGAGCGCGACATCGTGGCTCACCCCGACATAACCGACGTGTCCGCCGGGGCGCGTCGACCGGATGGCCTGTTCCATCGATTCCTGGGTCCCGACGGCTTCGACGACCGAGTGCGCGCCCAGGCCGCCGGTGAGTTCCTTGATCCGGGCCACACCGGCGTCACCGCGCTCGGCGACGATATCGGTGGCGCCGAACTTGCGGGCCAAAGCCTGGCGGTCGGCGTGGCGGCTCATGACGACGACGCGGTCCGCGCCCAGCTGCCCGGCGGCCAGCACGGCCAGCAACCCGACCGCGCCGTCCCCGACGACCGCGACGGTCTTGCCGGGACCCGCCTCGGCGGCCACGGCGGCGAACCACCCGGTGCCGAGCACGTCGGACGCCGCGAGCAGGTGCGGGATCTGCTCGGGCGTGGGGGTGGCGGGGACCACGACGAGGGTGCCGTCGGCCAGCGGGATCCGGGCTTGCTCGGCCTGGGTGCCGATCATGCCGATCGGTACGTTGTGCACGCAGCGGCTCTGATAGCCGGCGCGGCAGATCTCGCAGGTGTTGTCGGAGGCGAAGAAGGAACCGACGACGAAGTCGCCGACTTTCAGGGTGCTCACTTCCGGCCCGATCTCGGTGACCACGCCGATGTATTCGTGGCCCATCGGGGTGGGTCCCCTCAGCTTCTCGATGCCGCGGTAGGGCCACAGGTCCGACCCGCAGATACAGGTCGCGGCGATGCGGATGACCGCGTCGGTGGGCTCCACGATCCTCGGGTCCTCCCGCTGCTCGACGCGCACGTCACCGGGGGCGTGCATGACGACTCCGCGCATGATTCGGTCCTCCTTCACAAACGATGTCCGTTGTCGATCGGCTCGGCGCCGGGATACCGCTGACGGCTCGGCTCACACCTCGGCGACCAGATGCCGTTGTCGAAGTGGGAATGCCCGGTCGACCCCCGATCGGGCCGGTCTCCCGCCGGGCCGAACGTCGTGTCCCCGGACTGCGCCGCTCCGAAGTGGCCGCGCCGGCCGGGGCGACCTCGCCCGGCGCCGCCGATGCCGTCCCGACCTCCAGCCGGCCCGCGGGTCGAGCCCACTTGCCCCGGCGTGCTCGGTCCTCCTGACCGTTCGGGGCCCACTGCCGGTGTCACGATCTCGTCCGGCCGGTCCGTCGATGTCCGCCCATCGTCGCGGTCGTGCGCATGCGCCGCCGGGGCCGAAGATAGATAGGCCCCAGCCTGATCGGCGCGATTATCGCCGGATCACCGGCGCGATCCGCATATTCAGCGCTCGCAGGTGATTTCGCCGACCGCTGTTCGGGTGCGTGCGTAAGTGACGACTTCGTCCGCGTAGGCCGAGGCGTCCGGTCCCGTGGTGCACTGTTGGAAGCGGCGTATGGCCTCGTCGAGGCGCGGTCCTGGTCCGCGGTCGGCGAGGAGGACGACGATCGCTTCCCAGGTCCGGATGCCCGGATCGGGTTGGGACGACAACTCGTCGAGGTAGTGATCGGCTTCCAGCAGCCGTAGCGCTCTGCGGGCGTAGGCGTGCACGCGGCGGGGAAGTTGGCCGCGGATGGCGTCGATGTCGGATTGCAACGCCTGCTGGCCCGTCTGCGCTGGGTCGAGCCGCAGGATCCACGGCGTGGTCAGTTCATCGGACAGCGAGCGAGTGTCGATCAGGTTGGGGCCGCTGGCCGATTCCAGCGGTACATGGGGCAGGCCCAGTCGTGTGTTGCGCCAGTTGCAGTACTCCCACCACGGGGTGGGGGTGGCCTTCAAGGTCAGCCCGAAGCCGAGGACCTGTTGTCCGTCGGTCCATGTGCGGGTCACGCGGGTACGGCCGACGGACGCGACGCCGCGCGTCTCGACTCGTGTCCAGTTGGGCTCGACGCCATGGAACCCGTACGGCTGTAGCAGTTTTCCTGTTTCGCGCAGAAGGCGGCGCAGTGCCGTATCGGGGTTGACCATGCCCGGCAGATTAATCGCGACATCCGACACGACGGCAGCCCACCGGGACTGCCCTCGGTATGAACCGCCCTAGAGGGCGCGTGAGCCGATTGTGGTCGGTCACAGCATTTACGCATACTACCGGCTGGTAATGAGAGGCGTCACACGCCGGTGGCGGTCCAGGAGTTAGCTGGTCTCCAGATGGGTGAAACGCGTTGGCGGGCAGCGTAAAAACGTCGTTACGTGACTGCGTGTTCCGGCCGCGATGCGGTAAGGGGAGTTCGCGTGTTAAATACCGATAGGTTGGTATTTATTCCCGTTTGTCCAGTGGATGAATGCCACATGAACTGCACAGTTTCCAAAAGCGGGCACTTTATTGTGTCGAGCGGTGACAGGTGACGTAAATCCACCGCACTCGCCTGCTGTCAAATCGTCTGGGACAGTGCGTTTCCCGGCCTGGTTCCCGTGGTGCGTGGCTTTGTTTCCGGAAACATAGTCGGGGAAGTTGTCTGAAAAATTGCCTTCCGGCGAAACATGCTTTTCTGCAACGGGTTCCCAATTGCAGCCCGCATAGTGCGGGTGTACAGATTGTGAGAACGCGGGACGGTGTCGTGGCACGCCGCACGGGTAAGACGAGCGGCGAGAATCGGCAGTCCCGTTCGCGGATATCGGAGGGCAAGTGGGCGCGGAATCTGCGGGTGCGAAAACCCGCGATGAACTGTGTATATCCGGTTTCGAACGGCCCGAGGGCCGTCGATCGGCACAGATGTTCCGCGCCGGTGGAAAGGTCTGGCGCGCGATGAAGGAGGCGCTGAATGAATGAATTCGATGCCCTGACCGAACGAGTTCTCACGATGTTCTCGCGTGGTCTGCACGTGGTCGAAATAGCACCGGACACGCCGTTGCTGGATTATGGCTTGGACTCGGTTCGGTCGGTGGAGTTGGTGATCGAGCTGGAGCGGGAGTTCGGCATCGCGATCTCCGACGAGGAGGCGGCCATGCTGCATACCGCGCGCGATGTGATCGCGTGCGTTGCGGCGAAGACGACTCGTACGCGGCACACCCGGGCCGAGGCGCGCGCGTGACCACGGGCGCGGGGTGGCAGGAACAATTGCCGCGCACCGGATCCGACTCGTTCGGCGATTTCGCCGACTACAACCGACCCGGCCTGGCCGGATTGCTGCGAGCCTGCCACCTGGACGTGATGTACACCGCCGCGGAGGGCGACCATCTCGTCCGCGCGGACGGGACCCGGGTGCTGGATCTCGTCGGCGGTTTCGGCGCGGCACTGTTCGGTCACAACCATCCGGCGCTGGTACGTGCCGCGACCGCGACATTGAACCAGCAAGTGCCATTCGTGGCGCAGGGCAGTGTCCGGCCCGGCGCCGCGCGGTTGGCGCGGCGGCTGTCCGAGTCGGTCGGTGCGTCTACCGGCCGGGAGTACGTGGTGACATTGGGTTCCACCGGAGCCGACGCGGTCGAGGCGGCGATCCGGCACGCCGCGGTCGCGCACGCGCGCGCCCTGAGCGAACTGGACGCCGAGCTACGGCGGACGCTGCGCCGGCTGCGCCGCGACCGCCTGCACGATGTGCGCCCATCCGCGCCCGCCGGGGACGCCGAGCCGCGGACCGCCGCGGTCGTGCTCACCGAATCGCTGGGCCGGATCGCGCGGCTGCGTGAGCGCGGACCGGTGTTCGTCTCGCTCGCGGGCGCGTTCCACGGAAAGAGCGCCGGCGCCTTCGCGCTGACCGAACAGGCCGATACCCCGGCCGACCTGGTGGTGCCCGGCCCGCCGCGGTGGCGGCTCGACACCTGGGCGCCGGACGAGGTGGCGGACGCGTTCGCCGACGAGCTGTGCACCGTGGGTGTCATCGGCTTCGGCGCCGACGGCGCGCCCGTGCGGACGTGGCGGCGGTTGTCGCCCGTCGCGGCGGTGTTCGCCGAGCCCGTCCAAGGCGAAGGCGGTGTGCGGGAGGTTCCCGCCGAGACCCTGCGCGCCTTGCGGGAACTCGCGGATCGGCACGCCGCGGCGCTGGTCTTCGACGAGATCCAGTGCGGCATGGGCCGGACCGGCACGTTCCTGGCGTCGGCTCCCTCGGGTGTGCGCGCGGACTACTACCTGATGTCGAAATCGCTCGGCGGCGGACTGGTGAAGATCGCCGCGCTGCTGGTGGACCGCGCGCATGCCGTGTCCGACTTCGGTCGCTACCACACCTCCACCTTCGCCGACGACGAGCTGTCGGCGACGGTCGCCGACGCGGCACTGGACCTGTTGCGCGACAACCAACTCCGGATCAGCGATGCGGGAGCGCGATTGCGGTCGCAGTTGGACGAGGTGGCCCGCCGCTGGCCGCGAGAGATCGTGGCGGTGCGTGGGCGCGGGCTCCTGCAGGGCGTGCAGCTGCGGGCGCCGGAGCCGGAATCGGCGCTGCTGCGCGAGATCTGCGCGCCCGACATGTTCGGCTACGTGGTCGCCGGATACCTCCTGCACCGGCACGCGATCCGCATGCTGCCCACCCTCTCGGCACCGACCACCCTGCGCGTCCAGCCCTCGGCGTTCGTCACCCAAGGCGACATGGCGCGGCTGGCGGCGGCGCTGGACGACGTCGCGGCGCTGCTGCACCGTGGGCGATACGACGTGCTGCTGGCGCACCTGGCCGCTCCCGTCACCACGAAGCCCACGGTGACGGAGCGGGCTCCGTTGCCACGGCGCGCCGATATCCCGCCGGCGCGCGACCCGCACGCGCCGACCAAGGTGGCGTTCCTGGCGAACCTGCCCGAGACGGCCGACCTGCGCAGGCTCGCCCCCGAGCTGGAATGCTGGAGCGACTCGGAATTCGCCGCCTTGCTCGAACGTCTGCGCCCCGTCGCCGATCCCTTCGAACTGACCAGGCGGACGATCTCCTCGCCCACCGGCGCCGAGACCGAGATGATGGTGTTCGCGCTGCCGCTGACCGCCGAACAGATCGTGGCGCATCAGCGTGCCGGCGAGCGGACCCACGTGCGCGAACTGGTGTGGCACGCGGTAGAGCAGGCGATCGCGGCCGGAGCCACGGTGATCGGGCTCGGCGGCTACACCTCGATCGTCACCGATGCCGCACGCGAGGTGACGGAGGACACCGTTACGGTCACCTCCGGCAATTCGCTCACCGCGGCCTGCGCCTACGAGGTGCTCAGCGCCGAACTGGCCGCGCTGCCGTCGGGGCAGCGGCGGGTCGGCATCCTCGGCGCACTCGGCAACATCGGCTCGGTCATGGCCGAACTGCTCGCTCCGCTGGCCGATTCGCTGGTCCTGGTGGGCAGGCCGGGCGCGGGGACGCGCTTGCGCCGGGTGGCCGCCGGACTGCCCGGCGAGGTGGTCGTGAGCGAGGACCTGGCCGCACTGCGTGACTGCCGGGTAGTCGTGACCGCCACCAACTCGGCGCAGCCGCTGATCACCGCGCGACATCTCGCCGCGCACCACCCGGTGCTCGTCTGCGATCTGGCCGTACCTGGCGACGTGGACCCGGCGGTCGCCGAGCATCCGCATCTCACCCTGGTCGACGGCGGCCGCATGGCGCTGCCGCTCGGCCAGACCCCGTCCCTACCCGAAACCGGGTTGCCCGCCGGAATCGTCTACGCGTGCATGGCCGAGACGCTGCTGCTCGGCTTCGAGCCGCGCACCGCGAGCCCGTCCTACGGCGCGCTCACCGTGGCCGGTGTCCGCGCGGCACGAAGTCTGGCCGCGCGCCACGACCTGCGCCCGGTTCTGCTGCCGACAGGAGCCACCACCGTGATCACTCCGACTACCGCGTCCGCCCCGATGTTCCTGGGGGCGGCCGACTTCGCCCCCGCTCGGGCGGGCGGCAAGGCCGCCACTCTGCACGAGTTGCTGACCGACGGATTCGCCGTCCCAGCCGGTTTCGTCGTGCCCGCTGATCTGGACCTCGACGGCGTCGGCGACGACGATCTGTCCGGCTGGGTGCGGGCCATCGGCGGGTTCCCGGTGGCCGTGCGCTCCAGTGGCGTCCTCGAGGATCTCGACGACGCCAGCTTCGCGGGCCAGTACGAGTCCTATCTGGACGTCGCGGACGCGGACGCGCTGCGGACGCACATCGAACGGTGCCGCGCCTCGGTACGCAACGAGCGGGTGCGGGCGTATCTGTCCCGCCGCGGCATGGCCGACGCCGAGGCGACGGTGGCCGTCCTGGTGCAGCGCATGGTCGAGGCACGTTGCGCCGGAGTCGGTTTCAGCATCGATGTGCTCACCGGCATCGAGGAGCACGCGGTGCTGGAGGCCTGTCATGGCGTGGGCGAGCGATTGGTCTCCGGGCAGGTCACCCCCACTCGCTACACACTGCGGCTGTCCGACGGCGGCGTGGTCGCGCGCGAGGCTGGCGAGGAGGACGTCCGTCTCGACGGCGCCGACACCGAAGCACTGGCGGCGCTATTGCTGGCGGTGCAGGCCCGCAGGCATCGGCCGCAGGACATCGAATGGGCGATCGATGGCGACGGCGCACTGTGGCTGCTGCAGTCGCGAGCGGTCACCGCGATCAGCTGGCGCACCGACATCGACCAGTTCTCCGATGCGGACCTGCGCGACGGCGGCGTCTCGGCCCGGGTGTGCACACCCATGATGTTCTCGCTGTACGACAACGCCTTCCAGTACTCGATGCAGCGGTTCTTCGAGGGGCTGGGCCTGGCCGCGGCGGGCGAAGAGCCGGACTGGATGGCGATGTACTACGGCCGGGCCTACTGGAACGTGAGCGCGGTGAAGCAGTGCTTCCAGCGCATACCCGGCTTCGACGAACAGCACTTCGACGACGACCTGGGCGTCCTCAACGAGTACGGCCCCGAGGGGCCGATCCGCACGCCGAACACGCCGCTGACCATCGCCCGCGCGCTGCCCGTCGCGCTGGCGGTGCAGCGCAGCTATCGCGAACAGCTCGCCGCCGTCGACGCGTTCGCCGCGGGCTGGCCCGCCAAGTACGCGGCGTGGCGCGAGCGGGTGCGCGCGCTGCCCCGGACCGACCAGGCGACCTTCGCCGCCGACCTCGCCGACTGCCTGCTCACCCTGCACGCGACGACCGAGCGCACCTACTTCACGACGATCTATCACAACTCGAGCGTGCAGACCGACTTCAAACAACTGCTGGACAAGGTCGACGCGGCCACCGGCGCGACCAGCTCCGCCATCGACCTGATGGGTGGTCTCGCCGAGATCAGCCACATGGCGCTGCAACGCGGAATCGTCGAATTACACCGTGTCGCACAAGAATTCGGCATGGACAGCCCGGAGTGGGAGGTGGCGCTCGCGGCCTTCCTCGCCGAGCAGGGCTTCCACGCCGACGCCGAACTCGACCTCACCTGCCCGCGCTGGTCGGAGGACCCGCAGCGGGTGCGATCAATGATCGCGGTGATGCTCGAACACGGCACCGCGCCTGCCGACCCGGCGGCCACGCTGGTGGAGCAGCGCAAGCGCTACGAGTCCGAATCGGCGGCGGTCCGAGCCCGGGTTCGGGCTCGTCCGACGACACGGGTGCGCTACGCCAAGGCGCTGGACAAGCAGATCGAGCGGATGCGCCGCTACCTCGTGGCCAGGGAACGGATGCGGGAATTCTCGTCGCAGTGCTACGCCGTCGTGCGCGCCTACGTGGTGGAGGCCGGCACGCGCTTGACCGCCGCCGGCGCGCTCGAGCACGCCGACGACGCGTTCCAGCTGACCATCCACGAGCTCACCGACTTGGTCGCGGGCCGCGCGGACGCGGCGGACCTCGCGCCCGTGATCGCCTACCGCCGTGCGATGTACGCGGCCTATCGCGATCTCACACCGCCGCACGAACTCGGTGGCGGGGTGACCGTGGCCGCGGTGCGCGCCGTCGCCGACGGCGACCTCTCGGGCCTCGGATGCAGTCCCGGTGTCGCCGAGGGCACGGCGCGGGTGATCACCGCGCTCACCGACCTCGACCAATTGCGCGACGGCGACATCCTCGTCACGAGATTCACCGACCCGGGTTGGACTCCCGCGCTGGGCTTGGTGGCGGGTGTGGTGACCGAGGTGGGGGGCATGCTGTCGCACGCCGCCGTGATCGGACGCGAGTACGGCATCCCCGCCGTACTGAACGTGGCGGGCGCGACGAGTGTCGTGCGATCGGGTCAGCGGATCCGAATCGACGGCAGCGCGGGAGTGGTGCGGATCCTGGACGCGGACTCCGTCACGGCCCCCGTGGGCGGCGCACCGTCCGCGGATCACCGGCGAGCGGACGTCGCCGCTCGCGCGCGACCGGAGGAAGACTCGCCGCCGCCCCCCGCTCTCCCCGAAACCGCCACGCAGGTGGCAGATCCTGTCGCATCACCTCGCGTGACGCGCGGCTCCGGAAAGGACACGACACTGACCGCACGTAAACGCCTGATCTGTCTCGCGGGCGGTGACGGCTCGGGCAAGACCACCCAGGTGGCGAGGATCGCCGCGGAATTCGAGGCGCAGGGCCACAGTGTCGCGGCGGTGACGATCTGGGACGCCTTCCTCGACCCGAAGGTCTCCTCGAAACTCCCTTGGGGGAGTCCCGCGGAGATCTACGGCTACCTCCAGATGCTCACCCCGCTCAGCCGCGCGCACTTCCTGTTCCACGCCATGCAGCTGGCACTGGACCTGGCCGCCGAGCGTGGCGCGGACATCGTGCTCGCGAACGCGTATTGGTACAAGTACTACGCCACCGAAGTCGCCCACGGCGGTGACCCGGCCGTCCTGCGCAGCCTGGCGGCGGGGTTCCCGGAACCCGATCGCACCTTCTACCTCGCGGTGCGGCCGCAGGACGCGCTGAGCCGCAAACGGTTGCGCAGCGACTACGAGAGCGGCTACGGCGACGAGGAGTCGTTCCTGGCCTTCCAGCAGCGCAGCCACGAGGCGCTCGACGCGCTGTCGGACGAGTTGGGCTGGATCCGGCTCGACGGCACTGCGGCGCAGGCCGAGATCACCAGCGCGGTGCTGACCCAATTGCGCGAGGACGACCGATGAGCGGCTCGTACACCCGCCGGGTGGCCCTGGTCGGCATCGACGGCGCGGGCAAGTCCTCGGTGCTGGCCGCGCTCCGCGCGCTGGCGGTGCGGACCGACGCCGGTGGGTTCGCGTCGATGACCTGCCCCGATTTCCACGACACCCGCGACGTTCCGCTCGCCGATCTGTCCCGGCAGCTGCGGGCCTTCAGCGTCGGCTGTGACGAGATCGGCGACGTCGCGATGAAGGCCACCGCGATGTACCTGCAGATGACCCTGTTCGGGCCGGTGGAACAGCACTTCCTGCGCACCTGGGAACCGGATGTGCTGGTCTGCGAACGGCATCCGCTGATCGAACTGCTCGTCTACGGTCCGCTGTACGTGGCGCTGGCGGGCACGGACGGGCGCTGCCGCGCGCGACAGGACGAGATCGCGGCGGTGCTCGAACGGCATCGACCGGGCACGTTCGCCGACATCCTCGCATGGCAGCACGCCCAGGCCGAACGGCTGGGCAGCTCGCCGGACCCGTGGCTGCTGCTGTCGGAGATCGCGGAATTGGTCGGTCGCGACATCGCCGGCGCGGTATCCGGCTTCGGCGAACGGTTTCGCACCACGCTGCCGGACGCGGTGCTGTGGCTCGACGCACCGCCCGGGCAGGCCGCGGCCCGCTGTGCGCGGCGGTCGGCACACGGGCCCGTCGAGGCCCATGAGACCGCCGAGCGGCTGACCACCCTGCGCTCGGGATACGAGCGGGTGCGCGAGACCCTCGCGACCGCGTTCCCGGAAGTGGCGTTTCACCGCATCGACACCGCCGACGACGTCGACCTCGAGGAATCGGTGCGCGCCTGCGTGACGGAAGGGAAGTTGCTCGGATGAGTGCACGTGACGACATCGGCTCGGCGGACCTGGAGGCGCGGGTCCGCGCGATCGTCGGCGAGGTGCTGTGGGTGCCCGCGACCGATCTGGATCCGGCGGCGCCGCTGATCGACTACGGACTCGATTCGCCGACCGCCATCGAACTGACCATTCAGCTCGAACAGGAGTTCTCCGTGAGCATTCCGGAAGACGTCGCCGTCCGGCTGACCACGGTCGCGACGATCGTGCGCTATGTCGAGGACCAGCCATGACCGCGTCATCAGGGACACTGCGCCCGCAACACCCGAGCATCGTGCACGCGCTGCTGTCCGGCGGCGACCGAGGTACGGCGGCGGCGTCGACGGTGATCCTGGCCGAGCGCGCCGCTGCCCGGCGGGACGACGAAATCCGCTGGCGCCACGATGATCTGGTGAGCGCTGCGGGCCGCGCCGCGGCGGGCCTGGCCGCCGACGGCGTGCGCAGGGGCGACCGCGTGTTGCTGTGCCTGCCCACCTCGGCGGAGTTCGTCACGGCCTTCTTCGGCGCACTGTCGCTCGGCGCGGTGCCCACCGCCATCGCCACGCCGGGCGGCTTCGGGGCCGCCGAAATCTTCCTGGACCGGTTCACCCGGCTGCTGGCCTATCTGGAACCGGCGGCCGTGGTGAGCACTCCGGCGGTGCTCACCACGTTGCCAGTGCCCGCGTCGGTGGCGACAATCGACGCGTCGGCACTGCATGCGCTGGCAGGCACACCGGGCGCTCCCGCGCTCGCGCCCCACTTGCCCGCACCGGAGGATCTGGCGTTCATCCAAGCCACCTCCGGCTCGACCGGCACGCCCAAGGGGGTTCAGGTCACCCACGCGAATCTGGCCGCCAACTGCGAGCAGATCGCCCGCGCCGCCGCGATCGGACCCGGCGACACCTGGGTGGGCTGGCTGCCGCTGCACCACGACATGGGCCTGATCGGCGGGTTTCTCACACCGCTGTTCCGTGGCATCGACGCGGTGCTGATCCCGCCCAACCGGTTTCTGCGCCACCCGGCCGATTGGCTGCGTGCGGTGCACAGGCATCGCGGAACTGTCACCGCCGCACCGAATTTCGCCTACGGATACGCCGCCGCCCGCATCGCCGACGGTGAACTCGACGGAGTGGATCTGTCCGCATGGCGGTTCCTGTTCTGCGGCGCCGAACCGATCCATCCGCCCACGGTGCGGCGGTTCGTCGACCGGTTCGGCCGCTGGGGGCTGCCTCCCGACGCGCTCGTACCGTGCTACGGCTTGGCCGAGGCGTCGCTCGCGGTGACGGTGTCCGATCCGCGGGCGCCGATCGCGTTCGACTCGGTCTCCCGGCGCGGACTGGCCGAAGACGGCGTCGCGGTGGATGTCCCGGCCGGTGACGGCGACGCGCTCGACATCGTCGACTGCGGAGCGCCCGTGACGGGCACCGAAGTCCGCGTGGTGGACGAGAACGGAACGCCGTGCGGCGCGAATCTGGTCGGCCGGGTGCAATTCCGTGGGCCGTCCACCACGCCGGGCTATTTCCGGCTGCCCGAAGTCACCGCCGCCACCCGGACGCAGGGCTGGTGGGACACCGGGGACATCGGCTACCTGCGCGACGGGCGGTTGCGGATCACCGGGCGACGCAAAGACCTGATCATCATCCGCGGCGCGAACTACCTGCCCACCGACTTCGAGATCGCCGCCGAGCAGGTGCCGGGAGTGCGGCCGGGCGGCGCGGTCGCGCTGGGACGAACCGATGCCGACGCCGGATCGGAAGAGTTGCACCTGATCGTCGAATCCGCCGTGGCGCGGACGGAGCACGACGCGCTGGCCCGTGCGGTACGCGCCGCGGTGAGCAAACGCACCGGCGTGCTGGCGGCCGGTGTGCGGATCGTCGCGCCGCGCGGCATCCCGAAGACCACCAGCGGCAAAGTCCAGCGTGCCGCGGCGCGGCGCCTGCTGGACGGCGACGCGGACGAACTGGTCGGCGCCGTGCGCGGGGGAGACGTGGCGCGGTGACACCGACGACCGGGACCGGCGAGCGTCGCCTCGACGGCCCGTCCACCAGGCATCCCTTGGGCGTCTACGCCCGGTACCGGACCGACCCGCTCGGTCTGTTCTACGAGTCCGCGCTCCACTACGGCAGTGTCCGGCTGCGCCTGGCGCACCAGCACGTGCACCTGCTGGTCGAACCCGAGCACATCGAGCAGGTGTTGGTCACCCGTGCGGGGCGCTACGAGAAGGGGATCAGCTACCGAAGCCTGAACCATTTGCTCGGTCCCGGCTTGCTGACCAGCGGCGGCGAGCTGTGGAAACGTCAGCGCGCCCTGATCAAACCGGCTTTCACGCGCCGTCATGTGGAGTCCGAGATCCCGCTGATGGTCGAGTGCGGACAGCGGATGCGCACCCGCTTGGACGCCCGCGCCGCCGACGGCGCGGCCTTCGACCTGGTGCCCGAGCTGATGGGATTCGCCGCCGACGTGGTGTGCCGCGCGGTACTCGGCGCGGACCTCGACGGCGTGCTTCCGCAGATCGAAGACGATGTGCGCCAGGGCGTTTCGTGGGTCATGCGGCATATGGCCGCGCCGATCCAGCTGCCGCCGCGGCTCCCGACTCCGGGTAACCGGCGGCTGTGGGAAGTGCGACGCCGGTTGCACCACGTGGTCGACGAGGTGATCGGCAGGCACCGGCGAACCGACGACGACGCCGGGTCACTGCTCGCCCGGCTGCTCACCGCCCGCGACGACGCGGGACACGCGATGGACGACGCGCAGCTGCGGCACGAGGTGCTGACCTTCTTGCTCGCCGGTCACGAAACCACCGGAGCGGCGCTGGCCTGGACGATCTACGAACTGGGCCGCAACCCCGCCGTGCTCGACCGGGTGCGCGCCGAGATCGACGCGCTGCCGGACGCGCCGGACGACCCGGACGCCGTGCGGGCCGCGCTGCCCCGGCTGGAGTACACCGGCCGCGTGATCGATGAGGCGATGCGCCTGCATCCGCCGGCTTGGGCGTTCAGCCGTACCGCGCTCGAGCCGGACCATTTCGACCGGTTCGACCTGCGACCCGGTGCGATCGTCGTGATCAGCCCGTTCGTCAACCATCGCCTGCCCCGGTTCTGGGACGCGCCGCTGACCTTCGATCCCGACCGGTTCACCAAGGAGCGGAACCGGGCGCGTCCGCCGTTCCGGTACTTCCCCTTCGGCTGGGGCGCGCATCTGTGCGTCGGCCAGCAGATGGCGCTGATCGAGATCCGGGTGGGTCTGGCGATGGTGCTGTCGCGCTACGACATCGAATTGGTGAACGGGATGCGGGTGCGCGAGCACCCGGAGATCTCCAACACCCCCGACCCGGTCCTGGTGCGGTTGACCCGGCGCGAGCGCGCCGTCCCGGCGACCCGGACCAGACAGGAGGCCGCACGATGACCAGTGCCACCACCGGCGCGATACTGCGCGCCGAAACCCTCGCGGCGGACCCGGCGGCCGCGGCGCACGCCGGAGCCAAGGCCGCCAACCTCGCCAGACTGCAGGCCGCCGGATATCGCGTGCCCCCGTTCGCCGTCCTGGGCACCGATACGTGCGCGCGGCTGCTGGCTCCGTCCGCCGACGCCATCGCGGGACTGCTCGCCGAACTCGATCCGGACGACCCGGCCGCCTTGCGGTCGGTGTCGTCCCGGATCCGCGCTCTCGTCGAGGGATGCCCCCTGCCCGGCGATATCGCCGCCGAACTCGACACCGTGGTCGCCGAACTGGCCGCCGGTCCGGCCGCCGCGGGCGAGGTGCGCTTCGCCGTGCGATCGTCGGTGCGCGGGGAGGATTCGGCGACCGACTCCTTCGCCGGACAGCTCGACACCGTGCTGAACGTCGGGGCCGCTGATCTGCCCGCCGCGATCGGGACGGTACTCGCCTCCGCGTGGTCGGAGCGCACGCTGTTCTACCGGGCGCGCCGCGGTCTCGACAATGCGCCGGTCGCCTGCGCCGTGGTGGTGCAAGTACTGCTCGACAGCGCCGTCTCAGGGGTGGTGTTCAGCTGCAATCCGCGCAGCGGTGATCCCTCCGAAGCCGTGGTCGCGGCCGCGCTCGGGCTGGGCGAAGGCGTGGTGGCGGGCACGGTGGACTGCGATACCTACTTCGTCGACCGCGGCACCGGCGCCATCACCTCACGGGTGGTCGCCGACAAGCGCAGCCGGGTCGCACCCGCGCCGCACGGCGCGGGGACCACGGTCGAAGAACTCGCCGACCCGCTGACCGCGGCTGCGCTGTCGGACACGGAGATCCAGGAGTTGGCCGAGGTGGCGGGCGCACTCGCGGACCGCTTCGGGGCACCGCAGGATGTCGAGTTCGCCTACACGCCGGACGGGCGGTTGCACCTGCTGCAGGCGAGACCGGTCACGGCGACCGGCGCACGCGAGACGGTCTTCGACAACGTCAATGTCGCGGAGTCGTATCCGGGACTGTCGAGCCCGCTGACGTTCTCGGTGCTGCGTACCGCCTATGAGCGGGTCTTCCGCACGTGTCACCGCGATTTCGGCGCCACCGCGCGGATCGTCGAGCGCAACGCCGCCGATCTGTATCCGTACCTGGTCGGCACCGCGCGCGGCCGGATCTACTACAACATCAGCAACTGGTACCGCCTGTTCCTCGAGATCCCCGGCATGGAATTCGCCATCGAAGGCTGGGAGGCCGCGCTCAATATCGAGAACCGATACCAGCGACCGCCTGCGCCTGCCCGTGGTATCGCCCGGCTGCGCGCGATCGCGCTGCGCCTGCGTGTGTTCGCGATCATCCTGCTCGGCTGGCTGCGACTGCCGCGGCGACTGCGCGCGTTCTTCACGGCGCTGGCGGCGGCAACCACAGACCTCGAACGCAGGCTGGACGAGGATCGGCCGGAGCGCGACCGCGACGCACACGCGTTGCTGGCGTGGACCGAACGCTTCTTCGACGAACTCGTGCCCGCCTACTCGGTGCAGATCTTCAACGATTTCCTCGCCCAGCAGATGTTCCATGTGGTCGGACTGCAGTTGCGCCGAGCCGGCCTCGCCGAGGAAGCGGCGCTCACCCTGCGCAACGAACTGTTCTGCGGCGAGGACGGTGTCGACAGCGTCGATCCGGTGCGGTCGGCACTGGCACTGGCCGCGCGGGTGCGCGCCGACTCGGCGCTGCGTGCGCTGTTCGACGGTCCTTCCACCGCGCAGCAAGTGTGGGCGTCCCTGTCGGAAGACCGGTTCGCGACCTTCCGCGCGGCGTGCCTGCGCCACATCGCCGAGTTCGGCGACCGCACGGTGGACGAACTCAAGCTGGAGACCGATCCGCTCGGCGAGCACCCCGAACGACTGGTGCCCATGCTGCGGAATTACCTGCGTGGCGGGCAGAACGCCGATGACATGATCGCGCGTGAGCGGGCGATCCGGCGTGCGGCCGAGCGGACGGCGACCGAGCTGTTCGCAGGTGAAGGCGTGCGGCGGTGGGTTTTCCGGCTCGCGCTTCGGCTCGCCCGCGAACACGTGAAGCAGCGCGAGAACATGCGGCTGGGCCGCAGCCGCGCCTTCGGTCTGCTCAAGCGGGTGTTCCGGGAGTACGGCAGGCGACTGCACGCCGACGGCCTGGTGGGCGATCCGCGCGACGTCTTCTGGCTCACCTACGAGGAGATCGCGGCCCTCACCCGCGGAACGGCGGTGGACACCGACATCACGCGTACCGTCGCCCTCCGCAAGGCGGATTACGACCGCTGGCAGGCTCAGCGCCTGCCCTCCCGCATCGTCACGACCGGGATCGCCGCGTCGGGGATCAGCGATCCGGCACTGGAGCAACCGGGCCCGGACGCTGCCGAGGGAGCGCGCGTGCTGCACGGAATCGGTTGCGCCCCAGGTCGCGTCGAGGCTCCCGCGCTGGTCCTGGACACCCCGGATCCGGACGTCGCGATCGATGGGCAGATCCTCGTCGCCGCGACCACCGACCCGGGCTGGGTGTTCCTCATGGTCGCCGCGGGCGGCCTGGTCAGCGAACGAGGCAGCCTGCTCTCCCACACCGCCATCATCGGACGCGAACTCGGCATCCCCACGGTCGTCGGCGTGCCCGGAGTCACCCGCCTGATCGGAAACGGTGACGTCCTGGTGCTGGACGGCCGCGCGGGAACCGTGACCCTCGGGCAGGAGCGACGACCATGACCGCACCCGATCTGGCCCACGGCGAGAATTTCAGCCTGGAGCACTATCTCGACCCAGCCGCGCACACGTTCGACCAGCGCTTCGCGGAATTCCGGCCCTACGCGCAGCACGCTCGCGGCAGCGGGTTCGTGTTGCGAGAAGTGGCCGGGCCGTCCGGCGCGGTCGTCCCGGTGCGCGATCCGGCGACCGGCGCGACCGACGAGCTGATCATGCTCGGGTCCAACAACTACCTCGGCCTGGGCAACGAGCCGAGCATCGTCGAGGCCGCCATCGCCGCCATTCGCGAATATGGCGTGGGACACGGCGGCCCGCCCTTGCTCAACGGCACCACCACTTTGCATCGGCGACTCGAGGAACGGCTGGCCGAACTGAAGGGCTGCGAGTCGGCCATGGTCTTCTCCTCGGGCTACGCCGCCAATGTCGGCTGGGTGACCGGTCTGCTGCGCAGAGGCGATGTGCTGCTCTACGACGAACAGAACCATGCCAGCCTGTACGACGGCATCCAGCTCGGCCGGGTGCGCTCGATGGCCTTCGCGCACAACGATGTACGCCAGCTGCGCCACCGGCTGATGCAGATCCGCTGGCGCAATCCAGGGGCGAACGTGGTGGTGGCCGTCGAGGGCGTGTACTCGATGGACGGCGACATCGCACCGCTGCCGGAGATCCGAGCGCTGTGCGACGCCTTCGGCGCGTGGCTGGCGGTGGACGACGCGCACGGCACCGGAGTACTCGGCGCGCGCGGGCACGGCACCGCCGAGCATTTCGGGCTCGGTCCGGGATCGGTGGAGCTGACCATGGGCACGTTCTCGAAGGTCTTCGCGGGCACCGGCGGCTTCGTCACCGGGTCGCGAGACCTGGTGGACACGCTGCGCTTCTTCGCCCGCTCCTACATGTTCTCCGCCGCGCTCGCCCCCTCGGTGGTCGCGGCGGTGCTCGCCGGAATCGACTTCCTGGCCGCGCATCCCGAACGCGTGGCGCGACTGCACGACAACGTCGGCTACTTCGTGCGCGGGCTGCGCGCGATGGGTTTCGCCGTCGACCCGCAGACCGCGATCATCCCGCTGCTCGTACCACAGCGTCTCGCCGTCGCCGACGTGGTCACCGCTCTGCATCGGGAGGGTGTGTTCGTCAACGGCGTCGAATTCCCGGCCGTGCCCCGCGACCAGCAGCGCCTGCGGATCAGCATGATGGCCACCCTCACCCGCGACCACCTCGACCGCGCACTGGACCGCATCGACACCGTCGCCCGCCGCTTCGGCTTCCATCCCGAACAGGAAGGGATCGCTTGACATGACCGACACCGTGATCGCCGCGGCCGGGACCGACGCCGAACGGCTGCTGGTACACGCCGCGCTGGCCGCACCCAGCGGCGAAGAACGCGCGGAACTGGTCGAGCTGGCCCACCGGGTCACCGATTGGGCGGCCTTCTTCGAGTTGGCACAGCTCAACGCGACCGTCCCGCTGGCGCGGCGCTCGCTGATCGCCGCCGAGGTGTACGAGCTGGTGCCGCCCCTGGTCCGGGTGCGGTTCGACGCCGTCACCGAGCAAATCGCGACCGCCAACGACCGCCGCCTGGCCGGGGCGGTGGAGCTGGTGCGGCGGCTCGACGAACGCGGTGTGCGCTGCGTGGTGCTCAAGGGCATGCTCTTCGCCACCGAGATCTACCGCGACCCGCGCTACAAGCGCATGAACGACCTGGACATCCTGCTGGAACCGGACCAGGTCGACACGGCCGTCGAGGTCTACCGTGAACTCGGCCTGTTCGCGACCTCCGAGCTGCTCGGCAAGCCGCCCAAGGCGCGGGCCGAGCGATCCCACCACCTGCCGTCGTTCGTCTCGCGCGACGGCGCGCTCGTGGTGGGCACGCACTGGGGCCTGATCACGCCGCTGGCGCCCTACACGGTGGACTACACCGCGATATGGAAACGTGTGCGTCCCATCGACTTCCACGGCGTACCCGCGTGGGCGATGGCGCACGAGGACAACCTGCACCATCTGGGCATCCACCTGCCCTACTACAAAACCGGCGTACGCGAACTCGGCGACATCTGGAACCTGGCCCGATACGCGGGCACGGACCTCGACTACGACCTGCTTTCCGGTCAGATCGCGGCGGCGGGCAGCGAGGGCCTGATGTACCACGCCCTCGCCCTCGCGCACCGGCTGGTGCCGAACCCCGACTTCGCGGCGCTGCTGGACCGGATCGCGCCCCGCGTGGATCGATTCACCCGCGCCGACACCGCGCGCAAGGTCGCCGACGTGCACACGTTGCTGCGCAGCCGTTCCACCCACACCTCCCGGATCGAGAAGGCCTACACCGAATTCAATATGACCGCTGACGCGCGGGAGAAGCTGGACGGCTTCGCGCGGCTGTGGTCCGGGCTGCTCCTGGTCCCCGGCGCCGAGGCGGCCAGGATGAGTTCGCTGCGCGATCCGGGCGCGGTGGCCGCCGTCGGGGCCCGCTTGGTCGCGCCCTACCGTCTGACCAGGGTGTTCCAGCGTGACCTCGGCCGGTGGCTGTTCCCCGCCGCGCTGGCCAAGACGGTCTACGACCTCGGCGCGGCATACGCTGGGGAACTTCGGTCCCGCACCGGGCTCGGCGGTGCGCGGCCGCCCGGCATCGACGACTACGCCGCCCGCCTCGGGCTGACCAGAGCGGACCTGCGAGCAGTACTGGACAGCCAGGAATGAGCCCACGGCCGACCGTGCTGTGGGATCTGGACGGCACGTTGATCGGGCAGCGGCGGCGCACCTTCGCGACGCTGATGCCCGCGGGCGCGGCTTGGGTGTTCCGCGATCTCGTCCCACCGCACCGCTTCCTGCCCCTGCTGCGCCGCACGCTGGGTGACGTGCGCGCCAACGACAGCGACCACACCAACACGGAGCTGATGGTGCTGCTGCTCGCCCAGCGTCTCGGCACCGGCCGTGACGTGGTCGCGGACCGCCTCACCCGGTTGGCCGAGGTCGAATTCGCGAGGCTGCGAGCGTGTTTCCCGCCGCGCCCGGCGGCGGTGGCGACGGTGCGCGGGCTGGCGGAGGCGGGTGCGCGGCAAGTGGTCGCGACCAACCCGTTGTGGCCGCGCAGCACCGTCGAGGCCAGGATCCGTTGGGGCGGAATTGATCTCGCTTCGTTCGCCTTCGTCACCAGCGGTGACACCATGCACCGCGCCAAGCCGCGGCTCGAGTTCTATCGCGAACTGCTCGACCAGTTGGGCGCGGCCGCGGGTGACTGCGTCATGGTCGGCAACGACCCGGCTCACGACGGTCCCGCCGCGCAACTGGGCATCCCGGTCTTCCTGGTCGGCCCGCGCACCACCGGCATACCGCCGGCCGTGGCCCGGACCGGACTGGTCACGGTGGGGGATCACCACGCACTACGCCGATGGCTCGGCATCGAGGAGGATTCGTGCTCGTCGTCCTGAACCCGCGAGCGAACGCGGGTACCGCACTGCGGCGCTGGGAGCCGGTGGAATCCGCCCTGCGCGACCGTCACCCGCACCTGTCGGTCGAACTGCCCGCCGACGCCGGGCACGCCACCGACCTCGTGCGCGCGGCCGTCACCCGGCCCGATCCGCCTCCGGTGCTGGTCGCCGCGGGCGGCGACGGCATGGTCAACCTGGTGCTGAACGCGCTCATGGACCCGGCAACCGACCACCCGCGCGCTCCCGGCTGCGCACTGGGCGCGGTGGGGCTGGGCAGTTCGAACGACTTCCACAAACCGGTGCCCGGCACCGGACGTATCGGCACCGTTCCGGTGCGGGTCGACGCCGCGCGCGCCGAATTCGTCGACGTGGGCAAGGCGTGCGTGCTGCTGGCCGACGGCACGCGTGCGGTGCGCTACTTCCTGCTCAACGCCAGCATGGGGCTGGTCGCCGCGGGCAATCATTCCTTCAACCACGCCACCGGGGTGGTCGGCTGGCTCAAGTCGCGCAGCGTGGAGGCCGCCATCATCGCCACCGCACTCGCCACCCTTGCCACCCATCGGCCGCTGACCGTCGCCGTTCGTGGCGGCGACTGGAGCCACGCGGCCCCGATCACCAACATCGGCGTGCTCAAGAGCGTGCACTTCGCCGGCGGCATGCGCTACGACACGGCGGTCACCCGCGCCGACGGCCGGTTCGATGTGAACATCTGGGCCGAGGCGGGGAAGCTCAGGACGCTCGGCTTGGTCGCGGGACTGTACGCGGGCCGATTCCGGCGGTCGCCGCTGGCGGTATGCCATCGCGATTCGGTCGTGGAGCTGCGGCCGGATCGTCCGGCGCCGCTGGAGTTGGACGGCGAGGTCACGATGGTGGAGTCGGCGCGGCTGGAGGTTCTGCCGCGGGTACTGAAGGTGTGTGCCGCGTGACGGTGGTGCTCGTCACCGGAGCGGCCAACGGCATGGGCGCGGCCACCATGGAACGCCTTGCGGCGCTGGGGTACACGGTCGAGGGATGCGACCGGGTCGCCGCGTCCGGAATCGCCCGGGTCGACGTGCGCGACGAAGAAGCGGTGAACCGCTGGGTTCGCGACGTGCACGCCAGGCACGGCAGCATCCATGCGGTCGTCACCTTCGCGGCGTACGGCGTCGTCGGCGCGGTCGAGGAGACCACGCCCGCAGAGGCCGCGGCGCTCTATGACACCAACGTCCTCGGCACGCACCGCGTACTGCGCGCGGTGCTGCCGTTGCTGCGCGCCCGAGGCGCAGGGCGCGTGATCGTCGTCAGTTCGGGAGCGGGCGCCGTCGCCGAGCCATACGGCGGTTGGTACTCGGCTACGAAGGCCGCCGTCGAGCGGATCGGCGAAGCCGCGCGCATCGAGGCCGCCGGGTCGGGCATCCAGGTGTCGGTACTCATCCCGGGATGGACCGTCACCCCGATCATCGACACGGCGCGACACGTGTCGAGCCCGATCTCCGCCTACGACCACGACCGTGCCGCCGTGCTGGACCTCGTACGCGGCTACTTGGCCGCGGGACAGCCCGCCGCCGCGGTGGCCGACAAGGTCGCGATGATCCTGGCCTCGGACCGGCCACGGCAGACCTACCTGTGCGGCCGTGACGTCCGCTTGTCCTTCTGGACCCGCAGGCTGCTCCCGAGCCGGGTATACGAGCGAATGGTGCGCCGATACTACGGTTTCCGGCCGGAGCCTGCCCGCCCGCTGCCGAACGCCTTGCTCGGCGAGCTGCGGGCCACCACTGGTCCGCGGTCACCGGCGGACGGCTGACCAGGGTTTTTCCGGGCGGCCGGGCGGAGGGATCGACACCCCGCCCGGACCGCATAGGAGTTGTACCAGCTTCCGGCTGGCGAATCGGGGATTTCCGGTCGTCTCACTAGAATGGGGCGACCGTATTCGTCGCTTCCGGGAGCCAGCCGTGACCATCCAGCCCGTTCGCCTGTTCGGCGATCCCATCTTGCGTGCCCGCGCCGCGGAGGTCACCGCGTTCGATCGTGATCTGCGTCAGCTGGTGACCGACCTGACCGAGACGATGCACGACGACGGCGGTGTCGGGATGGCCGCGCCGCAGATCGGGGTCGGGCTGCGCGTGTTCGTCTACGACACGGGCGACGCCGCGGGGCATCTGGTCAACCCGCGGTGGGAGGTCGTCGGCGACGAGGAGCAGGTGGGGCCGGAAGGCTGCCTGTCGATTCCCGGCGTGCGCTACGACACGCGCAGGGCCCTGCGGGTGCGGGCAACCGGTGTGGACGTCGACGGCGCACCGGTCACGTTCGAAGCCGAAGGGTTGCTGGCGCGGTGCGTGCAGCACGAGACCGATCATCTCGACGGCGTGCTGTTCATCGACCGTCTCGACCCGGCCCAGCGCAAGGAGGCGATGCGGGTGATCCGCGAATCCGATTGGTTCGCGGCGGGCTCGACGGTGCGCCCGGCCCGTTCGATGAGCGGTGCGGGTCGGCCCAACCCGTTCGGAGCGGGCCGCTGATGCGCGTCGTCTTCGCGGGCACCCCGGAACCGGCGGTTCCGTCGCTGCGGCGTCTGCTGGAATCGGCGCGCCACGAGGTCGTCGCCGTGGTGACGCGGCCGGACGCGGTCGCGGGGCGCGGCCGGAAGGTGACCAGGTCGCCGGTCGGCCTGCTGGCCGACGAACACGGCATCCCGGTGTTCACCCCGCGGCGGCCGTCGGAGCCGGAATTCGTCGCGCGGCTCACCGAATTGGCGCCGGACTGCTGTCCCGTCGTCGCCTACGGCGCGCTGCTACCCCAGCAGGTGCTCGACATCCCGCGCTTCGGCTGGATCAACCTGCATTTCTCGCTGCTGCCCGCGTGGCGCGGCGCGGCGCCGGTGCAGGCCGCGATCGATGCGGGCGACGAGATCACCGGCGCCTCCACCTTCCAGATCGAGGCCGGACTGGACACCGGCCCGGTCTTCGGCATGGTGACCGAGAAGATCACCGTCACCGACACCGCGGGCACTCTCCTGGAGCGGCTGGCCGACAGCGGCTCGCGCCTGCTGGAAGCGACGCTCGACGGAGTGGAGGACGGGAGCTTGCAAGCGGTCCCGCAGTCCACCGACGGTGTCTCGTACGCGCCGAAGGTCGGCGTCGAGGTCGGGCACGTGCGCTGGGATCTGCCCGCGCTGGCCATCAGCAGGCGGATCCGCGCGGTCACTCCCGCGCCGGGGGCGTGGACCGAGGTCGGCGGCACCCGGTTGAAGCTGGGGCCGGTCGAGTTGGTCGAGGAGGAATTGCCGGAGCGGGTGATCGAGGTCCGCAAGTCCGGTGTGTTCGTCGGCACCGCGACCACCGCGGTGCGGCTCGACCAGGTGCAGCCGCAGGGCAAGCGCATGATGGCCGCGCTCGACTGGGCGCGCGGCGCCCGCCTGCAGCCGGGCGCGGTGGTCGAATGACGCGCGGCAATCGGCCCGGCGACGGCAACGCACGCGACCGGCGGCGCGACGAACGAGAGTCCGCGCCGAATCGTTCCGGCGAGGCAGGCCGGGCACGCGCGCAGGGCGGCGGGAAGCAGCAGGATCGCGACGCGGCGGACAGGTCGCGGGCGACCGGTCGGCGTTCCGGCGGTGGGCGCGCCGAGGCGGGCGGCCGTGATCGCGACGAACGGCGCGGCTCCACCGGACGACGCTCGGCGGCGGGCCGATCGGACCGTTCCACCGGCGGGCGCCCGGCTTCGCAAACCGCGCCGCGCCAAGGGGCCAAAGCCGCCGGACGACCAAGGGAATCCGCCGACCCGCCGCGGTCGGTCGCCAGGGATGTGCTGCGGGCGGTCCGTGAGCGCGATGCCTACGCAAATCTCGTTCTGCCCGCGCTGCTGCGCGAACGGGGATTGTCGGGTCGGGATGCCGCACTGGCCACCGAACTCGCCTACGGCGCGTGCCGGTCGCTGGGACTACTGGACGCGGTGATCGCCGAAGGCGCGGGCAGGCCGATCGAGGAGATCGACGGACCCTTGCTGGACGTGCTCCGGCTCGGCGTCTACCAGTTGCTGCGCACCCGGATCGGCGCGCACGCCGCCGTGGACACCTCCGTCGCGTTGACGCGCGCCGAATTCGGTGCGGGCAAAGCCGGTTTCGTCAATGCGGTGCTCCGGCGCGCGGGGGAGAAGACCCCCGAGCAATGGGTCGACGCGCTCGCGCCCGCCGACCCCCTCGGCCGGTTGGCGTTCGAGTACGCCCATCCGGTCTGGATCGCGCAGGCGTTCGCCGACGCGCTGGGCGCGCGAGCGGCGGAACTGCGCGACGTGCTCGCCGCCGACGACGCCCGCCCGCTGGTGCACCTGGTGGCCCGCCCCGGCGACATCACCGCGGAGGAACTCGCGCTGGTCACCGGCGGCGAGGAGGGCCGCTGGTCGCCGTACGCGGTCTATCTGGACGGCGGCGATCCCGGCAAGCTGGAGCCGGTCCGCGAGGGCATGGCGGCGGTGCAGGACGAAGGCAGCCAGCTGGTGGCGCTGGCGTTGACCAGGGCCGCGCTCGACGGCCCGGACACCGGTCGCTGGCTCGACCTGTGCGCAGGACCGGGCGGCAAGGCCGCGCTGCTGGGGGCGATCGCCGCGATCGACGGTTTCCGGGTGGACGCGGTCGAGCCCGCCGCGCACCGCGCCGAGCTGGTCCGCAAAGCCGTGCACGACCTGCCGGTGGACGTGCACGTCGCCGACGGCCGCGCCAGCGGACTGACCCCGGGCTACGACCGCATCCTGGTCGACGCCCCCTGCACCGGCCTCGGAGCGCTGCGCCGTAGACCTGAGGCGCGCTGGCGGCGCACCCCGGCGGACGTCCGGGAACTGGTGGTGTTGCAGCGCGAATTGCTCACCGCCGCATGGGATCTGCTGCGCCCTGGCGGGGTCGTGGTGTACTCGACATGCTCGCCGCATCTGCCGGAGACGGTGTCCATCGTCGCCGATGCCGTGCGCCGCCTCGGCGCCGAGCAGCTCGACACCCGCGAACTGCTGCCCGGCGTCACCGATGTTGGCGACGGGCCGGGGGCACAGTTGTGGCCGCACCGGCACGGTACCGACGCCATGTTCGTGGCGGCGCTGCGCAAGCCGCGCTGAGCGGGGTCATTCCCGGCTGGATTGCTCCCGCAAGCGGGCGAGGGTCTTGGCGAGGATGCGCGAGACGTGCATCTGGGAGATGCCCATCTGCTGCGCGATCTGCGTCTGGGTCATCGATTCGAAGAACCGCATGGTGAGGATGCGTCGTTCCCGCTCCGGCAACCCGGCCAGCAGCGGACGGATCGCGACGTACTCCTCGACCCGATCGAACTGGGACTCCTCCTCGCCGAGGGTGTCCAGGAGCGAGGCGTCGGTGTCGCGGCCGAGCGTGGCCGCGTCGATCGAACTCGGCTGGTAGGCGTTGCCCGCGATGACCGCCTGGGTCACCTCGTCCGGGTCGACGTCCAGCTCGGCGGCGATCTCCTTCGCCGTCGGCGAGCGGCCGAGAGTCTGCGAGAGACTGTCGATCGCCGCGCCGATGCGTAGGTGAGTCTCCTTGACACGCCGCGGCACTCGCATCGCCCAGGTGTTGTCGCGGAAATACCGGCGGACCTCACCCATGATGGTCGGCACCGCGAAAGAAAGGAAGTTGGAGCCGCGCTCGACGTCGAAACGGTCCACCGCGTGCACCAACCCCACCCGCGCGACCTGGGTCAGGTCGTCGAACGGCTCACCACGCCCGCTGAACTTCCTGGCGATGTGGTCGGCGAGCGGAATGCAGCGGCTGATCAGTTCCGCGCGCAGCGCGCTGTGCCGCGCGGTCCCCGCCTCACTGGAGGCGAGCTGCTCGAAGAGCAATCCGACATCGTCGTAACCGGGAACCGCGCCCGCCGCCTCCAGGGTCTCCTCGGCATCGGTCTCGTCCTCGGTGGTCAGCGTGTCGGCGTCGTCGTCGCGCTGGGAGTCGTACACGGTGTCTTCGTCCGCCACTACGCCTTCCCCCGGACCCGACGGAACTCGACCGTCGTCGGATATCCGGAGACCGTCGCGTCGAACGAATCCTGGGTCGCCTCCACCGAGTCGGTGAGGGTGCGCAGCACGTGCCAGCCGAAGCTGCGCTGATCGGGCAGCCCCGGCTTCTCCGCCAGGCCGTCGACCCGGACGAGCAACACGGTGTCGCCGACGGTGAAACGGCAGTTCAGGCTCGATTCCGGGGCGGCGACCGCGATCAGGGTCGAGCAGACCTCGTCGACGGCCAGCCGGATATCGGCCACCTCGTCCAGTGTGAAATCGCTGAGTAGGACGAGTGTTTCGGCGAGCCCACGCACGATGGGCAGTTGTGTCACCGACGCCGCCACCCGAATCTCCACCGGGGTGCTGTAGAGCCCCTGTTCCGCCGAAATATTGATCACCCTATGCAGGCTACCCACTCCCGCGCTGGACAACCCTGGGTACCGTTAGACTCCGGCGTTGTGTCCAACCCGATTCACCCGCGTCCGGCCGCTCCGATGATCGCCCCCTCCATCCTGTCCGCAGACTTCGCGCACCTCGCGGACGAAGCGGCGGCCGTCGCAGGCGCCGACTGGCTGCACGTGGACGTGATGGACGCGCACTTCGTGCCGAATCTCACGCTCGGCCTCCCGGTGGTGGAGAGCCTGCTGAAGGCGACCGAGATCCCCCTCGACTGCCACCTGATGATCGAGAATCCGGGCCGCTGGGCGCCGCCGTACGCCGAGGCGGGCGCGCACAACGTGACCTTCCACGCGGAGGCGACCGACGATCCGATCGCGGTGGCCCGCGACATCCGCGCCGCGGGCGCCAAGGCGGGGCTCTCGGTGAAGCCGGGCACGCCGATCGAGCCGTACCTGGAGATCCTGCGCGAATTCGACACGCTGCTGGTGATGAGCGTGGAACCCGGCTTCGGCGGACAGTCGTTCATTCCGGAGGTGCTGCAGAAGGCGCGCGTCGTGCGGAACCTGGTCGATGCCGGTGAGCTGCGGCTGCTGGTCGAGATCGACGGCGGGATCAACGCCGACACCATCGAGGCGGCCGCGGAGGCGGGTGTGGACTGCTTCGTCGCCGGTTCCGCGGTCTACAGCACCGCCGACCCCGCCGCCACCGTGGAGAAGCTGCGCGGCCAGGCGGCCTCGGCGTGGGCCCGCTGAACGGTGCTAGCCGGTCCGCGTTCCACGCGCGGCGACCGCGCGGATCGTCTCGATCACCGCGCTGATCGGCGGGCGGCGGGCGCCGGCCTCCGGTGACCGGATCCACACGCGATACCCGGTGCGCTCGTCGTCCGGTGAGGGCAGCACCACTTGGCTGCCCGCGCAGGCCACCGCAGCGTAGAGGCGGAACAATTCGGCCGAGACCGCCGGGCTGACGGCGTCCGGCCCGGCGGGGCCGGTGAGGAACGTCCAATGCTTGGCTCGCGGATGGTCGACCACCGGCCCGGCGATTCCGTCTTGGGCGAGTCGCCGTAGCACCTGCTCGCCGAGTTCGGCGGGCATGGTGACGGCGCCGTAGTCGACACCGATGTGCAGGAGAATGCGGTGCGAACCGGGATCCATCGATGCGGGCAGCTGGAATTCGCGCCGATACCGTGAACAGCGAACTTCCGGCGTCGAATCGAGAAATGTGGTCACACTGCGCCCCCAGCTGCGTTCGACCCAATTTGTCCCACTGTGTTCTCCGGCTTTCTCGAGGAGTGAACATCGTGTGGCAGGCTTCCCGCTTGTCGGTCATGTTCCCTGGTAGAGCGTGTCATCGGACTGCATGGACGGGAAAGTTGAACGCGAGAAGTCAGCCGCGTAACGATATCGCGTACCGCGCCGTCCGAGCACGGAATCTGCGTTATAACCGTGTTTCGTTCGAGTATCGAGAATGAATCCGCAAACTCTCTGCGGGGTAAATTAATTCGTGCGGTACGCCAAATGCCGCAGAATAATCATGCATATGTCGTCCATCCGGGTGATCACGGCGGGTGTGGACATATTTCGTTCCATTTTCGATGGGACCGGCCGGTTCCGCCCGCCTCGGCCCGCCCTGCGGTCGGTTCCGGCGCGGGTCCCGGTCCGCCCTCGGCGGGCACGGAACGCGGCTGTCTACGGCGACCCCGCGTCACTAGGCTGAGGAGGTGCGGGAATAGCGGCCGGGTCCCGCGCTGTTCCGCAACCGGAAGACAACGACGCGACAGGAGTCACAGCACATGTTCACAGGCATCGTCGAGGAACTCGGCGAGATCGTCGCCAGCGAGCGGCTGACCGACGCCGCGCGGCTGACGATCAAGGGCAAGCTGGTGACCTCCGATGCCGGGCACGGTGATTCGATCGCCGTGAACGGAGTGTGCCTGACCGTCGTGGAGGTGGTCGGCGGCGACTCGTTCACCGTCGACGTCATGGCGGAGACGCTCAATCGCTCCAGCATCGGCAAGCTGGACGTCGGCGCCAAGGTGAATCTCGAGCGCGCCGCCGCTCTGAACAGCAGGCTCGGCGGCCACTTGGTCCAAGGCCATGTCGATGGCACCGGCACCGTGCTCTCGCGCACTCCGTCGGACAACTGGGACGTGGTGCGGATCTCGCTGCCCGAGAACATCGCCCGCTACGTCGTGGAGAAGGGGTCGATCACCGTGGACGGCATCTCGCTCACCGTCTCCGGCCTCGGCGTCTCCGACGAGCCCGCCGAGACCGGCAGCAGCGACTGGTTCGAGGTCTCCCTCATCCCCACCACGCTCTCCCTGACCAACCTCGGCTTCGCCACCGTCGGCACCACCGTCAACCTGGAAGTCGACGTGATCGCCAAGTACGTCGAACGCCTCCAGCAGCGCGGCTGACAGTGCCCGCACCGCTCGTCCCCGCCCGCCCACGAGGCTGCGCGGCGGGAATCGCATGCGTAATAGAGCTGCCGCGACGCCGTCATCCGAGCCGTCACCCTCACACGGAGTCACGGTGATCGCCGACCGTGCGGGTTCGATGAGCATCGTCTCGACCGGTCGGCTCGGCATCACTCCGGCGGCCGAGCGAATCGGCATCACTGCGGTCTCCGAGCGAGGCGCGACAGATCAGGCCCCGCCTGCGCCCGAGCGAGCATCCGAGACACCCTCCCATCTGCCAACCGGCAGGCGCGGATGCCCGCTACGAGCCAAGGTCTCGAGACGCCATGGCAGCCGACGGTTTTCCACGCCAGGCGGCAGGCCCGGCGAACATGCGGGTCGGTCGATCGCCCCACCGAGCGCCCAGTACACCTCGACCACGACTTTCGAGCGAAGCGAGACCGAGCATGCGCCGTTCGCGGCCATAAGGGGGCGCGAACACCCAGCGCCGCAGGCGCTGGAAAACGACCCAGTACTGTGGTGAGGCACCTATTTCGAGATGGAGCACAGCAGACGTGACCAGGTTCGACAGCATCGAGCGCGCAGTCGCCGATATCGCCGCCGGTAAGGCGGTCGTCGTCGTCGACGACGAGGACCGCGAGAACGAGGGCGACCTCATCTTCGCGGCGGAGAAGGCCACCCCGGAACTGGTCGCCTTCATGATCCGCTACACGTCCGGTTACATCTGCGTGCCGCTCACCGGCGACGACTGCGATCGGCTCGGCCTGCCGCCGATGTACGCGATGAACCAGGACAAGCACGGCACCGCCTACACCGTCTCGGTGGACGCGCGCGAGGGTGTCACGACCGGTATCTCCGGCGCCGACCGCGCCACCACGATGCGGTTGCTGGCCGACGCCGACGCGAAGGCCGACGATTTCACCAGGCCCGGCCATGTGGTGCCGTTGCGCGCCAAGGATGGTGGTGTGCTGCGCAGGCCGGGGCACACCGAAGCCGCGGTGGATCTGGCACGCATGGCCGGCTTGCGTCCGGCGGGCGTGATCTGCGAGATCGTCAGCCAGAAGGACGAGGGCCACATGGCCCGGACCGAGGAGTTGCGCGTCTTCGCCGACGAGCACGAGCTCGCGCTGATCTCGATCGCGGACATGATCGCGTGGCGGCGCAGGCACGAGAAGCATGTGGTGCGCGTGGCCGAGGCGCGCATCCCCACCGCGCACGGCGAGTTCATGGCCGTCGGCTATCAGAGCATCTACGACGAGGTCGAGCACGTCGCGCTGGTGCGTGGCGACATCACCGACGGCGACGACATCCTGGTCCGCGTGCACTCGGAGTGCCTGACCGGTGACGTGTTCGGATCGTTGCGCTGCGACTGCGGTCCGCAGCTGGATGCCGCGTTGGAGATGGTGGCGGCCGAGGGGCGCGGTGTCGTGCTGTACATGCGCGGTCACGAAGGCCGCGGCATCGGCCTGATGCACAAGTTGCAGGCCTACCAGCTGCAGGACTCCGGCCACGACACGGTCGACGCGAATCTCGAACTCGGCCTGCCCGCGGATGCCCGCGATTACGGCACCGGCGCGCAGATCCTGGTGGATCTGGGCATCCGGTCGATGCGATTGCTCACCAACAATCCGGCCAAGCGGGTCGGCTTGGACGGCTACGGCCTGCGGATCACCGAGCGGGTGCCGATGCCGTTGCGCGCGAACGCGGAGAACCTGCGCTACCTGCGCACCAAGCGGGACCGAATGGGTCACGACCTGATCGGCCTCGACGAGCTGGATCTCGGCGAGACCGCCCACTGAACTGCGAACAGACTCCGAAAGGCGGACATCGATGAGCGGTACCGGGGTACCGACTTTCGCGCTGGCGGACGCCAAGGACCTCTCCTTGGGCATCGTCGCCTCGCGCTGGCACACCCAGATCTGCGACACCTTGCTGGCGAACGCAGAGCGGGTGGCCAAGGACGCGGGCGTCCAGCAGATCACGGTGGTGCGCTGCGCGGGTGCGATGGAGCTGCCCGTGGTGGCCCAGGAGCTGGCCAAGTCGCATGACGCGGTGGTGGCGCTCGGTGTGGTGATCCGCGGTGACACCCCGCATTTCGAGTACGTCTGCGACGCGGTGACCGCGGGGCTCACCCGGGTTTCGCTGGACGAGGGCACGCCGGTCGCGAACGGAGTGCTCACCACCAACAACGAGCGGCAGGCCCTGGATCGGGCCGGGCTGCCGGAGTCCCAAGAGAACAAGGGCGAGCAGGCGGCCGCCGCGGCGCTGGACGCCGCGCTGACACTGCGCGCTCTGCGACAGTCCGCGTAGCGATGCCGGTCGTTCGCATCTTTCGCAGGAATGTGGGCCCGGCCGACGACACGTCGGAGTGGGATTTCGAGGTGCGGCCCCGGCGCGCGGTGCGGACGGCCTGGATCGCGGCGGTGCTGGTGGCGGCCGCGTTCACCGTGGGTGGTGTCTGGCTGCGCACCGGGTCTACCGGCGTCAACTTCCGGGTGGCCGATCAGCTCGCGATGATCGGGATCGGTGTGCTCGGCGCCGCGGCCGTGCTGTTACTGACCAGGCCACGGGTGCGGGTCGGCGCGCGGGGCGTGTCGGTGCGAAATATTCTGGGCGACAAAGATTTTCCCTGGGACTATATCCGAGGCGTGTCGTTCCCGGATCGGAAGTCCTGGGCGCGCCTGGAGTTGGTCGACGACGACTACGTCCCGCTGCTGGCGATCCGCTCGAACGACAAGGAGCACGCGGCGCGGGCGATGGCCCGGTTGCGGGAACTGGGCGCGAAATATTCCGGGAGGAAGTGATCGGGTGCGGTGTGCGGCCATCCGGCTCGCGCGGCCCCGCGTGCTGATCTAACCTCGCCGCCATGGAGCCAGGTGCGTTCGTCCTCGCGGCGGCTTTCGCCGACGATCCACTGATGACCTACTTCTGGCCGGGAGCGTCACGGCGGCGGAAAGCGTTGCCGCCGTTCTGGGATTCGCGCATCGCGTCGCGCCGGGAGAACGGTCTGGTCGACCTCGCGCACGACGCGGAGGGCAACCTCGCCTGTGTGGCGCTGTGGGAACCGGCGCACGTGGTGTCACCGACGGCGAAGCCGTTGACCTTACTGCGCGCCTTGGGGTCGAGCACCGCTCGGGCGCTGGCCGCCGGGCGGCACATGGAGCATGCGCGACCGGCGGCACCGCATCTGTATCTGGCCGCCATCGGGACGTTGCCCCGCGCACAGGGCCGGGGACTGGCGAGCGCGCTGCTCGAGCGTCGGTTGGCGGCGGCCGAGGAGGACTGTTTCCTCATCTCGAACACCAGCGGCACGGTGCCCTTCTACGAGCGATTCGGTTTCGTGCGGCAAGGTGAGCTGCCGATCGGCCGAGGTCCGATCGTGTATCCCATGGTCCGGAGTAAATAGCCGCAGTGCGCCCCGGCGGGCACGCCGATCACTCGATGTGCCACAGCCGGGACGCGGACGGGCGGTCGCGACCGAGCCCGCTGGTTCGATCAATGCGTATCGCCGAGGACCGCGCCTTCTCGTCGCGGATCCGCGCCGCCGATCCAGCCGTCGGAGCCGTTGCGTTTCAAGGCGCTGAGGCCGCTGGACTGGGGCGCCACCGAGACCTGATGGCCCAGTTGGCGCAACCGCAGCACCAGCGGGTCGTGGTCGCCGTTGTCGGTGGCGTTGATCGCCGGATGCTCGCCGCCGATACCGGTGGACGGACTGTTGCCAGCGCCGAACGCGACCGCGGAGACCGCCTGCTGCGGATCCAGGCCCCAGTCGAACATGTTGACCAGCGTTTTCACCACGAACTGGATGATCACCGAACCGCCGGGCGAGCCCGCGACATGCGTGAGTTCGCCGCGCGAGCCGTCGGGCGCCTTGCCGAAGATCAGCGTCGGGCTCATGGAGCTGCGCGGGCGCTTGCCCGGCTGGACCCGGTTGGCCATCGGCACGCCGTCGGCGCCGAGCGGGTCGGCGTTGAAGTCGGTGAGCTGATTGTTCAGCACGAAGCCGTCGACCAGGTGGAACGAACCGAACGCCGACTCCACGGTGGTGGTCATCGCCGCGGCGTTGCCGTACTTGTCGACCACCGAGATGTGGCTGGTGCCGTGCTCGGGCGGTTGCGGGCCGACGCCGAGCGGCACGGGGCCGAAGTCACCCGGCTGCGCGGTGCCCATGCTGCGGTTCGGATCGATCAGCCCGGCACGCTGTCGCAGATAGTCGCGATTCAGCAAGGTTTGCGCCGAATTGCCCGGCAGCGGCACGAAATCCGTGTCGGCCACGTACTTGTTGCGATCGGCGTAGGCGAGGCGTTCGGCCTCCGTGATCAAGTGCACGGCCTGGGCGTTGGGCTTGCCGCCGTTGCGGTCGATGCTGTCCGGACGCAGGGCGGCCAGGTCGAAGTTCTCCAGGATGCCCAAGGCCGCGGCGACGGTGATGCCGCCCGACGAGGGACTCGGCATGCCGCAGAGTTCGTGCTCGCGGTAGCTCGTGCACAGCGCGGTGCGCTTCTTCGCCTGGTAACCGGCCAAGTCCTGGGTGGCGATCAGGCCGGGAGTGCGCCCGCCGGAGGCCCGGCCCGCGGCCGCGACGATGTCCTGGGCGACGGCGCCGGTGTAGAAGGCCTGCGCGCCCTCGGTGGCGACGGCGCCGAGCGTCTTGGCCATGGCGGGGTTGGTCAGGACGGTGTCGGCGGCCTTCGGGCTACCGTCCGGGTTGAGGAAATACGCCTTGGCGTCTTCGTCCGCGGCCAGGTCCTTGGCCGACTCCGCGATCTGTCCCGCGAGGCGGGGACTGATCGGGAAGCCCTGATCTGCCAGTCCGATGGCGGGGTCGAACAGTTCGCGCCACGCGGTCTTGCCGTGGTCGTGGTGCGCCAGTTCGAGCATCCGAAGTACGCCGGGCACGCCGATGGAGCGGCCGCTGGCCCGCGTGTTCGGCTTGGGTTCGGTGCGATCGATGTCGCTGATCCAGCGCAGATAGTTCTCGGTGGCCGCGGCGGGCGCCACCTCGCGGCCGTCGTAGGCGTCCACGGACTTGGTGTTCGCGTCGTAGTAGACCAGGAACGCACCGCCGCCGATGCCGGACGCCTGCGGCTCGACCAGGCCGAGCACCGTCTGCGCCGCGATCAGCGCGTCGGCCGCGGTGCCACCGTCGCGCAGCACCTCACACGCGGCTTTCGTCGACAGCGGGTTCGCCGTGGACACCGCGAAGGTATGTGTACGCACCGGCGTCATGTTCGCTCGATAGCCGGTCGCTATCTCCGGGTTGGTGCTGAGATCCTTGGTGCCGCTGCCCGCGGGCCCCGCCGCGGTGGCCGACACCGGTGTGCCGTTCGGCACCGTCTCGCAGACGCCGCCCGCCTGGCTCTCGCCGGACGAGCAGGCGGTGGCCATGCCGACGGTTAGTGCGAACGCCGCCGCCGCGGCGACCCAAGTTCCTCGCTTGCGCCCCATGCCGGGACTCTAACGCTCGGTACCGACAGCCGCGCCGGTTTCCTTCCCACCGGCGAAATCCCCCTGGCCGCAGCGTGTGTCGAGGTCGAGACGGTATGGGTGGTCGCCGCGTGCACCGGCGGTGCGCCATGCTCGGCCGGTAGGCTGGGCCGAGTGGCGATCGAGGCGGTGCTGTTCGACTTCTCCGGGACCTTGTTCCGCCTGGAGGCCGACGAATCCTGGTACGCGGACCTGACGCGGCCGGACGGGCAGGCGTTCGACGTGGACGAGAAGGCCGAGATCATGCGGCGGATGACGGCGCCGGTCCACCACGTCATCGAATTCGACGACGAGACGCAGTACGCCTGGGACCACCGCGACCTGGACCCCGCGCTGCATCGCAAGGTGATGATGAAGGTGCTGCGCACATCGGGAGTGCCCACCGACGAGGACGCCGAACGACTGTACGCCCGGCTGCTGGACCCGCTGGAGTGGACGCCGTACCCCGACAGCGAAGCCGTCCTCGATCTGCTTGCGGCGCAGGGTGTTCCGGTCGCGGTGGTGAGCAATATCCCGTTCGACATCCGTCCGTCGTTCGCGGCGCGCGGCTGGGATCGGCTGGTCGGCGCGTTCACCCTCTCCTACGAGGTCGGTGTCATGAAGCCCGATCCGGAGATCTTCCGTTCCGCCTTGGGCGAACTGGGTGTGGCCGCCGAGTCCGCGCTGATGATCGGCGACAGCGCCGAGGCCGACGGCGGCGCCGAGGCGCTGGGCAGCCGCTTCGCTCTGGTCGAGGCCCTGCCCACCACCGAGCGCCCGGACGCGCTGCTGGCCGCGTTGCGGCGGCACGGTCTCGTGGAGTAACCCGCGCGGATCCCGTCCGGTTCATTTGCCGAAGTCCGAGTTGTGCGGGACATCACCGTGTTACGGTGCGATTCCGGCGTGTTCGAAGGTGCGCCGGAAGGTTCGGTACCAACGGGGGTACGGCTGTGAGCTTGGCGTTCTCCGGTGAGGAGCCCTCCGTCGGCGTGGAAACGGCCATGCCGGCGGCGGTTCGGGACGTGCGGGAAGCCGTCGCCGGGATGGCGGGATTCGGACTCGCCTATCCCGTGCTGATGAATCTGACGCGCGGCGGCGACGCGGCCGCCACGGCATCCACCCAGTTCTGCGTCGCGTGGGCGCTGGGGCTGCTAGTGCTCGGATTCGCCGAGGGCGCGCCGGCCGTCCGCAAGCTGACGATCGCGCTGGCGCTCCTGCAGGCGGTCGTCGGGTGCTGGGCGATCAGGGACCTCGCGAGCGTCCCGCCCGTCGTCGGCGTCGTCGCCGCGGGGTACTCGGTGGCTACCTCGGTGGCCGTCGTGCACCTGCTGTGCCGCCCGGAAGCCAAGGGCTGGTTCGGCGTCCCCGTGCCATGACCGCAGCCGGGAGCCGCCGTCGGCCGGGCTGTCGGTCCCGGTCTATACGCTGGATGGGTGGCAGATCCAGCGACGTACCGGCCCGCGCCGGGCACGATCCCCGTCGAACCCGGTGTCTACAAATTCCGGGACGCCCATCGGCAGGTCATCTACGTCGGCAAGGCCAAGAGCCTGCGCAGCAGGCTGAACTCGTATTTCGCCGACGTCGCCGGGCTGCATCCACGCACAAGGCAGATGGTCACCACGGCCGCGAGCGTCGAGTGGACGGTCGTCTCCACCGAGGTGGAGGCGCTGCAGCTGGAATACAACTGGATCAAGGAGTTCGATCCGCGCTTCAACGTCCGCTACCGCGACGACAAGTCCTACCCGGTACTCGCCGTCACCTTGAACGAGGAATATCCGCGGTTGTTCGTCTACCGCGGCGCGCGCCGCAAAGGCGTCCGCTATTTCGGCCCCTTCGCGCACGCTTGGGCCATCCGCGAGACGCTCGATCTGCTGCTGCGGGTGTTTCCCGCGCGCACCTGCTCCAACGGAGTCTTCCGGCGGCATAGTCAGATCGGGCGCCCCTGCCTGCTCGGCTACATCGACAAATGCTCGGCCCCGTGCGTCGGGCGGGTGAGCGCCGAAGAACACCGCGCGATCGTCGACGACTTCTGCGACTTCCTCGCAGGCCGCACCGATCGCTTGGTCCGGGAGCTGGAGCGCCGCATGCACGCGGCCGCCGAAGACCTGGACTTCGAGACCGCCGCCCGGCTGCGTGATGACGTCCAGGCGCTGCGCCGCGCGCTGGAGAAGCAGGCGGTGGTGCTCGGCACGGGCACCGACGCCGACGTCATCGCCTTCGCCACCGACGAACTGGAAGTGGCGGTGCAGGTCTTCCATGTGCGCGACGGCCGAGTGCGCGGCCAGCGCGGCTGGGTGGTCGACAAGTCGGGCGACGCGGTCGACGTCCCGGAGGCAGGCGGGGAACTCGCCGCGCTGGTCGAGCAGTTCCTCACCCAGTTCTACGGCGAGCAGGTCGCGGTGGCCGAGCAGGCGGCCGACGAGCAGCCCGCCGCCGTGGTGCCCCGGGAAGTACTCGTGCCCGAGTTGCCCGCCGACGTCGAGCAGATCCAGCAGTGGTTGTCGGACCTGCGCGGTTCGGCGGTGAAGCTGCGCGTGCCCCAGCGCGGGGACAAGAAGGCGCTGGCCGAGACCGTGCAGCGCAACGCGATGGAGGCGCTGGCCCAGCACAAGCTGAAGCGAGCGGGCGATCTGACGTCGAGATCGCAAGCGCTGCAAGAGATCCAGGACGCCCTCGAGCTGGACACCGCGCCGCTGCGCATCGAGTGCGTCGACGTCAGCCACGTGCAGGGGACCGATGTGGTCGCCTCGCTCGTGGTCTTCGAGGACGGTCTGGCCCGCAAGTCGGAGTACCGCCACTACACGATCCGGGAGGCGGCGGGCGAAGGCCGCTCCGACGACGTCGGCAGCATCGCCGAGGTGACCCGCCGCCGGTTCCTCAAGTTGCGTCGCGAGCGCGACATGATGGAGCACGAGGACCTCGCCGCGACCGGAAGCGACGACGACGCGCTGGACCTCACCTCCCGTCCCGGCATCGATCCCAGCACCGGACGCCCGCGCAAGTTCTCCTATCCGCCCAACCTGTTCGTCGTCGACGGCGGCGCGCCCCAGGTCGCCGCGGCGGCCGAGGTGCTCGACGAGCTGGGCATCACCGATGTCGCGGTGGTCGGCCTGGCCAAACGGCTCGAGGAGGTGTGGGTGCCCGGCGAGAGCGACCCGGTGATCCTGCCGCGCACGAGCGAGGCGCTGTATCTGCTGCAACGGGTCCGCGACGAGGCGCACCGCTTCGCCATCACGTTCCATCGCAGCAAACGCTCCCGCCGGATGACCGCCTCGGCCCTGGACTCGGTGCCGGGGCTCGGAACGGCGCGCCGGACCGCGCTGGTCACCCATTTCGGATCGGTGGCCAAGCTGAAGCAGGCCACGGTCGAGGAGATCACCGAGGTGCCCGGCATCGGGTTGGCGACCGCGAAAGCGGTCCTTGCGGCGCTCGAGTCCGAATAGTCAGTCGACAGTGCACCGGAAGTTTCGGTTTCGCGTACGTTGTGTCTGCGGCCGATACCGAAACCGGTGCGCGATGATCGGAAGGCACCCCAGAGACGGATCCGGTAGGACATGACACGCGTCGAATCGAACAGCAGTGCGGGCAACCCGCCGACGAGCGCGGGACGAGTGGCCTCGTCCAGCGCCGTCGGCGGGGCGAACCCGCAGGTCGAGGTCGTGATCGTGACCGGGCTCTCTGGCGCGGGCCGAGGCACCGCCGCCCGTGTGCTCGAGGACCTCGGCTGGTACGTGGCCGACAACCTGCCCCCAGAGCTGTTCGGGCGGATGGTGGAGCTGGGTGCCTCCGCCAAGCCGCCGATCCGCCGTCTCGCGCTGGTCATGGACGTGCGCAGCCGGTTCTTCACCGGTGATCTGTCGGTGGTCACCGAGCAGTTGCGGACGCTCGGCGTGCGCACCAGGGTCCTCTTCCTCGAGGCATCCGATGACGTGCTGATCCGCCGTTTCGGTTTCGCGCGGCGGAGGCATCCGCTGCAGAGCGAGAGCAAGGACGGCACGCTGTCGGCAGGCATCGCCGCCGAGCGGGTGCGGCTGTCCGCCGTGAAGGCCGCCGCCGACCTGGTGATCGACACCACCGAGCTGTCCATCCATCAGCTGCACCGCAAGATGGAGGAGGCCTACGGCGGCGGCGCGCCCTCCGCGTTGCAGCTCACCGTGCAGTCGTTCGGCTTCAAGTACGGAGTTCCGCTGGACGCCGACATGGTGTTAGATGTCCGTTTTCTACCCAATCCGCATTGGATACCGGAGTTGCGGGAACATACCGGTCAGGAGACGGTGGTCAGCGAGTACGTGCTGTCGCGTCCCGGTGCGGAGGATTACCTGCGTACCTGCCACCACCTGGTCGAGCTGACCACGAACGGTTACCGCCAAGAGGGGAAGCGATACATGACGGTCGCAGTGGGCTGCACCGGAGGCAAGCACCGGAGCGTCGCGATTGCCGAGGCACTGGGCGAGTTGATGAGCGAGGTCACCGGCGGCGCGGAGGAGTCCGCCGACGTGGTCCGGGTCGTGCATCGAGATCTGGGGCGAGAATGACCGGTTGGGAATCCAATCCCAGCATCGTCGCGCTGGGTGGCGGACACGGCCTGTACGCGACACTGACCGCGGTGCGGCGGCTGACCAGGAAGATCTGCGCGGTGGTCACCGTCGCCGACGACGGCGGCTCCTCAGGGCGACTACGCGCCGAGTTGGGGGTGCTGCCGCCGGGCGATCTCCGGATGGCGCTGGCCGCTTTGGCCGCGGACGCCGACGGCGTCTGGACGCGGACCGTGCAGCATCGGTTCGGCGGAACCGGCGCGCTGGCCGGGCACTCCGTGGGCAACCTGATCCTGGCTGGGCTCACCGAGGTGCTCGGCGATCCGGTGGCCGCCCTGGACGAAGTCGCCCGCATGTTGCGCATCACCGGCCGGGTGCTGCCCATGTCGCCGATCGCGCTGGACATCGAGGCGGATGTATCCGGGCTGGAGGCCGATCCGCGGGTGAGCCGGTGCATTCGCGGCCAAGTTGCCATCGCCACCACGCCGGGTAAGGTGCGGCGGGTGCGGCTGATTCCGTCCGATCCACCGGCCGGTCCGGAGGCGACCTCGGCGATCGAACACGCCGATGTCGTGGTGCTGGGCCCGGGATCGTGGTTCACCAGCGTGATTCCGCACGTCCTCGTCCCCGAGCTACGGGAGGCCCTGGTGTACACCAGGGCGCGGAAAGTGCTGGTGCTCAATCTCGCCGCGGAGCCGGGGGAGACCGCGGGGTTCTCCGCGGAGCGGCATTTGCATGTATTGTCCCAGCACGCACCGGAATTCGTCGTCGATGAGGTGCTGGTCGATTCCGGCTGCGTGCCGGAGGGCCGCGAGCGGGAACATGTGGCCAGGGCTGCCGAACAGTTGCGGGCACGAGTAACCTTCTCCGATGTCGCCGAAGCGGGAACGGACCGGCATCACCCCGGAAAGCTTGCCGCCGCACTGGATCAACTGATCCGGCAACCTCGGCCGCAAATGGCAGGGCTTCGAGTCGAGGGACGGCACATGGGTCAGGATGTGCGTTCCGGGTTGGGTGGAAAGGAGCGCGTCCCGTGGCGATGACAGCCGATGTGAAAGACGAGCTGAGCAGGCTCACGGTGTCGCAGGTGAGTTCCCGCAAGGCGGAACTGTCCGCTCTGCTGCGTTTCGCGGGTGGCCTGCACATCGTCGGCGGCCGGGTGATCGTCGAGGCCGAGGTGGACATGGGGTCCATCGCGCGCAGGCTGCGCCGGGAGATCTTCGAGCTCTACGGCTATGGCTCCGACGTGCACGTGCTCGGCGCGGGTGGACTGCGCAAGACCTCCCGGTACGTGGTGCGGGTGTCGAAGGAGGGCGAGGCGCTGGCCCGGCAGACCGGTCTGCTCGATGTCCGCGGCCGTCCGGTGCGCGGCCTGCCCGCGCAGGTGGTCGGCGGCAGCATCGCCGACGCCGAAGCCGCTTGGCGCGGTGCGTTTCTCGCCCACGGCTCGCTCACCGAGCCCGGACGTTCCTCGGCCCTCGAGGTCAGCTGCCCCGGCCCCGAGGCGGCGCTGGCGCTGGTCGGCGCGGCCCGTCGGCTCGGCATCACGGCCAAGGCGCGGGAGGTACGCGGCACCGATCGCGTGGTGGTGCGCGACGGTGAGGCGATCGGCGCGCTGCTGACCAGGATGGGCGCGCACGGCACCAGGATGGTGTGGGAGGAGCGCAGGCTGCGCCGCGAGGTGCGCGCGACCGCGAATCGGCTGGCCAACTTCGACGACGCCAATCTGCGCCGCTCGGCGCGTGCCGCGGTCGCCGCGGCGGCGCGGGTGGAACGCGCGCTGGAGATCCTCAGCGACGACGTGCCCGATCATCTCGCCGCCGCAGGCCGGTTGCGAGTGCAGCACCGGCAGGCCTCGCTGGAGGAACTCGGCCAGCTCGCCGATCCGCCGATGACGAAAGACGCTGTCGCGGGCCGCATCCGGCGGCTGCTGTCGATGGCCGACCGGCGGGCCAAGGAACTGGGCGTACCGGACACCGAATCGGCCGTCACGGCCGAACTGCTCGACGAAGCCTGAGCTCACGTTTCCCGCGATCCCCACGCCGCCCCCGGCGCGGGGATCGCGGCGTTTCCGGCGGCCGGAACTCGTCCTGGTCGGGCGTCTGACCAGGCATCCCCGCGCTCACGAAAGCCAGGTGCGTGTCGGAGAGGTCACGGCAGGACGTTAGTGTGAGTGGACATCGGAATGATCCGCTGGAAAGTTGAGGAGCGATAACGTGACTGTCCGTGTAGGCATCAACGGCTTCGGTCGTATCGGACGTAACTTCTTCCGGGCGGTGGAGGCGCAGAAGGCGCTCGGCACCACCGACATCGAGATCGTCGCGGTCAACGACCTCACCGACAACGCGACCCTCGCGACCCTGCTCAAGTACGACTCGATCCTGGGCCGTCTGCCCCAGGACGTCTCGCTCGACGGCGACGACACCATCGTGGTGGGCGACCAGCGGATCAAGGCGCTGGCCATCAAGGAGGGCCCCGCCGCGCTGCCCTGGGGTGACCTGGGCGTCGACGTGGTCGTCGAGTCCACCGGCATCTTCACCGATGCCACCAAGGCCAAGGGCCACCTGGCCGCGGGCGCCAAGAAGGTGATCATCTCCGCGCCGGCCAAGGGCGAGGACATCACCATCGTCATGGGCGTCAACGACGACAAGTACGACGGCAGCCAGAACATCATCTCCAACGCCTCGTGCACCACCAACTGCCTCGGCCCGCTGGCCAAGGTGCTCAACGACGAGTTCGGCATCGAGCACGGCCTGATGACCACCATCCACGCCTACACCCAGGACCAGAACCTGCAGGACGGCCCGCACAGCGACCTGCGCCGCGCCCGCGCCGCCGCGCTGAACATCGTGCCCACCGGCACCGGCGCCGCCAAGGCCATCGGCTTGGTGCTGCCCGAGCTGCAGGGCAAGCTGGACGGCTACGCGCTGCGCGTCCCGGTGCCGACGGGCTCGGTCACCGACCTGACCGCCACCCTGCGCAAGTCGGCCTCGATCGAGGAGATCAACGCCGCCTACAAGGCCGCCGCCGAGGGCCCGCTGAAGGGCATCCTGAAGTACAACACCGACCCGATCGTCTCCAGCGACATCGTCACCGACCCGGCCTCCTCGATCTACGACGCGCCGCTCACCAAGGTGATCGACAACCAGGTCAAGGTTGTGTCCTGGTACGACAACGAGTGGGGCTACTCCAACCGTCTCGCCGATCTCATCGGCCTCGTCGGCAAGTCGCTCTGACGCGCATGGCTGTCAAGACACTCGCGGATCTGCTCGACGAGGGTGTCGAGGGCCGGGGCGTACTGGTGCGCTCCGATCTGAACGTGCCCCTCGACGACAAGGGACAGATCACCGACCCGGGCCGCATCATCGCCTCGGCGCCGACCATCAAGGCGCTCGCCGAAGCGGGCGCCAAAGTCGTCGTGACCGCGCACCTCGGCAGGCCGAAGGGCGGACCGGACCCGAAGCTTTCGCTGGCGCCGGTGGCCGCCAGGCTCGCCGAGGAGCTGGGCCGCAACGTGCAGCTCGCCGGTGACGTGGTGGGCCAGGACGCGCTCGCGCGGTCCGAGGGCCTCACCGACGGCGACGTGCTGCTGCTGGAGAACATCCGCTTCGACCCGCGCGAGACCAGCAAGGACGACGCCGACCGGGCCAAGCTGGCCGCGGCGCTGGTCGAGCTGGTCGGCGACGACGGCGCGTTCGTCTCCGACGGGTTCGGTGTGGTGCACCGCAAGCAGGCGTCGGTGTACGACGTCGCGCAGTCGCTGCCGCACTACGCGGGCAAGCTGGTCGCGGCCGAGGTCGAGGTACTGGCCAAGCTGACCGAGACGCCGGACCGGCCGTACGCGGTCGTGCTCGGCGGGTCCAAGGTCTCCGACAAACTGGCGGTCATCGAAGCGCTCGCGCCGAAGGTCGACACGCTGGTGATCGGCGGCGGCATGTGCTTTACCTTCCTTGCCGCACAGGGCCTTTCGGTAGGCGCCTCGCTGTTGCAGCAAGAGATGGTCGACACCTGCAAGCGGCTGCTCGAGCAGTACGCCGACGTCATCCACCTGCCACGCGACATCGTGGTGGCCGACAAGTTCGCCGCGGACGCGGAGACGAAGGTCGTGCCCGCGCACGAGATCCCGGACGGCTGGCTGGGCCTGGACATCGGCCCGGATTCGGTTGACCGCTTCTCGGCGCTGCTGACCGAGGCGCGGACCGTGTTCTGGAACGGGCCGATGGGCGTGTTCGAGTTCGAGAAGTTCGCCGCGGGCACCCGCGGGGTGGCCGAGGCGATCGTGACTGCCACCGGCAAGGGCGCGTTCACCGTGGTCGGCGGCGGCGATTCGGCCGCGGCCGTGCGGGCGCTCGGCCTGCCGGAGGACGGCTTCTCGCACATCTCCACCGGTGGCGGCGCGTCGCTGGAGTACCTGGAGGGTAAAGAACTGCCCGGTATCGCGGTGTTGGAGGGCTGAGCATGGCACGCAAACCGCTCATCGCGGGCAACTGGAAGATGAACCTCAATCACCTCGAGGCCATCGCCCTGGTGCAGAAGATCGCATTCGCCCTGCCGGAGAAGTATTTCGACAGGGTGGATGTGGCGGTGATCCCGCCGTTCACCGACCTTCGCAGCGTGCAGACGCTGGTCGAAGGGGACAAGCTCCTGCTCACCTACGGTGGCCAGGACGTCTCGGTGCACGAGTCGGGCGCCTACACGGGCGAGATCAGCGCGAGCATGCTCGCCAAGCTGGGGTGCGCCTTCGTCGTGGTCGGGCACTCCGAACGGCGGCAGTACCACAACGAGGACGACGCCACGGTGCTGGCCAAGGCCAAGCAGGCGCTGAAGCACGGGATCACCCCTATCGTGTGCATCGGCGAGGGCTTGAACGTCCGCGAGGCGGGCACGCACGTCGAGTACAACCTCGAGCAACTGCGCGGTTCGCTGAAAGGCCTGACGGTGGAAGAGATCTCGAAGGTCGTCATCGCCTACGAGCCGGTGTGGGCGATCGGCACCGGCAAGGTCGCCACCCCCGCCGACGCGCAAGAGGTCTGCGGCGCGATCCGCGGGGAACTCGAGAAGCTCGCCTCGCCGGAGGTCGCGGCGGGCGTCCGCGTGCTCTACGGCGGGTCGGTGAACGCCAAGAACGTCGGAGAACTGGTCGCGCAGAGCGACATCGACGGCGCGCTGGTCGGCGGCGCTTCGCTCAAGGGTGACGAATTCGCCACTCTCTCCGCCATCGCCGCGGGCGGCCCCCTGCCCTGATACGGCGCTACACGCGACAGCCCGGTATCGCCGCTCCCGCGATGCCGGGCTGTTCGGCGTTTCCCAACGGTGAACCGCGGGCGCCATCCGGCCATGCGATGATAACGCAGCTCGATTCGCCAGTCGGACAAGGATTTCCGTGATAGCACGCAAGCTGTACGCCGCACTCCCGGTCGCGCTCGTCGCGCTGGCCACCCTCGCCGGCTGTTCCGGGGACGCCTCGCATGACGATCACGCCCACCGAGACGCGACGCAGGCCACCCCGGCAGCGGTGCAGCCGCAGCAGCAGGACGCCGGGCACCGCAGGCTGAACCAGCTCGTGGGGGAGTGGAAGGGCGAGAAGTCGACCTACATCGCGGGCGGCACGGCGGAGAACCCGATCCGAAGCGAGATAGTCTCGCGGTGGGTATGGATCGCCGAGACCGGCGGCAATTTCCTGCGGGAGGAAGCGACGGGAGTCTTCGGCGACAAGCCGTACTATCGGCTCGGTTTGCTCGGATTCGCACCGACGGATAACCGCTACGAGTGGACGACCGTCGACAGCGTCACGCCGATGACGATGAGTTACAAGGGCGCGAAGAACAGTGGCGGCGACACCGATATCGTCATGGCCGGGGAATTCACCGACCCCGGTGTGCTCGGGCCGCAGTTCGTCGGCAAGACCATCCCTATGCGCACGGTGATCCGGCCGGAGTCGGCCGATCGGGTGGTGATGGAGATCTACTTCGCGCCGCCCGGCGAGGCGGAGCGGGTCGCCGATCGCGTGGTACTCACGCGGAAGAAGTAGCGGGCACGTTCACTGCGCGTGCAGGACCAGTCCCGCGCCGTTGTCGTTGCGCACGGTAAGCGTGTCGGCGTCCACCGTGGCGGTGGTCTTGCCGTCCAGGGCTTTCAGAACGGCCTGCTCGACCTCCATCACCTCCGGCGAGCACATCATCTTCGTGGTGGCGATCCGGAAGGTGATCCGGGTGCCGGACACCTCGGCGCTGCCGGTCATGCGGTTGCATCCGGCGTTGCCGGAGACGCCGTTGTCCTCGGCGATGACGAGCGTCGGCTGCGCCTCGTCGAGAGCGCGTGAGCGGACCTGGCTGTTGTCGGTGATGAGCGCGGTGACCAGCCACTGCGTGCCCTCGACCGGTTTGTCCGGCCGGGCGATCTTCTTGTCGAGCAGAGTCACGGTGCGATCGGGGCTGTGCAGCGTGAGCCGGGTGTCCTCGAGCCGCCAGCTGGGCTCGGAATTCAGCAGCCCGCTGAGCCACTCGTCGGCGCCGTGCCGATCGTCCTCGCAGGCCATGAGGGTGGTGGCCAGGCCGGACACGTGGAGGACGTGGTCGTCGAAGGCGACCGCGCCGGTGAACTTGTTGCAGCCCGCGTCCGCAGCGATGCGGCTGTCGGTGAAACCGAGCGTCAGCGGACCGCCCCCGGGAATCGGAGCGCCCTGGACATCGGTCGAGAGGAAGGTGCGGCCCGCCGGGGTCGGTTCGTCGGCGCCCCGCTTCGGTTCGCCGCTCGAGCACCCGGTGATCGCCCAGAGGGCGAGCAGGACGACGGGTCCCAGCCGCGCCAAGTGTGCCACCATGCGGCGATGCTACCGATGATGCGCCGTCGCACCCGGATTTCGACGGTCGCGGCGTCGATGACTCGCCCCCACGCCTCGTACTCGTACTAGCATCTGTGCCGTGCACCGATGCTTCCCCATCACCCCGCCGCCCGCCTCCTGAGCGAGGTGTAGGTATCCAGCGCGCCACCGATCGGTGAGCGCGCGCTTCTCGGCATCGCCGTGCACCTCGCTTCCGCGACCCCATCCCTTTTGTCGCAGGAGCGCGATCCTTCATGTCCTCATCTGTATCCTCGGCCGGCCGTTCCGGGCTGGTCCACCTCGTCGGCGCCGGAATCCTTTGGGGCACCGGCGGTTTACTCGGCACGCTGTTGCACCGGGCCACCGGCCTGTCGCCCGTCGCGGTCGCCACCTGCCGCCTCGCCGTCGGCGGGCTGCTGCTGGTGGTCCTGCTCGCCGGAACGCGGCGGCCGTGGCCGCGAGATCCCCTGGCGTGGCGGCGGATCGGTGCGGTGGCCGGACTCGCTGCGATTTTCCAGGGCGCCTATTTCGGCGCCGTGACGGCGTCGTCGGTGAGCCTCGCCACATTGCTCACGATCGGCATGTCGCCGATGGTCGTCGCCGTGCTCGAGCACTGCACCGGAAGGCGTGCGGTGGACCGGCGCAGGGCGGCGACCATCGGCATCGCCCTCTGCGGACTGGCTCTGCTGGTCGGCGTGCCGACCGGCCACGCGGGCGCGGGCGGGTTGCTGGCGGGTGCGGCGCTCGCCTCGACGGCCGCGGCGGCGTTCGCGACGGTCACCGTGATCAACGCGGCGCCGGTACCGGGGCTCGACGCGATGACCACCACGGGCCTAGGGTTCACCGGAGGCGCGCTGTTGCTGGCTCCGCTCGCGGCTACCAGCGGTGTGGCGTTCGACCTGACGCCTCGCAGCGTCGCGCTGGTGCTCTTGCTCGGGCTGGCGCCGACCGCGGTGGCCTACACCCTGTACTTCCGCGGGCTGGCGGCGGCCGGTCCAGGGATCGCCGCGGTGCTCGCCCTGCTCGAGCCGCTGACGGGGGCGGTGCTGGCGGCGGTGGTCCTGGGCGAACGCCTCACCGCGTCGGGACTGGCGGGCGCCGCCTTGCTGATCGCCGCGGTGCTGCTCGCGGCGACCCAGGCACGACCGGCGGCACAGGCGCCGGATGCGGCGTCGGGGCGGTGTCTGTCCCACGACTAAGCTTCGGCGAGTGACGACCGCCGCGACGCTCCCGATTTCCACGTGGGCGCCGCTGCGTTCTCCGATCTACCGGGCGCTGTGGGTGGCGCAATTGGTGTCGAACCTGGGCACCTGGATGCAGACCGTCGGCGCGCAGTGGATCATGGTCGACCAGCCCAATGCGGCGGCGCTGGTGTCGTTCGTGCAGACCGCGATCACGCTTCCGGTGATGCTGCTGGCCATTCCGTCCGGCGTGATCGCCGACCTGCTGGATCGGCGCAGGCTGCTGCTCGGCGCGCAATCCGCGATGGCGGTGCTGGCCATGGTCCTCGCGGTCTCGACCGCGACCGGGCACACCACGCCGGCGGTGCTGCTCACCTTGCTGTTCCTGCTCGGTTGCGGTCAGGCGCTGACCGCACCGGCCTGGCAGGCGATCCAGCCGGAACTGGTCCCGCGCGAGCAGATCCCGGCGGCGTCGGCGCTGGGCAGCATGAACATCAATATCGGAAGGGCGGTGGGTCCGGCGCTGGCCGGTGTGCTGGTGTCGCTGTCCGGGCCGACGCTGGTGTTCGGGTTGAACGCGGTGTCGTTCGTCGGCATCGTCGCGGTGCTGACGGTGTGGCGCCGCCCCGCGACCGATCGGCGCCTGCCCACCGAGCGTCCGCTGGCGGCCTTGCAGGCGGGCACCCGGTTCATCCGCGCGGCGCCCGCCATTCGCCGGGTGCTGTTGCGCTCGATCCTGTTCATCGCACCCGCCAGCGCGGTGTGGGCGCTGCTGCCGGTGATCGCGCGGGATCAACTCGGGCTGTCGTCGTCCGGGTACGGCCTCATGCTCGGCGCCCTCGGCATCGGCGCGGTCCTCGGCGCGGCGGCGCTGTCACGGTTGCGCGCGTGGTTGACCCCCACACAGCGGTTGACCACCGCCGCGATCCTGTTCGGACTGGCCACGGCGGGCACCGCGCTGCTGCACGTCGTGCCGGTGGTACTGCTGCTGCTGGTGTTCGCGGGACTGGCCTGGCTGCTGGCGATGTCCACCATGAACTCGACCATGCAGCTGCTGCTGCCGTCCTGGGTGCGTGCCCGAGGGCTGTCGGTGTATCTGCTGGTCTTCATGGGTGGGCAGGCGATCGGCTCGCTGGTCTGGGGCGTGGTCGCAGGCGCGATCGGCTCGGTGCCCGCGCTGCTGTGGGCCGCCGGGCTGCTGGCGTTCTGCGCGGTGAGCACGGTGTGGCTGCCCATCCGCAACGATCCCGAGTTGCTCGATCTCACCCCTTCGGCGTTCTGGCCGGAACCCGAGCTGGTTGTCGAACCCGATCCCGACGACGGCCCGGTGCTGATCCTGCGTGGTTACGACGTCCCGGAGGGGTGCGTCGAGGAATTCCTCACCGCCATGGCCTTCGTCGGGCGGTCCCGGCAGCGCACCGGAGCGATGGAATGGCGCCTGTATCGCGACGTCGGGGTGATCGACCGGTATGTCGAGGCGTTCGTCGTGCGGTCCTGGGCCGAGCACATGCACCAGCACCAGGTCCGGCTCACCGCTCAGGACCAGCTGCGGGAAGAGGCCGTCGCGAAGTTCCGCGCCGACGAAGCGGAGCAGGTCACCCATCTGGTCGCGGTCGACCGGCGCTAGCGCCCGCCGAGTGCCTGATTCGGTGCCGTCGCATCGACCGCATACACTGTCCGGCATGCGGATGTTCCTGGATATCCTCCTGATCATCACCAGCGTGCTGCTGGTGCTGCTGGTGCTGTTGCACCGCGCCAAGGGTGGAGGTCTGTCCAGCCTGTTCGGCGGCGGCGTGCAGTCCAGCCTGTCCGGGTCCACCGTCGTGGAGAAGAACCTCGACCGCGTCACCATCTTCACCGGCCTCATCTGGCTGATCGCCATCCTCGGCATCGGCCTGGAGATCAAGTTCGCCTGATCCCGGCGGTCACCGCTCCTGCCGTCAGCGCCGCCGCGCCGAGCGCCACCGCGGCGATGACGAACGCGGCGGAATAGCTCGTCCCGAGCACAGGGGCCACCATCACGGGGCCGAGGATCTGGCCCGCGCCGTAACCGGCCGTCAGCGGCGCCGCGGCGCCATCGGTCAACTCGGCGCCGACCCGCATCGCGAGCATGACGATGCCGACGAACGTCCCGCCGAACACGGCCGCCGCCGTCACCGCGGCCCAGAGCGCGCCGGACACGGCCGGGAGCACGGCCGATACGCATTGCGCCGCCAACGCGACGGGTAACAGCAGCGCCGAAGACCAGCGCCGGGCGGCCACGCTCCACAGCACGGTCGAGACCGAGGCTGCCGCGCCGACGACGATCCACATCGCCGAGCCGGCCACCGGCCCGCGTTCCGCGCTGACCGCCGCCACCGCGAAGGTTCCGATCACGATGTACCCGAGGCCTTCGAGGAAGTAGGCGACGAGCAGGGCGCGCCAGACGCGCGAGCCGCGTGCCGCACCGCGTGGGACGCGCTGCCCGGGACGAAGATCCAAGCGCCACACGGGCATCAGCAGGACCGCGGTGAGCGCAGCGGAGACCAGCCACAACATCTGCCAGGACACCACCGGCCGCAACGCCAGCACCAGCAGGCCGGTCCACGCGATGCCGAATCCGATGCCGCCGAACACTATTCCCGCCGACTGCCTGCCGCTGCCGGGACGGCTCGCGAAACCGGCGCAAGCGACGAAGATCACCGCGCTGGCGACGCCAGCGACCAGGCGCAGCACGGCGGGGAACAGGATCGGCCCCGGCGCCGCCATCAGCGCCTCGCTCGCGATCAGCAGCGCTGCCGACGCCAGGAAGACCCTGCGGTCGTGCAGCGCCGGACGCCAGGTGAGCAGCAGCGCGCCGAGCAGATAACCGGCGTAGTTCGCGGTCGCGATCAAGGCGCCGTCGTGCGCGGTGATGCGGTGCGCGTCGACCATGAGCGGTAGCAAGGGGGTGTAGACGAAGCGCCCCACCCCCATCGCGGCGGCCAGGCCGGATGCCGCGGCCACCGCGGGAGCGCGGCCGCGGCGCTGGGGTGCGGCGAGGGCAACAGTGGTCACGGTTCGACCGTAAGAGCGCAGGGCGGCGCTCCGGAAATGCTTTCCACGCACGATGTATACGCTCGACGCATGGATATCGAGTTGCGGCATCTGCGGGCCTACCTCGCATTGTGCGAGGAGGCGAACTACACCCGCGCCGCGACCCGGCTGCACCTGAGCCAGCCCGCCTTGACCAGGACGATCCAGCAACTGGAGCGCTTGGTCGACTGCCGGTTGGTGGAGCGCACGTCCCGGCGGTTCGCGCTCACCGCGGAGGGCGCCGAATTGCTGGCCCACACCCGCCGCATCCTGGCCGACGTCGACGGGGTCGCCGCGGAACTGCGTTCGCGCGCCACGCTGGACGTCGGATTCTCCTGGTTGCTGCCGGACGCTTGGTTCGCCGCGACCCGTCGTCGTTACGAGGAACAGGGCGGCCGGATCACCCTACGGCGCGTGGACGATCCGCTCGCCGCGCTCGATGAGCGGACGGTCGATATCGCCATCTATCGCAAGGAGGCCCGGCTACCGCGTCACCTGGCGTCGCGGATCATCGCGACCGAACGGCGGGTGCTCGCGGTGGCCACCCACTCGCCGCTGGCGAGTGCGCCGCGCCTGTCCTGGTCGGAACTGGCCGATCGGCCGCTGGTGGTCAACACCGTCTCGGGCACCACCGACGCGGCGTCCTGGCAGCCGGTCGACCCGGATCGCGTCGTCATCACCTGTACGAACTTCGACGAATGGATCGAGTTGGTGGCGGCCGATCGCGGTATCGGCGTGGTGCCGGATCTGGCGCGCACCAGGGCGCCGCACCCCGGCGTGGTCTATCTGGACATCCCCGACGCGCCGCCCTCGCACGTGTACGTGGCGTGGCGCGCCAGGCCGGTCCCGCCACGCTCGGTGCAGCGCTTTCTCGGGGTGCTCTGATCACGGTCGGTCGACGCGATGAATGCGCCCGTCGATGTCGGTGAACCCGTAGTACTCGGCGAGATCCGCTACCGGCCAGGGCAACCCGGTGCGGGAGCGACGCCCCGCGTCGGTGGCGAGCGCGACGACGGCGCGGCCGGTGAAGCGCGGTGTCTGCGCGTCGCCGAGATCGAAGGTGCCCTCGCCGGGCAGCGTGACCAGCCGCCTGCCGTCGGTGCCGGCCGGAACCAATTGCAGCAGTTCGGTGTCCACGATGCCGGGCCAGAGCGAGACCACGGTGACCTCGGTACCGGCGAGGTTGTGCGCCATGTCGGCGGTGAGCCGGTCCACGGCGGATTTCGCGACGCCGTAGACCGCGTTGTGCATGTACCGGCGCGCGCCTGGCGACGAGATATTGACGATCAGCCCGCCCGACTCGATCAACAGCGGCGCGGCGAAAAAGCTTGCCACGTAATGGGATCGGACGCCCACGTCGAACGACTCGTCCCATGCCGCAGGCGGGACCTCCCAGAACGGCTTGCCCAGCCAGCGGGCCGCGGCGGGGGAGTTGTAGACGTTGTTCACCAGCACGTCCAGCCTGCCGTGCTCGGTGCGGATCAACTCGAACAGCCGCTCCACCGCGTCGTCGTCGCGGTGGTCGCACACGAACGGGATGCCGCTCCCGCCTGCGGCATCGATTTCCGCGGCCGTGGCGTGTACGGTGCCGGGTAGCCGTCCCTGCGCCGCCGAGCGGCCGGTGACGAACACCGTGGCGCCCGCGGCGCCCAGCTCCAGTGCGATGCCCTTGCCTATGCCGCGGCTGGCGCCGGTGACCACCGCGACCTTGCCTTCGAGCCTTTCGGGTATTCCGCTCACGAAACCGGAACATTACCGTGAAACGATAACGTGTTCTAGGCTTTGGAGGCCCGAGTGGAGCTGACACATCGGTTCGTGACGACCGGCGGGGTCCGTATGCACGTCGCCGAGCAGGGAACAGGACAACCGGTGGTCTTCTGCCACGGCTTCCCGCACACCTGGTACATCTGGCACCGCCAGCTGCCCGCGATCGCGGCGGCCGGGTACCGCGCCATCGCGCCGGATCTGCGCGGTTACGGACAGACCGATGTCCCGGCCGATCCGGAGGAGTACACCAATCGCGCGGTCTGCGGTGATCTGCTCGCTCTGCTCGATGACATCGGCGCCGAGCAGGCGGTGTTCGTCGGCTTGGACTTCGGCGCGGCGCTGGTGTGGGAACTGGCGTTACGCGCGCCGGAGCGGGTGCGCGGCATCATCGTCCTGAACAATCCGTTCGCGCCACGCCCGCCGCGTGCTCCGTCGCAGCTGTGGGCCAAGGCGGCGGCCCGGCACTTCCTGCACCTGCACTACTTCCAGACCCCCGGCCCGGCGGACGAGGAACTCGGCGCACGTCCCCGGGAGTTCCTCGCCCGCGTGTACTACGCGCTGAGCGCCGACTATCACTACCTGGACACCTGGCGTTTCCCGGCGGAGGGCACCGGTTATCTCGACGTGCTGCCGGAGGCGCCCGCGCTGCCGTGGCGCTGGCTCGGCGCGGACGAGCTGGACGTGCTGACACGGGATTTCGAACGCACCGGATTCACCGGCGGACTGAACTGGTACCGCAACTTGGATCGCAACTGGGAGCTCACCGCCGACTACGCGGACGCGAAAGTCACCTCGCCCGCTTATTTCCTGTATGGCGACCGGGATCCCGACATGGAAGGTTTCAGCGGCCGCGATCCGCTGGCGACCATGCGCGGGCACGTCACCGACCTGCGCGCGGTGACCGAGATAGGCGGCGCGGGCCACCTCGTCCAGTTGGAGCGGACCGAGCAGGTGAACGCGTTGCTCACCACTCATCTCGCCCATCTGGCCGCGCATCCGGCCCGGCTTCCGGCCTGAGCCGAAACGCGTTCGGGCTCAGCGGCGTTCGGTGTCGGTGGGCACCGCTAATGTTCGGTGAATGAGTTATAGCCTGAGCATCTACGTCGTCGAGCTGGACCGGATCAAGGGCGCCATCGGGTGCGGGGACGACAAGCTCCGGCGGATGATCGGCGGCCGGTTCAAAGCCCAGCTCACCCATGACGACGACTGGTTCGCCGAGGAGATCGCGGCCGGTGCGCCCACCCGCTACGAGGCGGTGCGCGCCGTCATCGACGGCGGCCCGTTCGACCCGGCCTACGGTTTCCAGTACGGCTACGCCTACCAGACGATCTGCCAGTTCTACGGCCGGTTCGTGGACAACCGCTACTTCTCGGCGTTCCGTGGTCGCTGGCTGGACCACATCGACGACGGCTTGGCCACGCTCGGCATCAAAGCGGTCAGCGTCCGCGCGTTCATGTACCACTCGCTGCCGCCGTCGCTACCGCAGCCCGACGAGTTGCCCGGCTACGGCGAATGGACGCCGGAGCAGTGCGCGGAAGCGCTCGTGCAGTGGGAGTCCACCACACCACCGCAGCGCGAGGAGGTCGACCACGAGGTACTCGCCGCCATCGAGTCCTGCGTCGAGTGGATCCGGGAGGCGCAGGCCCGTCCCGGCTGGGGCGTCGCCGGGTTCTTCTACTGAGCCGTGGGCCTAGCGGTATTCCCCGGCCAGTTTCGGATAATCCGACCACCGCGGCAGCGGCTGGTAGTCGAGGTAGGCGGTGAGCCGGTCGAGCAGATACTGCCAGCGGGGACCGATCGCGCCCGCGTCGGCGGGACTCACGTGGCGGCGGGTCAGTTCCACGGTGGTGACCACGCCGACCTGGGTCATCCGGACTTCGAGCAGGCAACCGTCGATGTGCACGACCAGTTCGTGCGGCGCCTGACAGTGGTCGACGCGCACCGCGACCGGGCCGGGGACGGGACCGTCGAACAGCTCGATGGTCAGGTTGCCGTTGCCGCCGGAGACGGCGCCGAGCCAGCGGCCGAGCTGGCCCCGTTCGGTGGCCGCCGACCACACGTCCAGCACGGGCTTGTGGAACGACCGCAAGTAGTGCAAGAGCACCAGGTCGCCGTCGGCCGTGTGCTCGTGCTCCGGTCGTACCTCGCCGAGCATGGACATCGTGGTCATCGCGAGTCCTTTCCGCTGCTGGTCACCATCGTCCTCACTGTATTTCCACTATTCCCCGGCCGAATCGAATTCCGGGGAATGCCGGGCCTCGGCGCGCCGAGGCCGCGTGCTGGTCGCGTCGCTCAGCAGGCGGAGGGCCGCGGCTTCGATCCGGTCCTCGTCGAGTAGCACCGTCGCGGCGGCCGGACCCAGCGGCACGAAACTGTCTTCGCTGGTCACGCGCCCGAGGTGGCCGGTGAAACCGGCGTCGACCAGCGCGGCGCACACGGCCTCCGACACGCCACCACCGCGGCGGGTCTCGTCCGCGACGAGGACCCGCCCGGTCGCGCGCGCGTGGCGCAGCAGATCGTCCACCGGCAGGGGAGCGAGCCAGCGCAGGTCGAGCACGCGCGCGTCGATTCCGTGCCGGGCCAAGCGCCGCGCCGCGCGCAGGCTCATCGGCACGCCGTTGGCGAAACTCACCAGGGTCAGGTCGGGGCCGTCGCCGTAGACGCGCGCGCGGCCGATTTCGGCGTGCTCGGCCGGAGACGGGTGTGCCAGCCAGCCGTCGTCGCCGGGCCGGTGCAGGTCGCGGGTGTGATACAGCGCGATGGGCTCGAGATACAGGCACACTCTGCCGTCCACGCGGGCCGCCGATACGCACGTGCGCAGCATCGCCGCGGCGTCGTCGGCCCGGGCCGGGGAGGCGAGCACGACGCCGGGGATGTCGCGTAGCGCGGCCACCGAGTTGTCGTTGTGGAAATGGCCGCCGAAACCCTTTTGATAGGCGTATCCGGCGATCCGCACCACCATCGGATTCCGGTAACGGCCGTCGGAGAAGAACGACAGCGTGGCCGCTTCGCCGCGGATCTGATCGGCGGCGTTGTGCAGGTAGGCGAGGTACTGGATCTCCGGAATCGGCACGAACCCGGCCAGCGCCGAGCCCAGCGCGGTGCCGAGGACGCTCTGCTCGTCCAGCAGGGTGTCGAACACCCGGCGCGCGCCGAAGGTCTTCTGCAGACCCTTCGTCACGCCGTACACGCCGCCCTTGCGGCCGACGTCCTCGCCGAAGACGAGCAGGTCGCGATCGCGCGCCAGGAGGCTTGCGAGGGTTTCGTTGATCGCCTGCGCCAAGGTCATCGGCTCGGTATGCGCGGCGCCATTGCGGCGCTGCGGTGCACCGCGGCCCGCGATCGTGTCCTCGGTCTCCGCGTGTTCGCGCTCGTTGGGTGGGAGGGGGTCGGTCCGCAGCGCGTCGGCGCGCACGAGCGCAGGGCGGGCGGGAGCGATCGGCGCGATCACGGCCGCCGCCGAGGCGAGTTTCGGTTCCGCCGAGGCGAGTTCGGCGGCCGTGGCGACCCGGTGGCCGATGTCGGCATAGCGGTCGAGCACGCAGGCGGGTGTGGCCACTCCGGACTCGATCAGCAGCCGTGCGGTGGCCACGACCGGATCACGGGCGAGATCGGCGGCGATCTCGGCGGGGCGGCGATAGGCGGTTTCGACATCGGATCCCGCGTGACCGAGCAGACGCACGGTCCGCAGCCGCAGGAACGCGGGCGCGCGGCGGTCCCGCACCCACCGCGCCGCCGTATTCGCGGTGCTCAGCGCGTCGAGGGCGGCGCAGCCGTCCGCGGCGAAGTAGGCCAGGCCCGGGCGGCTGCCGTAGGCCTGCTCGATCCAATCCGGTGGTGTGGGAACGCTGATTCCGATGCCGTTGTCCTCGCAGACGAACAGGATGGGCATGGCGATTCCCTGACCGGCGGTGTGGATCGCGGCATTGATCGCCCCGGCCGCGGTGGAATGGTTGGCCGACGCGTCACCGAAGCTGCACACCACCACCGAGTCGGCGGGCCAGGGACCGGCGACACCGAGCCGGGCCGCGCGATCGATCGCGAACGCCAGCCCAACCGCGCGCGGAAGGTGCGAGGCGATGGTCGAGGTCTGCGGGATGACGTTGGCCGCGGCGCTGCCGAACACCTTGTGCCTGCCACCGGAAATCGGGTCCGCCGCCGCGGCCGCCACCCCGAGCAGAACGTCCCGGATCGGGTCGAGCCCAGGCACGCGCCGGGCCCGATGCACGAAGAACGCCCCCGATCGGTAGTGCAGCAGGGCGGGATCGGTGACCCGCAGGGCCGCCGCCACAGCGGCATTGCCCTCGTGACCGGACGATCCGATGCTGTAATAACCGCGCCGGGTGCTGCCGAGGCGGCGTGCCGCGAGATCGAGATGCCTGCTCGTCGCCTGCGCTTCGAACAGCTCGAGGCACGCCGCACCGGTGATCGCGCCGCCGGGTGCGATCGGTTGGCCCGCCGGACGGGCGGGGCGGGCGACGAGTGCGGCGACGGCGGTCCGGAACCGCTCGTCGAGATCCACTGCCTGCTCGGTCATCGACCGATCATCTCGTAAACTCCGCCGCTCGGCGGCGTTATCCGGCGGTGTTCTTCCGGAAAACTAGGGCCGCGATGTGCAAATTTACGAGATGAAGGAGTGGCGGCGAGCGTTCAGCGCAGCGCGGACGCGGCCTCCTGATCGAGCAGCCAGGTGGTGGAGTCCGTACCGGTCGCTCCCGCCGCGGGCACGTCCACCGGGTCCGCGCCGCCGATGGCGGCGGCGACCGCTTCGGCCTTCGAGGCGCCGCCGACCACCAGCACGACGTGCCTGCTGCGGCGGATCGCGGGCAGGGTCAATGTCACCCGAACCGGCGGCGGCTTGGGCGAATTCGTCACGGCGACGACGAGTTCGTGGGTTTCGCGCACCGCGTCGGTATCCGGGAACAGCGAATTCACGTGGCCCTCGCCGCCCATGCCGAGCAGGTGCAGATCGAACGCGCCGTGTTCGGCGAGGTGGGCGTGCACGGTGGCGGAGTACTCGGCGGCGGCCTCCACCGGGTCGGGGTACTCGCCGTCGGAGACGGCCACCGGATGCACCCGCGCCGGATCCACCGGTACATGGTCGAACAGCGCCTGCCTGGCTTGCAGGTCGTTGCGCTCGGGGTCGTTCGCGGGCACGAAACGCTCGTCGCCCCAGAACACCTCGACTCGGGACCAGTCGATATCGCCGGGCGACTTGCGCACCTGCTCGAGCAGGGCGATACCGGTCCCGCCGCCGGTCACCACCACCGACGCGGAGCCGCGCTCGGCCTGGGCGGCGACGACGACGGAGACGAAGCGGGCCGCGGCGGCGGCCACCAGCGACTCGGTGTCGAGATGTACCTCGACGGTATCGCTGGGGAAAGGCGAATCGGTGTGCTCACTCATAGATCACCTTCTCGATTCCGGCCAGCGCCTCGGCGTAGGTCTCGTCGGCGTCCAGCCTGCGTAGGTCTTCGGCGAGGCAGTCACGAGTCTCCCGGCGCGCCAAGGCGATTCGCTGCACCGGTTCGCCGGTGCGGGTCAGCGTCGCGGTGCGGCCGGTCTGCGGACGTTCGATCGCGATGGAGACGGTGGGACGATGCAGTTCCACCCGCAGCGGGCCGGTGCGCCGGTGTACCGGGCAGCCCAGCCGGGCGGCCAGCCAGCCGGCCAGCATGTCCAGGGCGGGCTCGTCGCGCAGCCCGGACACCGTCACCGAATCCACCGACTCGAACGGCGGCTCGTCCATGGCCGCCGCCAGCAGGGCCCGCCAGTACGTGATCCGGCTCCAGGCCAGATCGGTGTCGCCGCTGGCATAGGACTGCAGCCGCCTCTTGATCGCGGCCTGGGGATCGGCCGCGAACGTGGCGTCGGTGATGCGGCGGCCCGCCAGGCGGCCCACCGAATCCTTCGACGGGAACTCCGGCGCTCCGCGCGGCCACCAAGCCACTACCGGCGTATCCGGCAGCAGGAACGGGGTGACGACGCTGCTCTCGTGGTTGACCAGTTCGCCTTGCAGCCGCAGCACGATGACCTCGGCCGCCCCCGCGTCGCCGCCCACCCGGATCTGCGCGTCCAGCCGGGTGGCGGCCTCCCGGTCGCCGCGCGCGAGCACCACTACGCGACAGGGGTGCTCGCGGCTGGCCTCGTTCGCCGCTTCGATCGCGTGCTCGGCCTCGGAGCTGTCCAGCGTGCACACCACCAGCGTGAGCACGCGGCCCATGGTGATCACGCCGTTGCTCTCGCGCAACTGCACGATGCGCTTGGTGACCTCGCTGGTCTTGGTGTCGGGCATGTCGACGATCACGGGCGCCGCCATTCCCGCCCGGTGCGGGCGATCATCTCGTCCGCGGACGACGGGCCCCAGGTGCCCGCCTCGTACGGCTCCGGCCTGCCGTCGCCCGCCCAGTGGTCGAGCACCGGATCGAGGATGCGCCAGGACAATTCGACCTCCGCGTTCACCGGGAACAGCGACGGCTCCCCGAGCAGCACGTCGAGGATCAGGCGTTCGTAGGCCTCCGGCGATGATTCGGTGAACGCCTCGCCGTAGCTGAAGTCCATGTTGACGTCGCGCACCTCCATGCTGGAGCCCGGCACCTTCGAGCCGAACCGGGTAGTGATGCCCTCGTCCGGCTGCACCCGGATGACCAGCGCGTTCTGTCCGAGTTCCTCGGTCATGGTCTGGTCGAACGGAAGGTGCGGAGCCCGCTTGAAGATCACCGCGATCTCGGTGACCCTGCGGCCGAGCCGCTTTCCGGTGCGCAGGAAGAACGGAACGCCCGCCCAGCGGCGGGTGTCGATCTCCAGCCGGATCGCGGCATAGGTCTCGGTCTTCGAGTTCGGGTCGAAGCCCTCTTCCTCCAACAGCCCGACCACGTGCTCGCTGCCCTGCCAGCCTTCGGTGTACTGGCCGCGCGCGGTGGTGTCGTCCAGGGGTTCGATGAGCCTGGTCGCCGAGAGCACCTTGATCTTCTCGGTCTGCAATTGCTTGGGCTCGAAGCTGATCGGCTCCTCCATGGCGGTGAGGGCCAGCAGTTGCAGCAGGTGGTTCTGGATCACGTCGCGCGCGGCGCCGATGCCGTCGTAGTAGCCCGCGCGTCCGCCGAGGCCGATGTCCTCGGCCATGGTGATCTGCACGTGGTCGACGAAGTTGGCGTTCCAGATCGGCTCGTACTGCTGGTTGGCGAAGCGCAGCGCCAGGATGTTCTGCACCGTCTCCTTGCCGAGGTAGTGGTCGATGCGGAAGACCCGCTCCTCGGGGAACACGCCGTTGACCAGTGCGTTGAGTTCTTGCGCGCTCTTCAGGTCGTGCCCGAACGGCTTCTCGATCACCACTCGCCGCCAGGGCTTGCGCGCCGCGTCGGGCCCGGTGGTCTGGGCCAGGCCGTGCGCGCAGAGCTGGTCGAGCACGAGCGGGAACATGTTCGGCGGGATGGACAGATAGAACGCGTGATTGCCGCCGGTGCCGCGCTCCTTGTCCAGCGTGGTCAAGGTGTCGGCGAGCCGGTCGAAGGCCGCGTCGTCGTCGAAGGTGCCCTGGACGAACCGGATGCCCTCCAGGAGCTGGTCCCAGACCTCTTGACGGAAGGGGGTTCGCGCGTGCGCCTTGACCGCTTCCAGCACCACCTGCGCGAAGTCCTCGTCCGCGTAGTCGCGGCGCGCGAAACCGACCAGGCCGAAGGCCGGGGGCAGCAGCCCCCGGTTGGCCAGGTCGTAGATGGCCGGCATCAGCTTCTTGCGAGACAGGTCACCGGTGACGCCGAAGATGACCATGCTGCACGGTCCGGCGATGCGCGGAAGCCGTTTGTCCCGTTTGTCCCGCAGCGGGTTCTGCCATTCGACCGCGTCCGGTCGATCCGCGGGTGCTGCCCCGGCCATCGATCAGCCGTTCCCGGTCGACGCCGACTTCAGCTCGTCGGCGGTGGCGGAAAGCAGCTCCTCCCAGGACTTCTCGAACTTGTCCACGCCCTCGCGCTCGAGCACCGCGAACACGTCGTCGAGGTCGACGCCGACGGCGGTGAGCCGATCGAAGACGTCCTTGGCCTCCGCCGCCTTGCCGCTGACCGTGTCGCCGGAGACCAGGCCGTGGTCGGCGACCGCCTGGAGCGTCTTCTCCGGCAGCGTGTTCACCGTGTTGGGGGCGACCAGTTCGGTGACGTACATCGTGTCGGCGTACTCCGGGTTCTTCACGCCGGTCGACGCCCACAGCGGTCGCTGCCGATTCGCGCCCGAGGAGGCCAGGTTCAGGAACGTGGAGGTGTGCTTGCCTCCGTCGAACACATCCTGGTACTCGGCGTAGGCGAGGCGGGCATTGGCGATACCCGCCTTGCCGCGCAGCGCGAGCGCCTCGTCGGTGCCGAGCGCCTCCAGTCGCTTGTCGATCTCGGTATCCACGCGGGAGACGAAGAACGAGGCGACGGAGTGGATCCTGGCCGGGTCGTGACCGGCGATCTTGGCCTTCTTCACGCCCTCCAGGTAGGCGCCCATCACCGCGCGATAGCGCTGCACCGAGAAGATCAGCGTGACGTTCACGCTGATGCCCTCGCCGATCACGGCCGCGATGGCGGGCAGGCCCTCCTCGGTGGCCGGGATCTTGATGAACAGGTTGGGCCGGTCGACGATCTTCCACAGTTCGACCGCCTGCGCGACGGTCCGGTCGGTGTCGAACGCCAGGCGGGGGTCGACCTCGATGGAGACCCGGCCGTCCACGCCACCGGTCGCCTCGAAGACCGGAGCGAACACGTCGCAGGCCGCGCGGACGTCATCGGTGGTGATGGTGCGGATCGCGGCGTCGGCGTCGGCACCTTGCGCGGCAAGCTCTTTCAGCTGGCCGTCGTAGGCGTGGCCCTGGCTGAGCGCACCCTGGAAGATCGTCGGGTTGGTGGTTACCCCGACGACGGACCGGGTCTCGATCAGCTCGAGCAGGTTGCCGGACTGGATCCGGTCCCTGGACAGATCGTCGAGCCATACGGACACTCCCGCCGCCGAGAGGGCGGCGAGATTCTCGTTCTGAGCCATGAGCGCTTATCCCTTCACGTTCTCGAGCGTGCGCTGCGCGGCGGCAACGACGGCTTCCGGAGTGAGGCCGAATTCGCGGAACAGGGTCTTGTAGTCGGCGGAGGCGCCGAAGTGCTCGATCGACACGATCTCGCCCGCGTCACCGGCGAACCGGTGCCACGGCATCGCGATACCGGCTTCGACGACGACGCGCGCGGCGATCGCGGGCGGAAGCACTTCGTCCCGGTAAGCCTTGTCCTGCGCGTCGAACCACTCCACGCACGGCATCGACACCACGCGGGTGGCGATGCCCTGCTCCTCCAGCGTAATGCGGGCGGCGACCGCGAGCTGCAGCTCCGAACCGGTGGCGATCAGGATCACTTGCGGTGTGCCCGTGGACGCCTCGGCCAGGATGTAGCCGCCCTTCTTGACGCCTTCGTAGCTGGTGCCCTCGAGAATCGGCAGGTCCTGGCGGGTCAGCGCCAGCCCGGACGGGCCGTCCTGGTGCGGCGGCTCGGACACCGAGAAGTGCGAGCTGTGCTCGCTGCTGTCGCGCTCCAGGATGGTGCGCCAGGCGTAGGTGGTCTCGTTGGCGTCACCGGGACGGACCACGTTCAGGCCCGGGATGGCGCGCAGCGCGGCGAGGTGCTCGATCGGCTGGTGCGTGGGGCCGTCCTCACCGAGACCGATGGAGTCGTGGGTCCAGACGTAGATCGCGGGCACGCGCATCAGCGCGGCCAGGCGGACCGACGGGCGCATGTAGTCGCTGAACACCAGGAAGGTGCCGCCGTACGGACGGGTCGGGCCGTGCAGGGCGATGCCGTTGAGGATCGCGCCCATCGCGTGCTCGCGCACACCGAAGTGCAGGGTGCGGCCGTACGGATCGGCCTTCCACATGCCGGTGGAGATCGACTCCGGCCCGAAGCTGCGCTGGTCGGGCATGGTGGTGTTGTTGGACTCGGCCAGGTCGGCCGAACCGCCCCACAGCTCCGGCAGCACCGGCGCCAGCGCGGCGAGCACCTTGCCGGACGCCTTGCGGGTGGCCATGCCCTTCGGATCCGGTTCGTAGCTGGGCAGATTCGCGGTCCAGTTGTCCGGCAGGCGCCGCGCGAAGAGGCGGTCGAACAGCGCCTTGTTCTCCGGGTTGGCCGCGGCCCACGCGTCGAACGACTGCTGCCACTGCTCGTGCGCCTTCCGGCCGCGCTCGATGGCCTTGCGGGTGTGCTCGATGACGGCCGGGTCCACGTCGAAGCTCTTGTCCGGGTCGAAGCCGAGGACCTTCTTGGTGGCGGCCACCTCGTCGGCGCCCAGCGCCGCGCCGTGGGCGGTGCCGGTGTTCATCTTGCTGGGGGCGGGGTAGCCGATGATGGTGCGCAGCACGATGATCGAGGGCTTGCCGGTCTCGGCCTTGGCGGCTTCCAGCGCCGCCTCGATGGCGACGACGTCTTCGCCACCCTCGACCACCTGCACGTGCCAGCCGTATGCCTCGTACCGCTCGGCGACGTCCTCGGTGAACGCGATGGTGGTGTCGTCCTCGATGGAGATCTTGTTGTCGTCGTAGATGACGACGAGATTGCCCAGCTGCTGGGTGCCCGCGAGCGACGACGCCTCGGAGGTGACGCCCTCCTCGAGGTCGCCGTCGGAGGCGATGGCGTAGATGAAGTGGTCGAACGGGCTGGTGCCCGGCGCGGCGGCGGGATCGAACAGTCCGCGCTCGCGGCGCGCCGCCATCGCCATGCCGACCGCCGACGCCAGGCCCTGGCCGAGCGGGCCGGTGGTGATCTCGACGCCGTCGGTGTGCCGGAACTCGGGGTGGCCCGGGGTGAGCGAGCCCCACTTGCGCAGGTTCTTCAGGTCGTCCAGCTCGAGACCGTAACCCGCCAGGTAGAGCTGGATGTACTGGGTGAGGCTGGAGTGCCCGCAGGACAGCACGAACCGGTCCCGGCCGACCCAGCTCGGATCGCTCGGGTCGATGCGCATGGTCCGCTGGTACAGCGTGTAGGCAAGCGGCGCCAGGCTCATCGCGGTACCGGGGTGGCCGTTTCCGGCGTTCTGCACCGCCTCGGCGGCCAGGACCCGGATGGTGTCGACAGCCTTGGTGTCCAGATCCGTCCAGTCGTCCGGGTGGTTCGGCTGAGTGAGGGCGCGGATGTCGTCTGTGATCGACACGACCGAGGTTCTCCTGACATTGGTTCGTCGACGGCGGGTGGGTTTCTGACGGCGATGATCGCGCGGCAGCTACGGCGTGCTAACCGGGTATACCCACTTACCCTAGATGTGCCCGGTGACCGGCACACCATTAACCCTGTGTTGGTTTCGCGGCGCCTGTTGCGCTGCGCGTTCGCAGGTGGTTTCGCACAGGCCGCGACTGCGGCGGCGGTGTGTTGGCGGCCTTGCACCAGGGGCGCCGGAACGGGTGGGCCGGGTGTCTTCGGCGCTCGCGTCACGCGCATGCGTGACGCGTGACGGGTCGTGAACGCCCTCGTAGGGCGCGTGTTCGGTGTGATGGGAAAGTATTGAGCAAGCGCCTGCTTTGTGGCACGCCCCGGTGCGGTGGCGAAAGTTGCCGCACCACGCGGTGCGGGGCATGCGGTGGGTTCGCCGGGTTCGGTGGAGTCGACGAATTTTTTTCGCGGCGCGGAATCCGCGTCGCGCGTGCGCACGGCTCCGCGCGAGTCGAGGACGTGGACAGGGGAGGGCAAGGGCTCCGAACCGGGTGGCGCGGACGAGCCGTCGCCCCCGTCACATTCCGGTCCTCTAGCGCGGGGGCGACGGGAGGGGCGCGCGCGGCGTGGGTCTACCATCCTTTGTAGTAGTAGTCGCGCCGCACCGGTCGGAAGGGGCGCCGGGGCGGACGGAAGTCCGGCGCGGGCGCACCCGTACCACCGGGACGAGTGCACTGCTGGTCGATGCCGGATGCGATGCACAGCGTGCGAGGAGAGACAGTGCGGATTGGGCAACAGCCGGGTGGCGATGGTGCGCACGGCTCCTCCGCGACGGCGCTGGCCGACCGGTTCACGGGTCCCGGCCTACCGTCCCGGCTGATTCGACGGGTACTGGCCTACGTCGCGCTGACCAAGCCCAGGGTCATCGAGCTGTTGCTCGTCGCCACGATTCCGACCATGCTGCTGGCCGACCGCGGCACCGTCGACATCCGCCTGATCCTCGCGACGCTGTTCGGCGGCTGGATGGGCGCGGCGAGCGCGAACACGCTCAACTGCGTCGCCGACGCCGACATCGACAAGGTCATGAAGCGCACCGCCAAGCGGCCGCTGGCCAGGGACGCGGTGCCGACCCGCAACGCGTTCGTGTTCGGCGTCGTGCTCGGGTTGGGCTCGTTCGCCTGGCTGTGGTGGCAGGCCAACCTGCTCAGCGGCGTGCTCGTCGTCGCCACGATCCTGTTCTACGTCTTCGTCTACACGCTGGGCCTCAAGCGCCGCACCTCGCAGAACGTGGTGTGGGGCGGCGCGGCGGGCTGCATGCCCGCGCTGGTGGGCTGGTCGGCGGTGACCGGCGGCATCGGCTGGCCCGCCATCGCGCTGTTCGGCGTCATCTTCTTCTGGACGCCGCCGCACACTTGGGCGCTGGCCATGCGCTACAAGGAGGACTACCGCGCGGCGGGCGTGCCGATGCTGCCGGTGGTTGCCACGGAGAAGACCGTCACCAAGCAGATCGTCGTCTACACCTGGCTGACCGTGCTCACCACGCTCGCCCTGGTGCCCGCCACCGGCGTGATCTACGCGGCCGTGGCGCTGGTGGCCGGAGCATGGTTCCTGCTCATGGCGCACCAGCTGTACGCGGGCGTGCGGCGCGGCGAGTCGGTGAAGCCGCTGCGGTTGTTCCTCCAGTCGAACAACTACCTGGCCGTGGTGTTCTGCGGCCTCGCGGTGGACTCGGTGCTCGGCTGGGACACCGTCGGCAGCTTCTTCAGCTGAGCGCGCCGACGTAGCCGTCCGGGCGGACGAACACCCTGGTGCCCTCGGCCGCGGCGTAGGCCGCGTAGGCGTGCCCGTCGACATCCACCACGTGCGGACCGGACACCTGGTCGCCGGGGCGCACCACCGCGTACGCGTGCGGCCCGGCTTCCGCCTGGGCGCCGAATGACAGCACCGTCGCATGGGGCCCGCGGAACAGGTCGAACAACCGGACGGGCCGTCCGTGCTCGTCTTTCACCGGCGCGTCCGGCGCCCGGTCGCCGACGGCGAACCAGCCGCGCTCGGCCGGGTCTCGATAGCTGATGTCCAGTTGCTGGGTCTCCGCTCCGCGCTCCATCGCGTCCTCGTCGCCGTCGACCAATTTGTCCAGCAGTTCGGAGCTGAGCCCGAGCACCTTGGCGGCCACCGTCCTGCGCTCGGCCTCGTAGCTGTCCAGGAGCGTGTCGTCCCCGGCGAGCGCGGCGGCCAGCTTCCAGCCGAGGTTGTAGGCGTCCTGGATGCCGGTGTTCATGCCTTGGCCGCCGGTGGGCGGATGCGCGTGCGCGGCGTCGCCGGCCAGGAACACCCGGCCGTCGCGGAAGCGCTGCGCCAGGCGGATATTCGGGCGCCACACGGTCACCCAGGTCAGGTCGGTGAGGGTGACGTCGTCGCGTCCGCAATAGCGGTCCACGTATTCCTGGAGCAGCTCGAGGCTCGGCTCCGCGTCGCCGGTCAACGGGGCGGCGAATTGGAACTGACGCCCACCGGGCAGCGGGGACAACGCGATGCCACGCATCGGCTCGTCGGCGGCGGCGAACCAGTAGCCGAACTCGTGGTCGAGCGCGTCGGCGCGCACGTCGCCGAGCAGCATGCGCAGCGATTCGTCGGTGCTGCCCTCGAACGGGATGCCGAGTGTCTTGCGCACGGTGCTCTTGCCGCCGTCCGCGCCGATCAGGTAGGCGGCGCGCACGGTCTCCGGCGTGCCGTCGTGTTCCAGCGTCACGGTGACGCCGTCGTCGTCCTGTGTGAAGCCGGTCAGCGCGGTGTCCAGTTCCACGTGCACCCCGAACTCGGCGAGCCGCTCGCGCAGGATGGCCTCGGTGCGGGACTGGCCGAGCACCCACAGATTCGGGTAGGGGACGGCGGGCGTCGGCTCGACCGGTTCGCTCATTCGGCGTTCGGTGACGAACTCGCCGCCCAGATGTACGCGCATCACCGGTGTCGGCATTCCGGCCGCCAGCACCGCGTCCAATACCCCCAGGTCGTCGAACACTTCCAGGGTGCGCGGCTGGATGCCGTCGCCGCGCGAGCCGGCGAAGAAGGTGGCCGCCTTGTCGACGATCCGGACCGGGATGTCCCGGCGAGCGAGATCGAGGGCGAGGGTGAGGCCGGTGGGTCCGGCGCCCGCGACGAGAACGAGCTGTACCATGACGTACTCCTGATGAATCAATATTCACTGAATGCGTATTCAGTGTCATGCTTGGTACGTTGCGTTGTCAAGGAGGTGAGGTGGGTGTCGCTGAGTCGCAAGGAGAAGTCGGCCGAAACCGAGCAGGTGTTGAAGGCCGCCGCGCTGCGGTTGTTCGCCGAGCGCGGCTACCTGAACACCAAGATCACCGACATCACGACGGCCGCGGGACGGGCGGCCGGGTCGTTCTACAACCACTTCGCGAGCAAGGAAGAACTGCTCCAAGCGCTGCTGAGCGATCTGGCCGCGGCGGGGGACGAGCGCGCGGAAGGACCCGATCACAACCCGGATTTCAGCGACCCGGAGGCGGTGCGTTACCACGTCGCCGGGTATTGGACCTTCGCGCGGGAGCACGGGCCCGTGCTGCGCGCGGTGAATCAGGCGGCCCTGGTCAACGAGGACTTCGCGCACATGGTCGCGCGGTTCGGCAGACAACAGCGCGCGGACATCGCCGACCACGTCGAAGGATTCGCCGACCGGGGCCTGCGGCTGCCGAGCACGCCCGACGCCAGCCTGGCGATGATGTTCATGCTCACCCAGAGTCTGCTGGTCGCGGTGGAAGAGGGGAGCGTCGAGTTGACCGACGAACAGGCCGTGGAGGGCCTGACCCGGTTCATCTATCGCGGTCTCACCGGCCGCGACTACTGAGCGGGCGGGGGACGGCCCTTCGGGCCGTCCCGCGCCCGTGGCTCACGGCAGCAGGACGATGGAACCGGTGGTCTTGCGGCCTTCCAGGTCGCGGTGTGCCCGCTCGGCGTCGGCGAGGGGGTAGGTCGCGCCGATCCGGATGTTCAGCGTGCCTCGCGCGATGGCGTCGAAGACGTCGCCCGCGCGCCAGGTGAGTTCGGCGCGGTCCCGGATGTAGTGCATCAACGTGGGACGGGTGACGAACAGCGAACCGGCCCCGCCCAGCCGTTGCAGGTCGAACGGCGGCACCGGACCGCTCGCGCCCCCGAAGAGGGCGAGCGTGCCCCGCACGCGCAGCGCGGCCAGACTCGACTCGAAGGTCGCCGCGCCGACGCCGTCGTAGACCGCCGCCACGCCGACGCCGTCGGTGAGCTCGCGCACGCGACCGGCCAGTCCGTGGCCGTAACGCAGCACCTCGTCGGCTCCCGCCGCGCGCGACAGCGTCTCCTTCTCGTCGGAGGACACCGTCGTGATCACTCGGACGCCGCGCGCGTTGAGGAGCTGGGTCAGGATCAGCCCGACACCGCCCGCGCCCGCGTGCACGAGCACCGCCTCCCCTGGCTCGGGCCGGTAGATGGACTCGATGAGATAGTGCGCCGTCATGCCCTGCAACAGCGCCGACGCGGCCACGGGCGGATCGACGCCATCCGGTACCCGGATGGCGACGGCGGCGGGCACCGCGACCTTCGGGGCGTAGCTGCCCGGGGCGGCGGCCCAGGCCACCCGGTCGCCGACCGCGAACTCCGTGACATCCGAGCCGACCTCGGCGACGACGCCGGTGCCCTCCGCGCCGGGAACGTAGGGGACGTCCTGCGGATAGCGTCCGGTACGGATGTAGGTATCGATGAAGTTGACGCCGATCGCCTGTGTGTCGACCAGGAGCTGGTCCGGTCCGATCCGCGGATCGGGCGCCTCCACGTACTTCAGGACCTCGGGACCACCGTGTTCGGAAACCTGAATGGCGTGCATGAGATCCAGTTCTACACCCGAGCGGCGGGCACGCTGCCTACCGGTCGGTAAACTGCGTGCCATGAGTTCTGAAACCGCCACGGCGCCGCAGAAGCTGTCGGGCGCCCTCGTCGAGTCCGTCAAGGGGTTCGTCGCCGATCACGGACGTTCCGCCACGGCCGTGCTCCAGCCGATCGGTCGCGCTGGTGTGCGGGTCACCCTGGTCGGTTCCGACGGTGTGCTCGGTGACCGCGTGGTCCCGGACCTGGAGACGGCCAAGGAACTGGTCGCCACGATCGACGGTCTCACCGAGGCCGACGAATGGGATCGTGAGCTCACCTCGATCGTCACCCCGCGCAAGGGGCACTGGGCCAAGATGGCGGGCTGGGTCGCCAAGCAGGCCCGTTTCCCCAAGGCGCGCAACGAGAAGTGATCGTTGCGTAGTCTGACGCTGCTCGGCCGGATCGGCGCGGTGCTGATCGCCGGGTGGACGGTGCTCGCCGCCGTGGCGACTCCCGCGGCCGCGCAGGCCCCGAACGCGTTGCGCGCCTGCACGCCCGGCGACTATCCGCCGTACTCGATCAGGGACGACGCGGGCGAGCACCGCGGGGTGGACGTCGATCTCGCGCGGGGTTTCGCCGCGCTGCTCGGCCGTCCGATCGAGTTCGTGCCCGTCACCTGGGCGACGCTGAAAACCGACTTCGCCGAACGGAATTGCGACCTCGCGGTCGGGGGCATCTCGGACCTGCCGTCGCGGCGCGCGTTCGCGGACTTCTCGATCACCTACGGCACCGACGGCAAGGCCCCGATCACCCACCGCGCGAACGGCGCGGCGTATTCGACCGTCGCGGAGATCAACCGTCCCGGTGTTCGCGTGATCGCCAATCGGGGCGGGACGAACGAGGATTTCGCGCGCAAGAACTTCCCCGCCGCGCAACTCACCTTGTGGCCGGACAATCTGACGATCTTCGGTGAGATCGAGCAGGGCCGCGCCGACGTGTTCGTCACCGATTCGGTCGAGGGCCGCTACCGCGTTCGTCAGCATCCGGATCTGCAAGTGCTGCATCCCGAAGCGCCGTTCGACTCGTTCGGGAAAGTGCTGTTGGTGCGCAAGGACGATCCCGTTCTGGCGGCCTTACTGGACGCGTACTTGACCACCCAGCTCGCGACCGGCGCGGTGGATCGGTTGTTCGACCAGTGGATCGGACCGAATGCCCCGGTGGGCTGAGTAGGGTCGCTGTCTACGGCCGATTCGGTGCGGCCCCGTCCCGGCGTGGATGCTCGAGGAGCGCTTTCCAGGCCGCCTGCCAGGGGAAGAGGGGCAGGCGCGCCTCTCCGGTGCCCCGCTCGTGCGGCTCGCCCTCGCCGATCACGATGGTGACGCCCCACTCGGACAGTTTGCGCATCCCCTCCTGGATCGCGGGAAAGCTGATCTGCGCCCGGTTCGAGTACGGCACGCCGACGATGGGCAGGCCCTTGCCGAGCCCTTCGACCAGCAGACCGAGCAGGAGCGTATCCGAGATCCCCGCAGCCCATTTCGCGATCGAATTGCCGGTGAGCGGTGCGGCGATGATGCCGTCGGCGGGTGGCAGCACATCCGGTGTGCCGGGTTCCTTGTACTGGCTGCGCACGGGATAACCGGTCTGCGCGCGCAGCGCGTCGACGTCGATGAACCCGGTGCCCGACGGCGAGGCGATGACGCACACCTCCCAGCCGTCGGCCTGGGCCAGGGCGATCAACTTGCCGACATCGCGGGCGGGGGGCGAACCGGTCACGAGGGCGTACAGCACGGGATTTCCGTTGGCGTCCACGACTTTCATGGTGCCATGCCGACGGGAGCGGTTGGATGGCACGGGAAGCATCACTCCACCGCCAGTGGACCGGTCAACTCGCGGCGCCCGGTTGCGCTGATTCGTTGCGAAGTATGGCCTTGTGCACCTTGCCGGATGGAGTCAAGGGAAGGTTGGGCATGATGATGATTTCCTTGGGGACCTTGTAATCCGCGATTCTGTCCGCGCAGAATCGTTCGAGGTCGCCTTCGGCGAGCCGAGCGTCCGGCGTGAGGACAACGTAGTAGCGGCCGATCTCGCCGAGCACCGGATCGGGTACACCGATACCGGCCGCCATGAGGACCTGCGGGTGCTCCGCCAGTATGTTCTCGACTTCGACCGGGTAGATGTTGTATCCGCCTTGGACGAACATGTCCTTGGCCCGGCCGTGCAGGGTGATCAAGCCGTCGTTGTCGGTCCAGGCTATGTCGCCCGTGCGCAGCCAGCCGTCGCTACCGATGGCGTCGGCCGTTTCCGCGGGCATGTTGTGGTAGCCCGCCATGACCGAAGGGGTACGGAGCAGGAGTTCGCCGGCTTCGCCGATGGCGACTTCGGTCCCGTCGGCATCGGCGATCTTGATCTGCACGTTCGGAAGCGGTCGGCCGATCGCGCGCACGGTCGACTCCATGTCACTGCCCCACGGGGTCATCACAACTGCACCCGAGGACTCACTGAGCCCGTAGAGGTTCATCACGGTGGCGTTCGGAAAGAATCTGGTCAAACGTTCCAGCAAGGCTGGTTCGGCGTTGGCGCCGCCGGTGACCACGAGCCGAACCGCGGCTGTGTCCACCGTGGTGAACCGAGACCGGTCGAGTAGCAGAATGTGCATGGTCGGTACCCCGACCCAGATCGTGAGGTCCGCTGAGTGGAACAGGTCGGCGACGGCCGCGGGCTGGAACGTCGGCAGCAGCACGGTGCGGGCGCAGGTGACCAGCGCGGCGAGTACGCAACAGGTGATGCCGCTGACATGGTTGAGCGGCACGGCGACCGGTAGCGTGTCGCCAGGTCCGAGCCGCATGTGCTCCGCTTGTGCGGTAGCGGCTGCGAGTTGGCCGCGATGCGTCTGCACCGCACCTTTGGGCCGGCCGGTTGTCCCGGACGTATAGATGATCATGACCGGATCGTCCTCGCGGACCGCGTCCTTGGCTTCAGCGAGCGCCACGGTGTCCGCCGATGTCGACCAGAGCTCATCGAGCGGGTGGTCGCCGTCGGCGCCGAAGGTCACTACGGATTCCAGCTGCGGAAGACGATTTCGCAGGCCGGCCAGCATCTGCAGAAAGTCGATTCCCTCACTGGACGGCACGGTGACCACCGCTCGGGACCCGGAATCGCCGAGGATGCGCGCGAACTCGGTCTCCCGGTATCGGACGCTGAGCCCGACCACCACCGCACCGATTTTGGCCGCTGCGAAGTACACCGCTAGCCACTCGGGTGTGTTGGGCCCGTTGACGGCGACGCGATCACCCCGCCGGATGCCCAGCCGCAGCAATCCGCTGGCGACCCGGTCTGACCATGCGTCCATCTCAGCGAACCGGATCTTCCTGTCGTCCGCGATCCAGCCGACAGCATCTGCGGCAGTAGTGGCCGCCCCATGGAGGACGTCGTGAATACGCTGCACCGGTGTACTCCTCTCGTTACGCGTTCGACGCGAGATGCGTGGTGAGAAACTCGATCTGATCGGCAACGATCCGATCGACAGCCGGCGGATGGTAGACGGTGAAGTGGTCGGCATCGTAATGCTTCAGGGTTGCCCGTGGCGCGGTGGCGGCCACCCGCCCCGCGATGGCGGGGTCGATGAGATTTTCTCGATCGCAGGCGCACACCAGCAGCGGGCAGCGCACGCGCGGCGCGGCGGACGCGGCGTTGTAGAACAACATGCCCAGTCCCGAGGCCGCCGTGATCCGGTTGTCGAAGCCGTAACCTGGTGGCGTCACCGACTGCCACCCCTCGAGAGCGCCGGGCTGGTTCACGAACGCCAGGTCCCCTGGCTTTCCGACCAAGGGGACGTAACGGCGCGACCGACCGAGTGCGGCACGCACCAGGTCGGACGCGATCGGAACCGTGAACCGCAACAGATGCCGCACCCCCGCCCGTGACACCACGGCTCGCCCACTGAAGACCGGACACTGAACCACCGCCGCACGAAGGTCGTCGTGGCGTGCGGCTGCGGCCAGCACGTGGCTGGCGCCGAACGACGTGCCCCACAACGCGATCCGGTGAGCGTCCAGTTCGGGGCGGGAGCGGGCGAAAGCCACGGCGGCGTCGACATCCTCGGCGTAACGGCGCTGACTCACCAGCTGGCGCGGCATGCCGCCTGATTCTCCGAGGTGGCGGAAGTCGAAGGCCACCACGGCAAGACCCGCGTCGGAGAACCACTTCTCGTACTGGGCCAGCATCATGTCGTGCGTTGCGCCACCGCCGTGGACGAGCACCACGGCCGGATGCGGACCTGGGCCGTCCGGAAGCGTCAGCCACACCGCGCATTCGTCGCGGCCGGAAGGGAAGGTGGTGCGAATGGTCATGACACCTCGATATAGGTACGTTGTACGTGAACATGCTCAGTTAAACACGTACGTTGTACTTAAACAAGGAGAAGTATGCCCGCCCCCAGGAAATTCGCGCGCGAGCAGCTGCAAGCCGCGGCACTGGCCTTGGTCGACGACCATGGCCTGGCCGGGTTGACCATGCGCAGTCTCGCGTCGGCGCTGGGCACCGGTGCGATGACGATCTACAACTACGTCGATGGACGGGAAGGTTTGGAGCAGCTCGTCACCGAGGCCGTCATGGCCGAAGCGCACTGGGACGCCACGCCGTCCATGGACTGGGATGACGAGGTACTTGTCGTCGCCGAGGGAATGTGGCGCGCCGTGCGCGCACATCCCCATGCGATCCCACTGATTCTCACTCGGCGCAGCCTCGACCTGGCGACCCTGCGGCCAACCGAAGCCCTGTTGCAGGCGCTCGCGCGTAGCGGCAGATCAGGAACCGCGTTGCTGGTGGCGTTCCGCGCAGTGTCCGGCTTCATCACCGGATACGCGCAAGCCGAACTCGTCGGCCCGCTATCCGTGGCGCGCGGCGAGGACCTCACGACGATCACCGACCGGATCGCGGCATTGCCGCCCGAGCAGTTCCCCAAGCTCATCGAGATCGCGTACGCCGCCGCCTCGAGCGACCCGACAGCCGAATTCCGGGCCGGGATGCGCATAATCCTGGCAGGACTCGAGACCTAGACGTCCGCCAGCCAACGGGTGCGGCATCGGATGCCGCCGGACCTGCGTTCGGATGTCGCCCATCTCCGGTCCGCCGAGGCCGGACGCGCGTGGTACCTGAAACCTGTTGTGGCCGATGCATATGTTGCCCGGGGTATGGGTCAGGAGGGGACCGCGCCGATGCGTTTGGCGAGGCGGCCGAGGTCGCCGGTGGTGAGGTTGCGGTGGGCGGTGCGCATCATGTGGCCGACGAGTTCGCGGACGTGGGTCATGCCGCGGACTTGCTGGGGGGCGATGTGTTCGGCGCGCAGGAGGGCGTGCAGGGAGTTGTGGTAGTCGCGGCGCAGGGCGTGGGCTCGGCCGATCTCGACGAAGTATTGGGCTCTGCGGCCTTCGGCGGGGATGGTTTGCGGGTCGAGGGTGGGGGCGAGTTCGAGGACTTGGCCTGGTTCGCGTTTCTCCATTGCCGCTGACATGCGCCAGAGGATCACGTTCGTCGCGTCGAAGGTGGGGTTGCGCAGGAGGGTGTTGTTCGCGTCGGCGTGCTCGAGTCGAGCGACCTGCTCGTCCGCCTCGTTCAAGTGGTCGGCCGGGTCGCCGCCCAGCGCAGCGGTGACGAGCGCGGCTTGGAGATGCAGCATGCCGTAGGTCTCGATTTCCTCGACCGAGCGCACCTCCGGCGCGAGCCGCTCGGCGGTGGTCTCGGCGTCCTGAAGTGCGGTGGGCAGGGTGCCGGGGCGCCCCAGGAGCGTCTGGCTCCGGGTGTAGGCGGCTGTCGCCGGCCCAGATGTGCCACCGATCTTCTCGGTAGCGCGCTCGATTTCCTGCGCGGCTGTCCACGCCAGTGCTGGATACCCGCGCCGCGACGCCGATTGTGCCGTGAGATAGGCGGCCGCCGCGAGGGCGTCCCAGGCGCGGTCCCGGTCGATGCCGGTCGCGTCCCGAGTATGGCGGTAGCAGTCCGTCAGTAGAGGCGCGAGCATTGGCCCGAGCTTCGCGTAGTCGCATGCGCGCCGCAGTTCGGCCGCGTACTTCGTCGCGGCCGTGAGTTCGTCCAGGCTTCGTGGTGGGCCGTCCACCGTGGTGTTCCCGTGCGTCCAGAGCGCGGTTTCGATGGCGGGCACCGCGGCGTGGAACCCGGCCGACGACGGGTCGAACCGATCGTCCTGATCGCCGGTCAGATCACCGACCGCGACGCCGAGTGCTTGGGCGAGGGCGTGCAGGGTCCGCCGCGAGTCGATGGGGCGCTCGCCGTTCTCGTATTTGGCGATCGCGCCCCGGCTGACGCCGACCCGATCGGCCAGCACTTGCTGCGAGATCCCACGGCGCGCGCGAATGGCACGCACCTGTCGGCCGATGTACCGGCCCTCGTCGTTCCCCTGACCCTCGCTCATCGGCTCTCCCTCGCCGGATGCTGATCGAAACCTCATGCTAGACGCGCCGCCAGGTGTCCCGCACCGGGACAATGCGGGTTCGGCAGCCCGCCAAGCTGTCGCGAGCACTCGCCCTCGGGACGGGCACGTCGGTGCGCGCGACAACGGTTGCGCTCCAGGGCGCGGGTGCTCACAACGCGATGAGCAGGGGAAGGCAAACGTGATGCGGGGAGTGGCAGTCGATTTCGCGTGGAACGCGTTCGTGAAGCGGCATGGTGACGCGATCGCGACGATGGCGACCGGTGATCGAAACGAATTCGGTGCGATTCGCGCAGCGTCGTCGTTTACGCCCGGCTCCACGCTATCCCTAGCGGAACACCTGGGTCGCAACGGTTTCCGGGCGCGAGCCGTCCAGTGCCACGCACATCGACTCCGCCGTCGCCGCCCGCGACGCACCGATAGCAACCGACCGCGCCTCGACGTGATGCCGTCGCGACCGCTGCGCGGACACGATCGGCGCGCGACGGCCTCGCACCGCGTCGGTGATCCCGGTGCGGCGGGGCGGGAGGGCACGCGGTGAGCGATCTGTGCGATCCGGCGGCCGACACCCCGGCCAGCCGGTGCCGTTTCTACCGGCAGTGCGGGCTTCCGGCGGCCGTGCAACCGGAACTCGGCCGCATCGTCGTGCCCGCGGGCAGAGTCGGCGCGATCACCATGCCCGCTCGGCTCGGCCAAGAGGTGAAGGCGCTGCTGCAGGTCCGGCGGTCTGCGCTCGGGCCGATCATCTCGCATCCACGCTCGAAGCGCTGGACCTATTTGGTGCGGCCGGACCTGCCCGACGAAGTCGGCTTTTTCGCCGAGCTGTTCCGGCTGGACGTGTCGGTCGCGCGCTGCGGCGCGCAGATCGCCCTGCCGTCGCCCGCCGACCGGTCGCCGTGCTTCCGCGTGTGGGTGGAACCGCCGCGCGATACGTTCCGGCCGTCGGGTTCGGTCGTCGTCGCGGCGATCCGGGTACGCGCGGGACGCCGGTGGTGACCGGGCCGCAGCAGCGGTCGCCGCGCCCGGAAGAGCCCGATGTCCATGTGTCGGTCCAATTCCACGACGTGCGTCTGAACTTCGTGGCCTGTGCGAGCGCTGCCGCACTTTTCGTCCAGGAGTGGCGCGCCCGCCACTACGAGGACGCGGCCACGGTGCTCCCGGGCGATCCGACGGGCCTGCCCCGCCTGCCGAACGAGCGGTTGTTCCTCGACCCGTGAGCAGCGCTCGGCCTGGCAGCGCACGCGGCGGCGTCCGAGCGCCGAGCCGGACTCGGCGGGGTGACGCGCTGCCCGTGCAATCGGGACCCGGCCGCATCATCGTGCCCACTCGGCTGGGTCAGGATGCGAAGGCGCTGACGCAGGTCCGGCGGTCCGCGTCCGGTTCCCGTCCTGGCCCAACTCGTCGCGTCACCCTGTCCGCTTATGGGCGGTCCCGGTTGCGCTTTTCCTCAGCGCTACGTTCACCGGGCCGACGGGCGCGCGGCGGACATGCTCACCGCGCTTCCGGCGTTCTCGGCGCTGCCCGGCGTCCGATCTATCGGCCGGTCTTCCGTCGACCGCCCCGGTGTACTCGGAGACGGATCGTGGTGTCCAGGTCGAGCGCTGGCCCCGCCGCACCTAGGAAGTCGAGGTTTGCCGGGCATATCGGCCGCCGTGCAGATGTGCGGGGCGGTGTCCTAGGTGTCGCGGCGCGCGTTCTACTCGTGGGAGGTTTTCGCCGCCCGTTCCCGCCGGATGAGCGGATACCAGTGGTCTCGAGCACCACCCCGGCGCTGCCATTCCCGGCAGTTCGGACGAGCGGACGGCGACCCAACCCGAGTCGAGCGCGGGGCGCGAGTGCCCGCTGAGCAATCCATCGGCGGCGTTTGCGCGGATGCCGCGACACCCGCGCGCGGAGCGATACCCTTGAGCAGGGTAATTCGACGTCAAGGAGCTGATGTGGAACACCTGCGAGGCAAGGGCGCATCGTGTGTAGCCGCCGTCTGACCGGCAACGGCTGACTCCGAGCTACCGATGCGCGAACCGATCGATCTCGCCGATTCGGCGGAACGGACCCGTGCGGCGCTCGCCGCCGCCGTGGCGCGATTCTCCGAGGCTTGGGCGTCGGGATTCCCGCCCGATCTGTCCTCCTATCTGCCCCGCGAACCGGCCGATCGGCACACGATGCTGATCGAATTGATCAAGGTGGACCTCGAGTTCCGCTGGCTTCGCTACCACTTCCCCAAACGGCTGATCGACTACCGCGCGGAATTCCCCGAGCTGCGCAGCGCTCCGTTCCCGGCCGATCTGGTCTACGAGGAATTCCACGCCATGCGCCGCAGCGGCCGCCGCGACGCCGCCGATTCGGACGGCACCGCCACCGCGACGGCGGCCGATCCGGAGCTCGACCGGATCACCAGCGACTACCGCAGCACGATGATCGCTCGTCCCAGCGCCCAGGTCGCGCTCGACGCCATCGACGTCGGCGATCGAGTCGACGATTTCGACCTCCTGATGCGCATCGGGGTCGGCGCCTTCGCCCAGGTGTACCTCGCGCGGCAGCAATCGATGCAGCGACTGGTCGCGGTCAAGATCTCGCACAACCACGGCAACGAGCCGCAGACGCTCGCCCAGCTCGACCACGAGTACATCGTGCGCATCTTCGACCAGCGACTCATCGCCGACGGCGAGCTGAAGTTGCTCTACATGCAGTATCTGCCCGGCGGAACGCTGCTCGACGTGCTGCGTTTGTCGCGCACGACGCTGCCCGAACGTCGCAGTGGGCAACTGCTGCTGGACGCCATCGACAAGGTGCTGGCAGATAAGGGCGAGGTGCGGCCGACCGAGTCCGCTGTCCGGACCAGGATCGCCGGACTGACCTGGCCGGAGACCGTGGTGTGGCTGGGGCGCCGGCTCGCGGACGCGCTGGAGCACGCGTCCGAACGTGGGGTGCTGCATCGCGACATCAAACCCGCGAACGTGCTGCTGAGCGCCGAGGGGATTCCGAAGCTGGCCGACTTCAACGTCAGCTTCAGCAAACGTGTCCGGGGCACCAGCCCGTTGGCGTACTTCGGCGGGTCGCTGGCATACATGTCGCCGGAGCAACTCGAGGCCTGCCACCCCGACCTGCCCGCGACCGCCGTGGAACTGGATACGCGAAGCGACATCTTCGCGCTCGGCGTCATGCTGTGGGAGTTGCTCACCGGGCGCCGCCCCTTCGCGGACGAGACGTCGGCGGGCGATTCGCAGACGTCGCTGGCCCGCATGATCGCACTGCGGCGCCGGCCCATCGGTCCGGCGTTCCTGTCGGAGCTGCCCCCGGACTGCCCCATGGCGCTGCGGCGCGTGCTGTTGAAATGTCTGTCGCCCGACCGTGCGGACCGCTACTCGTCCGGCTCGGAATTGGCGCAACAACTCGACCTGTGCCTGGAGCAGCGGGCCCGCGATCTCGTCTATCCGCCCCCGGACAGCTGGCGCGCACGGCTCGCGAGCAGGCCCACTCCGGTTCTGTGGTTGTCCTCGCTGGTCGGTGTCGGCCTGGCGACGATCTACATGGCCGTGCACGTCCAGGACCTGATCAGAGAGCGCCTGCCCGATACGACCAACTCGCAGCTCAACATGGGCGTATACGTCTTCGTCCTCATCGCCTGCCCGCTGTCCATCGTGATCTACGCGTATATGTCGCGTGATCTGCTCGCGGTTCCGCGCGGCTTGCGCGAGGGCAGACGCTACGACGAGGCACTGCTCGCGCGAGTGCGGTCGCGAACACTGTTCTGGGGGGACATGTGTGCGCTGAACACCTTTCAGACCGGGATTACGGCAACGGTGACGGGGGTGTTCCTCTGCCTCTGGCTCACCGATCTTCCGGCGCGACTGGTGATCCACGCGGCGATGACCGTTTTCATGGCGGCTGTCATCTCCGTCGCCTACACGTTCTTCCTGTCGACGTTCTACATCGTCCGCTGTGTCTATCCGATCTATTTGCGTTACAGCCGCACGACGGCGCACGACTTCGGCGTCATCCGCACGCTGCGCCGCAGAACCACGATCTATCTCGCGGTCACGGCGTCCGTGCCACTGGTCGGGGTGCTGGCCGGATTCAGCCTGCTCGAACCCGAGGAACTTCCGTTGGTGCGCGATTCGGTCCTCGGGTTGTGCGCGGTCGGCGGGCTCGCGTTCGTCGCCGTGTACTGGCTGTTCCGCACGCTGGACGCGGACTTGCGCGCGCTCCAGCGGGTGGTCCAGGCGTCAGCGGCGGACGTGGACTGATCCGCGCGCACGCCCACGACCGCTGTCCTACCGCTCACGGCAGATCACCACCGGGCTCGCGGCGTGATGCAGCAAGTTCTGGCTCGTCGATCCGAGGACGAGTCCGGTGAGGCGGTTGTGCCCACGACTGCCGGTCACCAGCAGTTGGGCTTTCTCGGCGTGTGCGAGCAGCGCCTGCGCGGGCGTGTTCTTCTCGACCACTTTGGTGACCGTGACGTCCGGGTATTTCTCGCACCATCCGGCCAAGCATTCGGACAGTAGTGCCTCCTCCTGCTGAGCCAGCACATCCCACGCGTCGGGCACCGGGGTCCACTGCAGCAGGTCCGGGTCGTTCCACGCGTGCAAGGCGGTCACTTCGACGCCGAGTGTGGACGCCAGCTCGAACGCCTCGCCGAGCGCCGCGGAGCTACCCGGGCTCCCGTCGACGCCGACGAGCACGGGCCGCTCGTCCGGCTGTGGCCGGTCGAGCCTGCCTCGCCACACGGTCACCGGACAGGCCGCCTTGTTCGCGACCGTGAGCGCGGTCGATCCCAGCAACAGCGTGGAGAGCCGGTCCTGGTGTTTCGCCGCGACGACGACCATGCGCGCTTCCGCGCTGTGCTTGATCAACTCGCGCGCGGGCGAGCCGTCCTCGACGGTCCGGTGGATCTCGATGTCCGGCTGATCGGCGCGCACGGCGTCGAATGCCTCCTCGACCTTCTGCTTCGCCGCCGCGCGGAGTTCGGGTAGCAGATTGACCTCGGCCAGAGCGGAGGAGGTCATGGGGTAGTCGAGGGCGGGAACCACGCCCAGCAGCACCAGCGTGGCGCGCTGCCGATTCGCGACGGCTCCGGCCCAGCGCGCTGCACCCACAGCGGTCGGGCTGCCGTCGATTCCCACGACGATCGACTGACGGTCGGCTGGTGTGCTCATTTCGTCTCCGTTTGCGGCTGCGACAGGATCGTCTTCCACATTCGCAGCGGGGACCCGGTCCGCACCGGGGGCGGTGGCCCCTGATGGTCGGGACTTAAGACCCTCACCGGGCGAAATTCCCGGCCGAGGCCGGAGCGAGCTACCGAGCGAACCGGGCGATCGCCCGCAGGACGGCGGCGCTCATGGCCGTGCTGCCCGTGTGCCCGGAATCGTCGATGACCTGTAGTTCCGCGTCGGGCCACGCCTGGGCCAGCTGCCAGGCGGTGTACAGCGGGGCGCTCAGGTCGAGTCGGCCGTGGATCAGCACGCCGGGAATGCCCGTGAGCCGGTGCACGTCACGCAGCAACTGCCCGTCCTCCAGCCAGCCCGCGTTGGCGAAGTAATGCGTGCAGATTCGCACGAAGGCCATTCGCGCCGCGTCCGGCTTCGCGCTGTATTGCCCTGGGCTGCCGAGGTTCTCGTGCGCGATCACCGCGTCCTCCCACGCGCACCACCGCCGCGCCGCCGATTCGCGGGTCGGCGCGTCGGGGCTCTCGATCAGTCGGTGATATGCGTCGACGAGGTCGCCGTGGCGGTCGGCGAGGGGAACGCCGGTGCGGAAGGTCTCCCACTGTGCGGGCAGGAGTTTCGCGACATCGCGGTAGAGCCAGTCGATCTCCTCTTGCCGGGTCATGGTCACCCCCACCAGCACGATCTCGCTGACCCGCTCGGGGTAGCGCTGGGCGTAGGCGAGGATCAGCGTCGATCCCCAGGAACCGCCGAAGAGCAACCACCGGTCGATTCCGAGGTGTTCGCGCAGACGTTCCATGTCCGCGATCAAGTGATGCGTGGTGTTGTGCGTGAGGTCGACCGACGGGTCGGAGGCATGCGGCAGACTCTCGCCGCAGCCACGTTGATCGAACAGGACGATCCGGTAGGCGGCCGGGTCGAAACTCTTCCGCGAGCCGCGCCGCCCGCCGCCGCCCGGTCCGCCGTGCACGACCAACGCCGGTTTACCGTGCGGGTTACCGCTGGTCTCCCAGTAGACGCGCTGTCCGTCCCCGACGTCCAGAAGCCCGCGGGCATACGGCTCTATATCGGGAAAAGGCTGCGGCGCATCGGATTGCTGCTCGGGCGTGGACACGGTCGACCACACTACCGCCGAGCGACCAGGTGACCTGGTGTTCGGCAAGCGGGCGCTGCCGGACCAGGGTAGGTCGGAATCGTGATCGGACCCGGCCGGATGATGCACGCCCCGCCGCTGGTGTTCGGCAGGTCGGCCCGGCTCCGGACATGGCGGCGGTGACGCACGTCACCCCGCGGTTTCGTTACGAAGAGCGGGTCGGCGACATCTTGTGTTCGTCCGGTGCGGCAGCACGGGACATCGGCAGTGAGGGGGCCTCCTCGCTGCGCTCGCCACTGCAGAAAGAACGGAAGGACATCATGAGCAAGGTCTGGTTCGTCACCGGCTCCTCTCGCGGTTTGGGCCGAAACTTCGTCGCGGCCGCGTTGTCTCGCGGCGACAAGGTGGCCGCGACCGCTCGCAGTACCGAACATCTCGCGGAATTGGTCACCGCCTACGGCGACGCGGTGCTCCCGCTCGAGCTGGATGTGACCGACAGGGCAGGAGTCTTCGAGAGCGTGAAGCATGCCCACGCGCATTTCGGCCGCTTGGACGTCATCGTGAACAACGCGGGTTACGGGCTACTCGGCGCGGTCGAGGAACTGACCGAGCAGCAACTGCGAGATCAGTTGGAAACCAACTTCTTCGGCACGGTATGGGTCGTCCAGGCCGCGCTGCCATATCTGCGGGAGCAAGGCAGAGGGCACATCATCCAGATCTCGTCGGTGGGTGGTCTCGCCGCCTGGCCGCTCGGTGGTGCGTACCACGCTTCCAAATGGGCGCTGGAAGGCCTGAGTGACTCCCTCGCCCAGGAGGTCGCCGGCTTCGGTGTCAAGGTGACCTTGGTCGAACCCGGCTCCTACGCGACCGACGGCGCCGCCGGAGCGGTCCACGCCCAGACCGACCCGCGCTACGAGGGACTCCGCGCGGCGTTCGCCGCCTACGCGCAGAGCCTCGATTCCGGCGACCCGTCCGCCGCGGGCCGGGCGTTGCTCGAGATCGCGGACTCCGCCAACCCGCCTTTGCGCGTGTTCTTCGGTTCCGGGGGAAATCAAATCCTTCCGCAGGTCTACGCCGACCGGCTCGAGACCTGGGCCGAGTGGAAGGAGCTCTCGGCGGCGGCTCAAGGCCACACGCCCGCAGCCTGACTCGGTGCGACGCGACCGGCTGCAGACCCCCACCTGGACACGTGTTCTGGGTGGGGGAGGTGCACCCGCGGCGTCACAAAACGGCGGGCACCCGCGTCTAGTGGATGGAACAGCTGGGTCCGCTCGACCCATTCCGGTACGGCTCGCGAAGCGGCGTGAGCATCGAAGCGAAGGAGAGCAAATGTCGGTCGTCAGGTCTCCGCGTCGGCGGTTTCGATGGTGGCGGGTGCTGGTAGTTCTACCGGCTCTGCTGGTGACGAATATGGCGGTGCCGGCCGGGGCCGAACCGAGCGGAGCCCGAGTGGTCGATTCGACGTTTCTCGCAGAGGGGCAGTACGTCGAGACTCCGTCGGCACGTTTCCATTACCAGAAGGCGGGCGAAGGGCCGCCGGTCATCCTCCTGCCCGGCGGCTCCCTGTGGTCGTACACCTATCGCGACATCATTCCGGCTCTCGCCACCGCGCACACCGTGTATGCCGTCGATCTGCCCGGCAGCGGGTACACCACGCCGCACGATGCCGACTTCGGATACGACGTGGGGGCCATGTCGGACGCGTTGCGGCAGTTCATGTCCGCGGTCGGGATTACCCGCGCGTCCATCGTCGCGCACTCACTGAACGGTTCGGTCGCAGTGGATTCGGCCGCACGGCATCCCGAACAGGTCGATCGTCTGGTCCTCATCGCGCCGCTCGTGTTGGACACCGACCTCAACATGAACATGCGGCTGATGCGCCAACCCGGTGCGGGCGAGCTCGCCGCCTCCGTCATGACCGAGGAGATCTACGTGGCGGGCCTGCGCGGGGCCTACGCGCACCCGGAGATTCTCACCGATGAGCTGGCGGACACGTATTGGACTCCGCTCAGCCGCACGGAGAACCGGACCGCGATGTGGAAGCAGCCGCGCACTCTCGATCTGGCTGTAGTACAGCGAGAATCGAGCGCGATCGAAGCCGACACGCTGATCCTGTGGGGCGAGAACGACCATGTCGTCGACCTGTCACAGGCTCGGCCGCTCGCTCAGCTGATCCCCCACTCGACACTGCGGATCATTCCGGGCGCCGGACACAATGTCCATGAGGACGATCCCGCCGCGGTCGCGCTCGAACTGACCGGATTCCTCGCACCGCGCTAGCTCACACCCGTGGGGGGGGGGGGGGGGGGCCGCCCGCCGCCCCCCCCCCCCGCCCCCCCCCGGCGGGGGGGGCCCGTGGTGTATGTGGTTTTGGGTGGGGGGGACACCATGGAGGGTTAGGGG